>BBPT01000005.1 GCA_000829755.1 Parachlamydiaceae bacterium HS-T3
CCCTCATAAGGCTTTAAATATGCTCTCCCCAAGAGAGTATTTAAGAAAATTAAAAATGGCAAGCTAGTGGTCCGGTTTTAAAGGGGCAACTCCAAGTATAAAGAAAGACAACTGTCTCGTCTTGAAGTCTACGATGCTAAATTTAATCGATTAGCTAAAAGCTATGCTTTCAGCAAAGCACAATATAACTGTTGAAGTGTAATGTAACGACTAGACGTTGACTTTGCAAAGATATGCCATTTGGAAAGTGGGACAGGCAAACTATGAACTTTATAAAAAGCTATAGCTATAGCTGTTGATGTTGTTCATTTCCTGACAGGTTGTAGCGATCATTATGAAAAGTGTACTAAAGCCTCGGATCATTAATTGAGCGACTTCTAAACATGATGATGAAACGCCAATTTATTGACGCGTAGGCTTATTTATCGTTGGAATTCAACGAATTATGTTTTCAAAAAAAATCTGGCAAAGGAGGGGTAAGTTCGTAATGATTTCTTAAATTTCGATTTGTTCCAGGCTTGATCAACAAATTGATGATTGTTCTACTGTGCACTTCATCATCAGGGCCCGCTGTAGTGAGTGTGCTCGAGCCCATGTTTGAATAGTAGTTCGAGAACCTCTTGGATGCTATCTTTTGGGATAGATATGCCCCGAAGCTTGATTCCATATTGAAGGGTTAATCGTTCTAGTAATTCTGGGACATTTTGTTTGACGATAGCATGGACGCCGCTTACAGGGTGTACTCCATATTCAATTCCTACGTCTAATAATTTTGGGCTATTCATTAATTTTGGGTTTGTAAGACGTAGATTAATACGAACGCCCCATTCAGAGTTACCTCCCATGTTGAGAATGGCAAGAACTTTTTCGGATTGTCTAGATTTAATTGCCAATTCAAGGAGATGGGCTAGATCCCAACTAGAAGTAGGCAGCTGATTCATGTTTGCCAAGAAAAGTTCCACTACTTCTGAACTGCAGTGGGCTACGGCCATTTCCAAAGCTTCTTGTTCACGCATATCATCGTGAATAGTTGCTCCTGATTCAATGAGAGTTTTCACCGTTTGAAAACGCCTATCGGCATCTTTACCCTGCCATGTCCCAGATAAGACAAGGGGTTTACCTCTATCGTACCATGCCCTAGATAAGGCGTAGTGAAGGGGGGCATTTTTTTCGTTATCACACTGATTGATATCTACGCCATGTTTATGTAAAAAACGGATCGTGTCAACATCATTAAATTTAATAGCCTTAAAAAAAATCACGTTTGCTAGTTCTAAATTGGTAAATTGGTCATCTGGCGTGCTGGCTAGCAGAGCTCTTTTCAAGTGCGGGCAACTAAGATGAAATTTACGAATAGAGAGGATATGAGCTAGATCATCGATGGGTAGGTTTTGAAGTTTACTCAGACTATTTTTTACCTGGATTTCGCCTTGGCTATCATGAACAATAGATTTTTTAAGAAGGGCAAGGGCTTGTTGAGGGGGCTCGCCTTTCCATTTTTTCTTAACTAAAGAGCGTAGTTCGTGGTGAAGAGATTGTAAGTATTTTTTTGCTTCTCTAATGTCGTTACCTTGATAGCCATATTTTTTCGCTAAAGTTAATATCTGGTAAGATGCTCTACCTTTGGCATCTCTGTTGACGGCATAAAGGTTTCCTAAAGAAGTGGTGTCTAAAAAGTCGAATAAGTAAACAAGACAGTCATTATTAAGAGGTAATGCATCCGTTGTAGGAGGGGTTAGTTGCTTAATATGGTTGTAAAGAGCTTCGACCTGTTTTCGTTTACTAAAAATTTTTCTCCACAACCAACAGAGTTTAGATTGCTTATCTACATATCCATTGCAAATTTCCAGAGCTTTGTTTTTAAGGAAAAGCACGGAATCAGTATGAGTCATTTGAGCAAGGCGATGTCCATCAGGGAAGGCAGAAGAATATTGAAGGCCTTCTCTTAAAACTTTTTCAATTTTTTTGAGGGAAGCAACAGCATAATGACGTTTCTTAGGCTTAGTCGTGGATTCGCTGATTGAAAAATTTTGAGTATTTAAAGAAACATCATAATAAGCGCTACTTGTCATATCATTATATATGTATAATTGTTTTTAGTATTATACTTCAATTGTTTTATAAAATACAAGTAATAAAGTGGTTAAGCTAAGTATTAAATTATTGGTAACAGCTATGCCTCTTAATGATTATAGAAGTGATTGACGTGCTTCTTTTCAGGTAAGATATGTTGAGTTAATCAAAAAATTGATCAACGAGAGTTTATAGTTTCATTAGACAAAGTGATTAAAGCGTAAGAAAAAGAGCAGAAGGAGGCCGAGCCTCATCCCCCCCCCTGTCCATTAAACATTCCTTCTAAAAGCTAGATAAACGATGAAAGCTAAAACAACTGAAATACCTACTAATCCACTTATGGTCTGACTAAAAAAGTAGGCAGATATTAAAGCAATGAGAGCAAATAGTAGAGTCCAATATTTTTCTTCCATCAATTAACCCTTTAGATCACATCCTTACCTATCAAGAATCCTCAAAAGCCCTAGCACATTTATAAAAAATTAGGTAGGTATTTTGGAAGGGTTGGATTTGTTGTTTAGGGGAGTATATATATCCAAACGCTTAATAGCTATCAATCAATTTGCTTGCCATCCCCCAAGTCTTCGAGGTTATCATCTAGCATGAACTAAGGCAGATTGTCATCTAATAGCAGATCAAGTGGGGTCAGGCCGTTATTATCTTTTAAATTTGGATTAGCTCCATTTTTGATTAACACCTCTATGATCTCGGGAGTGCCATATGAAACTGCTATGTGTAGAGCATCTTGGCCAACCTCATTAGTGTAATTAAGATCAATTCCACTTTCAATGAAGGCAAGCATTTTTGGAATATCTTTCTTTACTATCACTTGAAGGAATGGTGGGGAACTGATTCCTCGTTGCCAACTTATGCTTTCGTATGGGTTGGCACATGTTTGAGTAATAACTTTATAACTTTGGGAGAGCCATGATCGACTGCAAACGGCAAAAGATTTGTGACAGCCTCTTCAATATGATTGTGATCGATTCCCTCCTCAATCAATGTCCGTACATTTGCAAAATGATTATTTTTTATGGCAACAAAGATAACCGGAACTCCTTCAGCATCTAGCTGATTGATATTTGCTCCATACTGTAGTAAGAGTTTAATATTTGCCTGATTATTAGGAACGTCAACTGCTTTATGAAGTAAATTTGAAGCGATGGTTGCATTAGCTTGAAGAAGTAAATGAGTAATATGGGGGGTGTTTTGTTTAATACTAATAGGTAATAGTGCCCCTTCATTTTGTGTGCCTCCTAACCCCATTAATTCCCAGGAGCTTAGGTTAGGATCTGCTCCATGTGAAAGTAAGAATTGCACGACTTCAACTTCCTGATTTTTAACAGCAAAATAAATGGCAAAGTTGGCCGTTTTTTTATCTTTAAACACCTCTCCCGTTGATATTTGAGGCGTTAAGATAGCTTTTCTAAGAAGTTGAATAGGGGCATCATGAAGAAATAGCTTGGCTAAGTCATCAATGGGTAATAACTTCAAACGGTTAAGGCTTTCTTCTATAGATATTTTTCCTCGACGATCACGTTTAATTAAATCTCGGATGAAAGCTTTATTGTCAGATCCATATTTCCACTCCTGTTTTGATAAAAAATGAAGATTTGCATTGAGATTTTGTAAGTAATTTTTTGCTAGGCTTATGTCCTTATCCTTACATCCGAGCTTACAGGCGGCCGACCTCAATGCTAAATCGGCATGAATCTTCGCATGTGCATTGACTTGTGCAAAAGATAGCAGATCGTTAATAGGCAAGTTTTCTAAAATTGTTGGAATACAATCAGTGATAATAGGGAGGGCATTTTGTGTAAGCGGTGTAAAGTCAGCGATTTTTTTGTAAAGGGCATCGACTTGCTTTTTCTTACTAAAAATTTTTCTCCATAACCAACATAATTTAGACTGTTTTCGAGCATATCCGTTGCGAATCTCTTCTGCTTTATTTTGTAGGAAAAGGATCGTCTCCATTTTTGTCATCTGGTGAAGGGGATGATCAGCAGAAAAGGTAGGTAAACACTGATAATCTTTTCGTAAGGCTCTTTCAATTTTTTCGAGGACAGCGATAGCGTTATGGCGTTTTTTAGGTTTTCTTATCGATTCTATGATCGAAAATGTTTGTTGATCTAATGAGAGATTAAAATAATGATGAATCATAAAATTAACCAATCAAATTTTAGTTAAAAATATATACAAAAAGATAATTTTTGTAATTAAAATATGGCTCATTTAAATCTTTTGTTTCTAATTTTAAGATTAGATTCTGAATAGATAGGTTGTTTAGCATGCAATAAAAGAAGGCTGCTAAGACCTGAATTAATGACGAGATGAATAGAGAACTGGCTAAGAAATTTTCTTAATCAAGGAAGATTTGATTGTCTCATTGGGGATCATCGCAGCTACTTCTAAAGCTCTGCTTACATTGTTCTTTTCCTCAAGCCAATTTCTTGAAATGGCCTCTAATGTTAACGATTGGATTGCCTTATCAGAAATCATGACAGCTATGTCTAATGCCTTATCTAGATTACCCTTCTCTACCCATTTTCTGGAAACTGCCTCAAGGAATAAAGATTTTAAATGCATATCAGGTAACATGGCAGCCATCCCTGGCATTTTATTGAGGTCGGTACTCTCTAGTGCTTTGTCTAAGTAGCCTTCTTCTATCCAATTTTTTGCTATAAAAAGCCTAAGTTCTTCTCTGTTCTGATATAACATAGCTGTTGTTAACGATTTTTCTAGATTACCTTGTTGCAAGAAAGCATTGGATATGTCTTCTAATAAGTAGTAGCTATATACACGATTATAAGTAAACCCCGTTGAAGGTATTGCTGTTGCAGCTTCTAAAGCTTTTTCTAAGCGCCCTAATCTTATCAAGCTCTCTGCTGTTGTTTTTAATCTTAAGGATCGGCGTTTATCTTTCGCCTGCCCAGGAGGCGTGGCTTTAGCCTTATCTACTTTTCGATAAATCTTAGCTAGTAGGAAGATATCCCTAAGAAACTCAGGAGAATTGATGTGCAGCTGTTGTAAATATTTTAAATCATTAGATTTAATCTCCTTTAAAATATTTATCATTTCCTCTTTCAAATCATATTTTGACACCTTGATCTGTTTCAAATTGACCGCATTTAATATCATTCTGCCTTTGTCAATATCGAAAAGTTTTTCCCTTTGGCTGTTGTATAAATGCTCATTCAAATGCTCGCCCAACAACTTAGCAAAATTTTTAATATCAGAAAATTCTCGACGTTGGACTACATTCATTGAAGCTGTTTTCCAGAAAGAATTCACACGGACAGCGGACTCGAAACTACTTTCATTCAATTCAGATAGGATTTTGAAAAAAACTTCCACAGGTAACATTTTCTCGATCAAACTTATCTTTTCACTCTGAGTAGTTTCTCCTTGTACAGGTTTACTCAAATAACTTTTAGAAGTTTCTAGAGGGTTCATTTTAATACCCTTTTTTTTATCATTATAACATGAATAAAAAATAATTGAATTTATGTGTGAAAGCCTTTAATTTTAAAATCTGTTTTTAGTTTTAATAATTAACCAGTCGAATTAATAAAATTGACTTGTCAGTTTTACTAACAAAGAATCGATGAACTGTTTACGCCCAATGTGGCCTTCAATCATTGAAGAAATCCACGATTGGTCGTCTGATAGCTTTTTGGTTTTTAGCTCTTTGGCTTCAAAATCAAATTGCTATAAGTCTATTTTTTAATGGTTTAGATCTTGATAAGATTTGAAAGTGCTTGTGGATCTAGGATACATGAGAGCTAAAGCGAGCCAGTATAACCCCATCATTGACATGAATATCAAATTGATTCAGCAAAGAGCTGAAAAAATACCCTCCTGAGCATCTTTTTGGAAATTCAACAGGCAAAGTGTTTTTGCCGATTTTGTGGATCGATTAATGCATAGCCTGCTTCATCAGGGAAATAGAAAGAACCAACGATAAGCCTTTTCATTTAAGCCATCCATGGTAGCAGGATCATCAAAAGCCATAATGCCAAGGCAAGCCTATTTTTTTGAAAATCCTTGCCCGATAGGAGTTGACCCAGCAAACGAATAATGGTGAGGAATAACAACGAGAGAGGCTTCGACAAGGACTCCAAATTGATTGTTCTTCTATGCACAAAGGTGTGGTTGTGGGTAACTCATTTCATGCCTGTACAACTCTAAAAGCAAATAATTTAAAATTAGCAAGGAAAGAAAAAAGCTAACAAGTTTCATGAATAGCCCTATGTAAGGTTAATGATCACTTTAATTGCCTTTTCTTGGGACGCATTTTTAAAGACTTGATACGCCTCTAAAATATTCTGAAAGCTAAAATGATGTGAGATGAGATGCTGAGGCACCAGCTTTCCAGCTTCATAAACCTGTAAAAGGGTAGGGATAGAAAATGTGTCTACAAGAGCAGTTGAGAGAGTAATATTATGCGACCATAACCTTTCTAGATGAAGAGGTGCCTCTTTACCATGTACTCCCATATTAGCGATATGTCCACCAGGAGCGACAATCGCTTGACAAAGTTCAAAAGTGTCTGGAATACCCACAGCTTCGATAGCTAAATCCACACCTAGATTTTTTGTACTTTTAAAAATTTCCTGCACGATATCTGTGCGATCACCGCCCTCAACTACTTTCGTGGCTCCTAACTTCATCGCTATCTCTAATCGATAGGGATCTTTATCGATAACGATAAGCTCGATCGGTGAAAAGAGTTTCGCTGTCAGCAGGGCGGATAATCCTACAGGGCCAGCTCCAATGATAGCCACACGGTCGCCAAGCTTGATTTTTCCCCTTAAAACCCCAGTTTCATAGCCTGTGGGTAGGATATCGCTAAATAAGCAAAACTCTTCTTCCTTCTTAGTATCTTCAGGTAGATGATGAAGGCTAGTATCAGCAAAGGGAATACGCACATATTCAGCTTGTGTGCCATCAATGGTATGGCCAAGTTGCCATCCTCCTCTAGCGCAATGAGAATACATCTGCTTTCTACAAAAGGCACAGGCACCACATGAGGTAATGCAAGAAATCAACACTTTATCCCCAACTTCAAAGTGACTAACACTGCTACCTTTTGACTCAATGATACCAATCCCTTCGTGTCCTAATGTTCTTCCTGATTCAACAGTAGGCACATCGCCTTTTAAAATGTGCAAATCAGTCCCACAAATTGTTGTACTTACCATCTTGACAATGCAATCTGTTGGTTGAGAAATCGTCGGTTGAGGCTTATCCACGACCTTAATTAAACCGTTTCCTTGGTAGGCTAAAGCTTTCATTATTTTCTCCTGTTAAAGTGGGAGCACATCAATAGGAATTAAAATACAGATTGTGAAGATCATAGCTAATGAGAGATAAAACATATGGTGACCCCAAAGTTGATCATTTTTACTTTTAAAGCCTATCAGTGCAAAAAGTAACCAGATGCTCCCCACGGCTAAGGTCGCAATAAGGTAGATGTAACCCGTATAGTTAAATAGAGTTAGAAGAACAGCAGCTATGATAAAAAAAACGATATAGATAAACATATGAATCTTCGTGCGCCACATACCCTTTATCACTGGTAACACAGGAATTTTTGCAGCAGTATAATCATCAAAATGAGATAAGGCGATAGCAAAAAAATGAGGCATTTGCCACAACACAAGCATCAAAAAGAGAATCAATGCGCCAAGATCAAAAGAATTACTGACTGCACAGTAGCCGACGACAGGAGGCATAGCCCCTGAAATGCTGCCGATAGCCGTTCCATAAATGGTTTGGCTTTTCCATAAGCTATAAAGAAAGACATAGACAATGAAGCCTATCATCGCCATAAAAACGGAGAGCAAATTTGTCGATAAAAGAAGGATCAAAAGACCTAGCATGACTAAAATAAAAGCAAAAATGGCTGCTTGATAGGGAGGTACGAGGCCTCTTGCTAGAAGGCGATTTTGTGTTCTTTTCATCTTTTTATCAAGCTCGCGGTCGATTAAGTTATTAAAAACACATGCAGAGCCAATCACGAAGCCAAGACCAAGTAAAGTTTTGATAAAAAGTAAGAAATCAAATGCACCTTTAGACGCTAATAAAAAGCCCGCTGCCAAAGTGATTAAATTTCCAAAGATAATACCAGGTTTTAAAAGGAGATAATACTTAGCCATGGTGCATATCCATAGGCATATCGGGCATCATGCGGACATTTAAATCATTCATAATCCACAAAGAGCCAATCGAAATAATTAAAAGAATCACGATCATTGAATAGAAAGTCATCGTTTCCCATTTTGGAGAATCTTCTTGGCCAACATGAAGGAAAAACCACAGTTGTAGCGAACCTTGAATAAGAGCCAAAATAACAATAGCCAAGATAGTAGTCATTTGATCGAAAGGCCGATAAGCGACTAAAGAAAAAGAGATAAACGTGAGGATGAGCGAGGAGAGAAGCCCAATTACATAGGATCGATAAGAACCATGCCAAGCCTGTTTAGCTTCTGCTAGCGTTATTTCTTCACTCATAAAAGAACCCCCATTAAATAGACAAAGGTAAAAATAAAAATCCAAATCACATCCAAAAAGTGCCAAAACATGCTAAAGACAACCAGTCTTCTAAACGTCGATAATGTGATATTGTTGTAGAGTAATTGTCCAATCATGACAATAATCCATAGGAGCCCTATGGAAACATGCAGACCATGAGTTCCCACTAGGGTAAAAAATGCAGACAGAAAACCGCTTCTTTGCCAGCTATTTCCTTCACTAACGAAATCTGCAAACTCTCTTAGCTCTAAAGTCAAAAAAGCCGCCCCTAACAAAAAAGTAATCGCAAGCCAAGTAATGCTTTGATAGGTTCGGTCTCTTACAGCTGCTAAAATAGCTAAACCACAAGTGACACTGCTGGCGAGTAGAATCATCGTTTCTGAAAAGGCGAGGGGTAGGCTGAATAAGTCTCGTGCAGAAGGGCCACCGAAGGTATTAGGATACAAAACAGCATAGGTTGTAAAGAGAGTAGCAAATAAAATGCAGTCAGTCATGAGGTACATCCAAAAACCTAAAACCGTTTTGGAATAGGTATCTTGATGAGGATCAGGAACGCTGGTATCAGGATGAGGATCAGGAGTGTGATGAACCGTGAGAGTATTAATCATGCGATGTCCTTTCCTTTCATACGAGCAGCTTCTAGGCGAGCAACCTCGTCAGCTTTAATAATGATAAATTGATCTTCGCTAGAAAGACGAATAATAGCGCAAGCCACCATGCCAATAAAACTGACAATAGCCAGCCAAAAAATGTGCCAAGTCATGGCAAAGCCAAAGACGAAACTAAGCATTCCAATGTATAACCCCATTGCTGTATTTTTTGGCAGGTGAATATCCTCATACTTCGTTGAAAGCTGGGGCGCTTCGCCTCGTTTAATGGCCCAAAAGGGATCAATTTGGTCAACAACAGGAGTAACAGGGAAATTATAAATTGGAGGGGGTGACGCTGTTGCCCACTCTAAGGTACGTCCATTCCAGGGATCTCCCGTAAGATCGCGGTTAATTTTCCGGTCCTTGATGCTTTTAAAAAGACCATAGATTTGAATACTTACTCCACAAAGGATGATGGCAGCGCCACAGGCAACTAAGACAAAAATGGGGTGCCAGCCTGTTGCTGCCTCATAATGGTCAAGTCTTCTTGTTGCTCCCATGAAGCCAAGCATGTAAAGTGGCATAAAGGCGAGTAAAAATCCTGTGAACCAGCACCAAAAAGCATAGCGGTTTAGACGTTCACTGAGGAAGAAACCAGTAAATTTTGGAAACCAATAAGTAAAGCCACAGAAAACACCAAAGAGCATCCCACCAATCACCATTCCATGGAAATGAGCGATTAGAAATAAACTGTTATGGACCTGATAATCAACAGGAGGTGCTGATAAAAGTATTCCCGTCATCCCGCCCACGCTAAAGTTAAGTACAAAAGCAAAAAACCAAAGCATGGGAGAATCAAAATGTACACGACCTCTAAACTTTGTAAATAGCCAGTTAAAAATTTTAACGCCTGTAGGGATTGCAATAAGCATGGTCATAATGCCGAAAAATGCATTCACATTTGGGCTAGCACCCATTGTGAAAAAGTGATGAAGCCAAACAATAAAAGAAAGAAAGGTAATCAGGATTAATGCCCATACCATTGAGACATAGCCGAACAATCTCTTTTCCGAAAATGTTGGCACTACCTCTGAAAAGATACCGAAAGCAGGCATAATTAAAATATACACTTCAGGATGACCCCAGGCCCAAATGAGATTGATATACATCATAAAATTGCCACCGCCATCAACTGTGAAAAAATGCATACCAAGATAGCGGTCTAACGTAAGCATGAGCAATGTTGCCGTTAAAATAGGAAATGCAAAAATGACAAGAGCCATTGAACAAAGTGCACTCCAAACAAAAATAGGCATCTTCATTAAGGTCATCCCTGGGCAACGCATTTTTAAAATGGTGACCAAGAAGTTAATCCCTGATAATGTGGACCCAACCCCAGCAATTTGTACAGCCCAAATCCAGTAGTCGACGCCTTCTCCAGGACTGTATTCGATACCAGAAAGTGGCGCGTAGGCTAACCAACCGGTAGCAGAAAATTTTCCAACAGCAAGAGATGCTAAAGTTAAAAGAGCTGCAGCTGTAAAAAACCAGAAACCAAGAGAGTTAAGGAAAGGAAATGCCACATCTCTTGCGCCTATTTGCAATGGAACGACAAGGTTTAATAGGCCAATCACAACCCCCATGCCCACGAAGAAAATCATCGTTGTCCCATGAGCTGAGAAAACTTCTTGGAAATGTTCAGCGGAAATGAATCCATGGTATTCTCCCACAGAGGTTGCTTGCTGTAAGCGCATCATCAAGGCATCAGTAAAGCCTTTAGAAAACATAAGCAGGGAAACAATGATGTACATTATGCCAATCCGTTTGGGATCTACAGAAGTGAGCCATTCATCCCAAAGCCAGCGCCATTTTTTTAAATAGGTGATCAATCCAATCAGAGCGATCCCTGAGAGAATCATCATGATAACAGCAAAATTTTGACTGCCTTCATGTTTAAAGGCTTCTAGCGTTAATCTACCAAACATAGGTTCACTCATTTCTTGGGTGCATATATTTCATGACGATTTGATTAAAAAGTTGATTATCAGTCAATTTGAAATAACTGATAGGATCATTTTTAGTTGGTTTCACAAGGTTTTCAAATTGTTGGCGATCCAAGTCAACTGTGGCTATTTCTTTGGCGTGGTTTATCCAGTCATCATATTCTTCTTGTGAAGAAGCTCTAACAGTGAAGTTCATTCCTGAAAAACCTTCACCACTGATGTTGGCTGAAGAACCTCTAAAGTCACCGGTTTCATTAGCGATTAAATGCAACAGCGTTTTCATTGCAGGCATCGCATAAATCTGCCCACCTAAATGAGGAATCCAAAAAGAATTCATGGGGGCATCTGCTGTAATTTCAAAACGGATAGGTACATCTTTAGGAATTTGTATAAAATTGATGGTGGCAAGTTGCTCCTCAGGGTAAATAAATAACCACTTCCATTGAAGAGCCACAACTTGGATGGTTAAGGGCTTCTTGTCACTTTCTAAAGGTTTGTAAGGATCTAATTCATAGGTTTTGATCCAAGTTAAAACAGCAATAAGTAGAGTAAAAACTAAAGGAAGTCCCCACCAGATATACTCAGCAAGCCGATTGTCGACAAGATCAGGGTCATACTTAGCCTTACCGCCATTTGCTCGATAGCGCCAAGAAAAAATAAAAGTTAAAATATAAACTGGAATGATCACGAGCAGCATAATCACTTGGATAATCAGTAGTAGATTACGTTCCTCTAATCCAATCCAGCCAGCGGGAAATAAAATAGAAATATTTTCTTTGAATCTTAAAATGGTTAAAGGCTGCATGAGTAAGAAAAGGAATAAAATGAATGCTGAGAAAATCAGCATGAAAGCCAAGGCATTTTTTCCTCTTCTCATGATTTCGCTACCTTCGTTTTTTTGTTTAAAAATAGAAGAATTTTTAGGAAAGTCAAGCAGTTTTTTTAATTTGATAAACGAATGCGTTGCCGTGTGAGCTTAAATACATGATGACTAAGGCTTGGCATCCATTGAGCTATTTTGAGCAAGGGGTTTGAAAGCATGGGATTTAAAAAGAGGTGATGGAGGCTTTTTGCCCAAAAGACTTGCTTAGTGCAATGATTTCTCCAGAAGGACTTAAAAGAGGAACTTTTAAAGTGGACCGCATGCTCAGCCGCTAGGCATCCTCCTAAAATAGCAAGAGATAGCCCGCTTCCACTTGCCGGTGGAATTGTAAGGGCAGCATCACCGATAAAGAAGACGTCAGGCCAAGGAGGTGTTTCTTTAATGCCAAAAGCAGGAACAGGAGTGGTTTTCCAGGATCCAGGTACGATCTCACTCTTTTGGAGAAGAAAGGCTAAGTCTGGATGAAGAGTCTTTATTCTTTCGAGCCATTCATGGGCTTGCACGAGATTAAAAACACGTTTAGAAGCAAGACAGGCCATATTTACAGTCGAATTTTCGATGGGACTAATGCCTAAATAACCGCCTTTAAAGGAGAACATCTTCAATTCTCTTAGCGGAACATGTTTTAAATGAACTTTGCAGCCATCATAATAAGGGTTAAAGTGGCTATCTGAAAAGCTCGGAATGCGTCCTGTAGCGATAATGGCCTGCTCTGCCTCAATGGTTTCTCCCGATGATAATTGAATTTGATGGTACTTATAGTTAGCTGATTTTGGCTTAAAGGAGATGACCTGCGTTTGCGTTTTTATTTTTGCCCCTTTACGAAGGGCCAGTTTCGCTAAGAGGGGATCGAGAGTTAGATGAGAAAGGCCTCCTGCTAAGGAGGGGAAGGAGAGGCTTATTTTTCTTTTAAGGGTATACACACTCATCGATGAAATTTCAGTAGGGTGAATGTGCCAACGATTCAGGATAGGTAGGCATTCAGGGGAAAGAAATTCACCACATACCTTATGAGCTGGATAGCTACCCCCCTCAACAACAAGAGCAGGAAAGCCCAATTCGGCTAATTGAATGGCTGCTGATAGCCCTGCTACTCCTCCACCAATAATGACCACCCTTTCAATCATGAGTTTTTGCATCTATTTTGAGTACCCAACGAAACGGCCAATGCCATGTTAAAGAGTACTTTTGTGGAGGGATGCCCGCTTGCTGAAGGTAGGAGATCCAATCCTTTTTTTTAAATGATCTCTTGATGGAGAGAGGCCCATCATGAATGACAAGACGGTTAGGGAAAAATAATTTTGCCATTAACGAAAAACCTGCATAGGCTAACCAATGTCGATGGAGATCATTAATGATGATGGATCGTTTGGCCGTAATATAGGCTTTTTTTAAAAAAGTGACGATTTCCTTATCTGTCATATGGTGACAGACTAAAGTGGCTGTCAAGACATCAAAGCTATCTGGTGCAAAGTCAAGTTGGGGGGAAGAGACTTGAACAAATTGAACATTAGGTCTATTTAAGGCTCGCTTCTTAGCGTAAGCAATAGCAGAAGTGGATAAGTCAATCCCTAAAACTTTTGCATGAGGGAACATATCTCCGAGCATGGTTGTCAAATGCCCACCTCCACAGCCAATTTCCAGAATGCTTTGAGGCGGATCTAAACTTGCAAAGGATTTCAATGTCATATTGTCCCCACCAAGCCACTTACCAATCCTTGATAGTTGATGCAAGCAATCCCGATACTCTTCTTCATGATAACAAGAAGGTCCTAAATCCAGTAGCTCAAGTTGGGTCGAGCGTTTATTAAAGATCATGGTGAGCCTTAAGTAGAATTCCCTCAATTGAAAGACCTGGCCCAAAGCCAATACCTGCCGTTACGCCTTTTTGACGTTTACTTTTTAAAAGTTCTGCTAATACAAAAATAAACGTGGAACTTGACATATTCCCATAGTTGGCAAGCGTTTTCCAAGAGGCTGTTGTCTGTTCAGGAGCCAAATTTAAGGCTTTTTCGACAGCTTGTAAAATCGATTTTCCACCAGGATGAATCGCCCAATCACAGTCTTCAACGCGATAAGATTGCCTCAGTAAAGTTTCCGCAAAAGATTTAATATGCCGTCCTAATAATACAGGAACGGTGTGAGAAAGTTTCATCACGAATCCTTGGTCGCTCGCTTCCCATTTCATTTTTTCAGCAGTATTTGCCAATGCAAAGGATTGTTGGTGAATGATATTCCATAAAGGCTTTTCAAAAGGCCTCGGATCGCCTCCTACAATAATAGCTGCAGCTCCATCAGAAAAGAGGGAATTGGCAAGAATATTATCAGGGGTTTGTTCTTGTTGAAAATGGAGGGAGCAGAGTTCTGTACAAACAAGAAGGATCCGGTGGTGGGGATTTTCCTGAGCAAAAGATTGAGCGACAGAGAGGCCTTTAAAAGCTCCAAAGCAGCCCATAAAATTGATGCCTAATCTTTGAATGGATGGGTGAAGATCCAGCTCTTGCATCAGTTCGAATTCAATGCCGGGTGCGATGACACCTGTGCAGGAAACGGAAATAATATGAGTAAGCTCTTTTGGCGAGCCGCCCCATGACAAAAGAGCTTGTTTGGCAGCTTCAAGGGCAAGCTTTGGAGCTTCTTTTTTATAGCAATCATTACGCTGCGCCATTCCAGGGACAACATGAGGAAACTCTTTTCCCCAGAAATGCCATTCACTTCGTTCTTTTTGAAAATCAGGAATAATGGAATATCGAGTAGTAATGGCTGAATTTTCATAGAGCTGTTTGATTTTAAGCGCTTTTTCATCTTTTAAGGAGAAAATATCAATCAGCTTATTGGCTATCATTTCTTGCTGAAATGCAAATGAAGGGACAGCTGTAGAAATCGCTAGTATGGATGCTTGCATGCTGCATGCCTTTTAGTTAGAAGCTATGACAATCAACCGTCTAGCTCATTCAAAAAAAATTACCCACTAGCCTAGTTAGCAAACGATATCTAATCAAGAACTTTTACAAGAAGCTTCTTTAGCCTGAAGCCAATAGCTTTCTATTAACTCAAGCGGTTGCTCCTTTAAATGGGTATAACCATCTTTTTTAGCTAAAGCAACAACGGTATCATAACGTTTTTGAAATTTGTTAATCGATTTTAGCAAAGTTTCATGTGGATCAAATTCACAAAAGATCGTCAAACTGATGGCTGCTTGTAGTAAATCGCCAAGCTCTTCCTGGAGGTGGGGCCGATCTTGTTTTTGCCATGCCTCTTTGACTTCAGCACATTCACTTCGAATTTGCTCGATGAGTTGGTCGATATGTTCCCAATAAAAGCCAAACTCCTTTGCCTTTGTTTCTTGTTCTTCTACTCGTTTTAATAAGCAATGATCTTGGCTTAGTTGCTTCATAGGGTACCTCATTTTTTAGCTGTTTTAGCCTATCAAAGTTTAAATTTTATAGAAAAAAATACAACTAAAGAAGCGAGTTGTTAAGTAACATGCTAAAAATCAAATATTTATTAATGGTGATATAATAGGTGAGAGAGATTTTAGTCTAAAAAAGAAGGATGTGATAAAAGCAAATTTTGGGGGAAAGAAGATCATGAAACAAGTTTTTACCGTAGGAGAATTTTTAAAAGGCATTAGAGAAGGCTCTAATGAGAAGGCGTTAAATACATATGTGGGCGATCATTGGGAGTCTCTTTCGACTCAAGAATACACAACGCAAGTTAGGCACTTAGCTCTAGCGCTTCTTAAGCTGGGAGTAAAAAAAGGAGATCGAATCGGAATTATTGCCCAACCTTCAGCAAGATGGGCTATCGCAGACTTGGCGATTATGGTCATTGGGGCCGTTTCTGTTCCATTATTCGCTAATATTTCTGAAGAAAATTTTTACTATGAGTTGCGTCAAACAGAAGTACGTATCGTTTTTGTTGGTGGCCAAGAGCAGTGGCAAAGATATGAAGAGAGTAAGGATCTGTTTAAATTGGCGATAGGACTAGAAGATGCGCCTGCCAATTCTCAAAAAATCCTATCTTTTGAAGCAGTTTTAGAAACAGGGAAGGAGTTAGATGCTGCCCTGCCAGACTTGTATGATCGAGTAGAGAGCGCAATTCGCCCGGATGATCTTGCTACTATCATTTATACAAGCGGGAGTACGGGCGTTCCCAAAGGAGCCGAACACACTCATAGTAGTCTATTTAGTTTACTACATGTCGACTTATTTCAGTGGGATGGTGTGAATGACCGGTATTTAAGCATTCTTCCTCTTGCGCATGTTTTTGGCCGAGTCCTTAATTTTATCACTCTTTACTGGGGGATAAGCACCTATTATTACAATGATTATAAAAATTTAGGGAGCGCTTGTCGTGAATTACACCCAACGATTCTTGTGGTTGTGCCAAGGATTTTAGAAAAAGTCTATGCCAAAATGGTATCGACCGTTCAGGAAGCCGATCTAATGAAGCGAGCGATTGGCCAGTGGGCTTTTGATTTAGCAAACCAAGAACAAGAAACTTTTTGGAAACATCTTTTTCATCCTATTGCCGAAAAGCTAGTTTATTCTACCCTTCTTGAGGCATTGGGAGGCAAGCTTAGAGTTGTTTTAAGCGGGGGTGCTGCATTAAGTCCGCAGCTTTGCCACTTTTTTAGGGATATTGGAGTGCCTATCTATGAGGGGTGGGGCTTAACAGAGGCTTGCCCCCTAACAGTCAACCGACCAAATCATGTTAAAATAGGTTCGATAGGCCTGCCTATCCCTTCTATCGAAGTAAAATTGAGTGATAAGGGAGAAATTCTGGTCAGGAGCCCCAATGTCATGAAGGGATATTACAAGAATCCTGAAGCAACAGCTGATGCTCTTGATTCAGAAGGGTGGTTCCATACGGGGGATCAGGGCCAGATCGATAAAGATGGTTTTTTATTTATCGTAGGACGTAGTAAAGAATTATATAAAACTTCTACTGGTGAAATGATTGCACCCATCCCCATCGAGCAAGCTTTGTGTAAAGCTCCTTTTATTGATATGGCCCTAATCATCGCAGATAAAAGAAAATTTGTTGCTGCTCTTTTGTTTCCTAATTTCGAAATTTTGAAGGTTTTGAAAGGAAATCAAAATCAATCGCATCTTTCTGACGACGAATTTTTAAAAAGCATCTATATCAAAGATGAGATGGAAAAGCTGCTGAGCCGAGTCAATGGTCATCTTAACCATTGGGAACAGGTTCATGCCTATCGATTTGTCTCTCAACCGTTAAGCATTGAGGCGGGAGAACTGACCCCTTCAATGAAAATTCGTCGAGAGGTCGTCGAAAAAAAATTTGCTAACCTTATCGATGCCATGTTTGAAGGGGATAACAATTCATGACAGAACGTATTGCCATTATAGCAGGTGTTAGAACACCCTTTTGTAAGGGAAACGGTGTTTTTAAAGATTACGAAGCGGATGAGCTGGGAGCTGCTGCGATTAGAGAGCTAGCAATCCGAGCCAATTTTCCGATCAACCTTATTGATGAGGTCATTATGGGTAACGTTCTGCAGCCTCCACATGCAACTAACATTGCACGTGTAGCTGCGGTTAAAGCAGGCCTTCCCGAAAGCATTCCAGCCTATACAGTGAATAAAAATTGCGCCTCTGGAATGGAGGCAATCACTAATGGAGCAGATAAAATCCGACTAGGTCAAGCTGAGGTGATTCTCGCAGGCGGCGTGGAATCCATGAGTAATGTCCCTATTTTATTTTCCAAATCGATGAAAGACTTTTTGATGAGTCTTCAAAAGGCAAAAACCTTTACTGAAAAATTACGAATTTTTTCTACGTTTCGCCCAAGCTTCCTTAAGCCAAATGTGCCTGCGATCGCTGACCCTCTGTGTGGCCTTACCATGGGACAAACGGCTGAGAACCTGTCAAGAGACTTTAAAATTACAAGAGAAGCTCAAGATGAATTTGCGTTAAGGAGTCAGTTGCGTGCATCCGAAGCGACAAGTGACGGCCGCTTTACAGAAGAGATTATCCCTTTACCTATCCCACCGCAATACACAAAAATGCAAATTGTTGATGAGGGGCCAAGAAGCAATCAAACGTTAGATGCATTGGCAAAGTTAAAACCAGTATTTGATCCCATTACAGGTAGTGTCACTGCAGGCAATTCTAGTCCTATTACAGATGGAGCTGCTTGTATGTTTTTGATGAAGGAAGAAAAAGCAAAAGCTCTTGGATTAAAACCCCTTGGTTATCTTAAAGAATACGCATCTGCTGCTCTTGATCCTTCTAGAATGGGACTTGGACCCGTGTATGCTACATCGAAACTATTGAGCAAAACGAATCATAAAATAGAAGATTTTGACTTAATTGAAATTAATGAAGCTTTTGCAGCACAAGTTTTAGCGGTATTAAAAGCATTCGAATCAGATGAATTTGCTAGAACAAAACTAGGTAGAGACAAGGCGTTAGGAAAAATCGACATCGAAAAGTTAAATGTAAATGGAGGAGCGATCGCTCTAGGACACCCTCTAGGTGCCTCTGGAGCTCGACTGATTCTTACGTTACTTCTAGAGCTAAGAAGAAGGGGAAAGCGGCTAGGGTTAGCGACTCTTTGCGTAGGTGGTGGTCAAGGGGAAGCTTGTATTGTGGAGGTGGAATCATGAGTAATGTTTTCGAATTGAAACTCTCTCCTCATGGGGTTGCTGAAATTATTTTTGATGCCAAAAATGAAAAAGTTAATACGTTCTCTGTTCCTGTTCTTGAAGAACTTGAGAAGATTTTGGATTCCATTGCAGATAATCAAGAGATACGGCTACTTGTCATTAAGAGTGGCAAAGAAAGTGTCTTTATAGCGGGCGCAGATTTACACAGTTTTGAATCGGCATTTGATGATCCTTCGATTGCTGAGAAGATCATCCGCACGGGCCACCGGGTGTTCTCAAAATTACAAAAACTGCCTTTCCCTTCTCTAGCTGTCATTCATGGAGCATGCCTTGGTGGCGGGCTTGAGTGCGCTTTAAGCTGTTCTTATCGTATGGTTTCCGATCATCCTAAAACACATCTTGCCCTTCCCGAAGTAACTTTAGGCATTTATCCTGGATGGGGAGGGACCCAGCGGTTACCTCGTCTTGTAGGATTGGAAAATGGCTTAAATATGATCCTATCTGGCAAAACAGTCAATGCCAAAGCTGCTTGGAAGATGGGGCTAGCAGATCACATTGTTCCTTGGCAGTTCCTTGAGGAAAAAACCAACGCCTTTATTCAGCAGTTACTCCATTCTCAAGGACAGACAAAAATATTAGAAAAAAGAAACAAGAAAACACTCCGCAAAAGTTTATTGGAGTCTAATCGTTTAGGGCGCAAGATTCTTTACCGGCTTTCAGAAAAAGAAATCTACAGCAGAACGAAAGGTCGCTATAAAGCCCCATTGATTGCTCTTCGTATCATTGAAGAAACCTACCCTTTACCTTTAGAAGAGGGGCTAAAGAAAGAAGCGGATACTTTCATTGAAAACATTCCAGAAGGATTTTCACAGGCTAAATATTTTATTTCTCTTTTCTTTACTCAAGAAGCTTTAAAAAAAGATCCTGGTGTTTCTGTTCCAGTTGAACCAAGAATGGTTAAAGAAGCGGCTGTGCTGGGAGCTGGAACAATGGGAGCTACACTTGGATGGCTTTTGACAAATAACGGCATTTTGACACGGCTTAAGGATATTTCTTGGGAGTTTGTGGGGAAAGGATATGGGACAGTAAAAGCACTTTACAATAAGGGTGTTAAAAATAAGAAAATACCAGCTTACGAAGCTGATCGTAAATTTGATCTGTTGAGCGGTACCATTGATTATTCGGGTTTTCGTAATCTAGATTTTATTTTGGAAGCTGTAACGGAAAATTTAGATCTCAAAAAGAAAATTTTTAGTGAAGTGGAGGCTGTTGTTTCTGAAAAAGCTCTGATTGCTTCTAATACGTCCTCTTTAACGATCCATGAGATGGCAGAGGGGATGCAACATCCGGAACGTTTTGTAGGGATGCATTTTTTTAATCCCCCTAATAAAATGCCTTTGGTCGAGGTCGTTGCTGGACCAAAAACATCTCCCGCAGCTGTTGCTTCCGCTGTTGAGTTGTCGAAGCGATTAGGAAAAACACCGATCGTTGTAGGAGACTGCCCTGGATTCTTAGTGAATAGAATCTTTATGCAAGGCGCCAATGAGGTTTTATACCTTTTACAAGAAGGTGTTGATCAAGAAACAATTGCAAAAGAATTGTTAGACTTTGGCATGCCTATGGATCCGTTTGTGCTTGCGGACGAAGTAGGCAATGATGTGGCCTATAAAGTGAATAAAACTTTTGAAAAAGCTTACGGTGATCGCATGAAAGGTCCTCGCCTTCTGGAACTCATTTACGAGGCTAAGCTTTTTGGCAAAAAAGATAGTAAGGGCTTTTATCTTTATGAAGGAGATAAAAAACGCCATAATCCTGAAATTGCTAAATTGAATGCTTCGATTGCTAAGTCAGGTGATAGACCAAAAGAAAATGAGATTATTCCTCGATTTACTCTTGTGATGATTAATGAAGCTGCTCACTGTTTGCAAGAGGGCATTATTAAAAATCCGGCTTATTTAGATATGGCTCTAATCATGGGTATTGGCTTTCCTCCTTATCGAGGAGGGCTTTTAAGATACGCGGATGAATTGGGAATGGATAAAATTGTAAACCAGCTCCAAAGCTTTAGCAAGTATGGAGCACGCTTTCAACCGGCACCGCTTCTTCTTGAAATGAAAGAAAAAGGGTCAAAATTCTATCCTTAATCTTAAATAAGGCTTAAGTGTTCATTACTTAAGCCTTTATCATTAAATCACATTAAGTTTAACATCGATGTTATTGCGTGTGGCATGAGAGTATGGACACACAAAATGGGCTTTTTCAACGAGTTCTTGAGCAGCATACTTATCTATTCCTGGCAAGGAAACATCTAGCGAAACCTCCAATCCGAAACCTCCATCAGATCTTGGGCCGATCCCAACGTTGGCTGTAACAGTTGCATTGTCGGGCACTTTTTGTTTGTTTTGGCTAGCAACGAATTTTAAAGCACCGAGGAAGCAGGCGGCATAGCCAGTTGCAAATAGTTGCTCTGGGTTATTGCCCGGGCCCCCTGCTCCGCCCAATTCCTTTGGTGTTGCCATTTGAATGCTTAAGCTGCCATCTTTTGTTCCAGAGCGGCCATCTCTTCCCCCTGTAGCGGTAGCGCTTGTGCGATAAAGTACTTTTACAGACATCATTCCTCCTGTTTATTTTTATTTGTAACAGGCAGAAAGAGGGATAGCAAACTTTTTTTGATGGTGAGAAAAAAATAAGAAGGGGTAGGGAAGTTCTGGTAACGAACTTCCCTAAATTTTTAAAGCCGATTATTTTATAGGCGGGGATTATTAGGCATTGAAGATGGGCTTATCACAAAAAATATGTTACTCCGTAAAAAATGAACTTGGTCTGAAATTTAAAGAAGGGCTTCGATAAAGCCCTTTACAGTCGTTAGACGCCCATTCTCTGGAGCAATGGGGATTTTAATCAGTTCTTAAAGATTTGATTAAAGCTTTAATATTGTTTAGATCTATATGGTCCTTATTTAGAAGAACATAAGCTGGTTCTTCTTTTGGGTTGTATCTTAACCAATAGGATTTTTTTTGTTCTAATTTAAAAATTTTCTTAACTAATTGAAAGATGACTTCAGCAATAAATGCGGTTATTTTGTTAAGACCTTGAATGACTCTTAAAGAGGAAGTGGGAACGACTCCATAGGTAAGGAATTGACATTTCTCTTGCCCTAGAGTCTCTAATAATGAGGCCATCATAAATTCTGAAAGATAGGGAATGTCAATGGGTTTGCTAATTAAATACTTAAGCAACCATCCTTTTTTTAATTCTAAACGTGAAAGCAAAGCCATTCCAATAATGTCGTCCTGCTGAGAAACATAAAACCATCGTTTTCCTAGCCGATTTTCAAAAAAATCTAAATGGCCAAGATGAAGCTGGGGTCCTTTGCGCGCCTTTCTCCAAAGCTGCCCGAGCTCAAGGATTTTATCTTCTAAAAGAGGGTCAGCGTGCGAATACTCTTGAAAGACAAGACCATGCTTTTTAGATTGATTAATACGATAAGACAATCGTTTACTCTTTTTGAAAGAGGAAGGATCAAAAATCAGTTCTTCACAAACTTTCATGGCTGTTTTGCAAAATTTTTGACCGCACAATTTTGAAAAACTTTCACTAACAATCACATAGATGACATCTAACTGGTTTTGACTACAATAGCGATGAAAGGCTTCCACGAGCAGAAGGATGTCTTTTTCTGGACAGATAGGATCGCCGAAGACAACTGCTGTGCCGGCTTCGACTCGGTAAGCAATAACACCTTCAGATTGAGGGATTTGAAAAAGATGACAAGGGTAATCGAGCATTGCCTCTGAACCCGCCATTCCCCATAAAATGAATTTTTTGATTGTTTCGTCACTAATTCCTCTTGTGCATACAGAAGACATGCTTTACACCTAAATTAGTTTATATTTTTTTTATTACCATAAACTAATTAAATTGTGTTTAAATTTATTTAATTAAGTTAATTTGTTGGTTTTATTTAATTATTTAAACAAATTTCAATAGCAACTCTTCCGTTACGTTAAATTCAATACGTGAGTCCTAGAAAAAATAGGGTGAAATAAATAACAGGGGTCGATGGGTGCCGCGGTATAATGAGGTTACACTGTTGCGTGAATGGTTCAATTGGTTTAAGGCAATTAACCTTGATCACCCCGTTGGGGTGGCCCTTCCTTGCTTAATTGTTCGAGCTCTTCTGGAGTGAAAAGTTCAGAACGAGTCAAAAAGCAAATACCTTCTGGTGCTTCAATGGAAAAGCCACTGCCCCTGCCTGGCACTACATCGATAATTAATCTTGTATGTGACCAGTATTCAAACTGCGAACCACTAATATAAAAGGGGGTATCGGCTATATTCCCTAAGAAGACATCCTGAGAGCCAATTTTAAATTCCTGGCGAAGATAGCACATTGGGGAGCTGCCATTGCAGCACCCCCCTGATTGATGAAATAGCAAGGGGCCATGGATCTTTTTTAACTTTTCGATCCATTTTTCAGCTTCTTCAGTGGCTATCACACGCTTAAGAGATAAAGCCATTAGTAAAATCCTTGCGGAGTTTCGCTATAACTAACGAGCAAGTTTTTGGTTTGTTGGTAATGAGCTAACATCATTTTATGATTCTCACGACCAATCCCTGATAGCTTGTAGCCTCCAAAAGCTGCATGAGCGGGATAAAGATGATAACAATTCGTCCAGACTCGACCAGCTTGGATGGCTCTTCCTAGTCGATAGGCAATATTGATATTGCGTGACCATACCCCTGCACCTAAACCATAGGGAGTATTGTTAGCAATTTCTAAGGCTTCGGTTTCAGTTTTAAATTTGGTGACAGCAAGCACGGGTCCAAAAATCTCTTCTTGGAAGATTCTCATGCTATTCTTACCTTCAACGATAGTGGGCTGGTAATAATAGCCTTTTTGTAGATCTGAAGATACCTGGGCAACAGATCCACCTGTTAGAATCTTGGCACCTTCTTTCTTGCCAATATCTACATAAGATTTAATTTTTTCGAGTTGGTCATTAGAAGTTTGGGCTCCCATCATCGTATCGGTATCAAGAGGATGTCCAAGCTTAATCTTCTTAGTTCTTTCAATAGCCTTTTCCATGAAAGCATCATAGATACTTTCTTGGATTAATGCTCGAGAAGGGCAGGTGCAAACTTCTCCTTGATTTAAGGCAAAGAGAGCAAAGCCTTCTAAGGCTTTATCTAGATAACTATCATCTTTTTGCATCACATCTTCAAAAAAGATATTAGGGGATTTGCCCCCAAGCTCTAAAGTAACAGGAATGAGGTTCTCGGAGGCATATTGCATGATTAATCGTCCAGTTGTCGTTTCACCTGTAAAAGCGATTTTAGAGATGCGTTTATTGGAAGCAAGAGGCTTTCCAGCCTCAATCCCAAAACCATTGACAACATTGATGACACCTGCAGGAATCAGATCTTGAATGAGTTCAATAAGGACAAGGATACTTGTTGGTGTCTGTTCGGCGGGTTTGAGAACAACGCAGTTACCAGCTGCCAGAGCAGGGGCTAATTTCCAAGTGGCCATTAATAAAGGAAAATTCCATGGAATAATTTGCCCAACTACCCCCAAGGGCTCGTGAAAATGATAGGCGACGGTGCTATCGTCTAATTGAGAAAGTGTGCCCTCTTGAGCTCGAATACAACCAGCAAAATAACGGAAGTGATCGATAGCAAGTGGAATATCAGCGGCAAGTGGTTCCCGAATAGGTTTACCATTATCCCAAGTTTCCGCCACAGCTAACAACTCTAAGTTTTCTTCCATACGATCGGCAATGCGGTGGAGCATTAAAGCTCTTTCGGCAGGGGATGTTTTCCCCCATTTTTCTTTGGCTTTATGAGCGGCATCTAACGCTAACTCAATATCTTCTTCCGTCGAACGTGGAACTTCACAAAAAACTTTTCCATCGACCGGTGAAATGTTTTCAAAATATTGGCTTTTAATTGGTGCTATCCATTGACCACCAATAAAATTTTCATAGCGTTTTTTAAACTGAAGCTTGGATCCGGGAGTGTTGGGCTTCGCAAATAACATACAAGGCTCCTTAGCGGTAAAAAATATTTATATTCTCTATGCAAGGTTTATATGCTTTCTTTATCCAAGTCAAGGTTTTAGGAGGTTGAAAGAAATGCTCTCTTTAAGAGAGCATCTGGCAGGTTAGCGAGCTTGGTTATTTAACCTTTGGGCAATCGCTTTATAGTCATAATGGTGGCTAAGCTTACGTTGGCTAGCCGGATGACCGATGATTTGTTCAAAGAAAGTATTGATGTGCTTTTGTAAAGCATTGGCAATTGTAGTAACGGCGCCTGGATCGACAGGATCTTTATGGGCGCTAAATTCAATCACAGTGTTTGTCACTAAATTTTTTACTTTTTTATGCCCACTTGCCTTATGCTCGTGCTGCCAAGCAGAATCTTTGAATAAAGTTTGAATTTTCCTTAAAGGCATTCCATATTTGCCGCTGTTATCATTATTGGGGCCCCGATATTCGTTTAAGAATTGAGCTATAGGCTCTATTCCTTCACGGGTATTCTGTAGCATTCTTGGTGTAATTGACATGATCTTCTCCATTTTTATGGCAACATTTTACTAATAATCATAAGTTTATTCAATTGCCTTATTAATTTTACAAAACAATTTTTTTTATTAATAAATTAGAGTTTAGCCCCTTTTAGAAAAAAGCATTGCACATTACTAGTATGCCTAATGATGAAGATAGCTGTAGGGGCAGGCGGCCTCATTCTATTAGTTTAATAAAAAAGCAATGGATCCTTTATGGATGTTAGGAGAGGGCTGTTTAGCTTTTGCTTTTTCTAACCTCTCTCTAAGATTAACTAGTCTTTGCCGATCGCTTTCAATAACCCTTTCCAGTTTCTCTGCATACTCTGGATAATCAATTTTACATTGCATTAATTGCTCGATACAGCAGACGGTTTTTTCAATTGCTCTGGTAAGAATACGAACATCAGTATAAGTGTAACTTTCACCATACTCTCCATGCTGGCGATGAGCCACAACAAGAAAGCCTTCTCTAATAGTAACAATGTTTTCTTTTTTTGGTTTGGCCAATCCTGAAAATATTTCGTAAACATCATCTTTGTTTAGCCTTGCTTGAGAAGGGATTGTAGAAATATCTCCCTTTTTTCTTTTTTTAGATTTAGGAGGCATTACTGGATTGATTTCTTCCAAGCTCCAGATAACTTGTTGCCACGGATGTTGTGATTGGCGAGATTCCACTTCTTTTTCTGGAGGTTTAGATATTACAATAGGATTTAGGGCAGAACCACCTGCTGATAAACAAGGGGACTGAGTATTCCATGCTTTCTGAACCTTATCCACGTTTGGGGGCGTAGGCTGTGGAGCTATTGAAATATTAGCGACAAGGTTAGCGGAAGTATCGAAATCAGAGAGTTTATTCATTATTTTCCTATTGTTATTGATGACTGCTATTATTCTTTTTTGCCATTTGTACGATTATGCAAGTGATTAATTTAGTATGGGAGCAAGATCATTATTATCCTCGTGTAGCTTTTTAGCTCTTCTAGTAGCTTGTAAAGATCTTAAGCGATCTAATCTAGTATGATCATCTTCTATAGCTTTGGCATATTTTTTCTAATCGCACAGATGAATAGAAGCGGGGAAGTTCTTTATAAATGCCATGATAATGGGTAATCACGATGGAGCCTTCTCTAATGCGAGCACGCAGCTGTTGAGAACACTTCATAAGAGCCATCGGCCTTTTTACGTGCATGAGGGGGTATCTTTTTAGATTGGTGTTTAGTTTTCCTTTTTTATCAAAAGCTAAAGATGTAAGAGATCTAAGTTCAAAAGTATCTAAATGATACTCCGGGATATTCGTTTTTTCATAGTCGCCCCTTAATTTTTGTGGCAAAGATAGGTGTGTTGGAAGGGGAGAGAGTAGGGTGGCTCAGCAGCTCTTTCATTTGATGAAGGGTGGCGAATTACGAAGCTAAGCAGAAGATCGGATGACATGGATCTTGTTTGCTGAAGGGCTGTTAGCACTTTTCGTGAAATGGTAATGTGAATATCTTGATCATGACGCGTAAATTGTGGGAACAGCTAATGAATTTTTTATTATTAAAATAAGATTTATTACCTTGGTGTTAAGGTTAATAAAAGATTTATTTATCTTTTGAATGAGCTTGTCTGCCTATTACAGATATTAGAGCTTTAGAGTTATAGATTTTTTGTTTAATTGGATGCTCAAGTTTTTTTCCAAGTTAATTGTTCTATCAACTTTTTTAGTGAATTTTATTGCAATTCTTTAATATAATAGTTCTATCGCTAGTTTTAATTGTGTAAAATAAGAAATTTTTTCGACATCTGCATATTTTCGAATTGTGTTAGAGTTTTTTTTCTTTGGCCAACCTGTGGTTGGTTCCAAACAAGGCAATGAAAAGATGTATAAAGGTAAATAATTTTAAATAAACCTAATAACATAGGGATCCTTAATGTCAAACCCACTTCTTCCGTCACATGAATTTTCTTTGATACATACCATGTTTAATCCAACTCACCCCTCCCCTTTAAAAGGGAAAGAGAAGGAAAGCTCCGGGGACTCTCATTCTGAGGAAGAGATAGGTATTGGAGGAGAAAGAAGGGATTCGTACGTAAGTTATCCTTACCCCGACTCTGACTCCGACTCTGACTCTGACGTTGAAGATAAGTCTGTATATCATTTCAGCATCGAGGAATGCACAGATCTAGAGTTTAAACTTGAAATGGCTTTTATAGATGAGGAAAGTTCTGAGTTTGTGCAAGCTCCTCCTTGCACTTCAACCCATAAAAAAAGACGGCTGTTGATTAGCGATCGCTGTGATTTTACCGACTCTCGCAAATTTTCATCTAAAACTTTTATTGAAGAACATCCTTTTTATCCAACCATATATAATTATATTAATCCCACTTTTCGGCATGAATTCAAAAAAGAAGAAGACGCCAAAATTTTTTCTAATCGTAGAACGGTGGTTCTCGTCCATGGATTTACGGTTAAATTTGAAGATGCATTAAGGATGCTAGGGAAGGTTTCAGATAAAGTAAAAAGTACTTATGACATTATTATTGGCTATACCTATCCTGCGTGTGAAAATGTCACAGAATATCGCAAAGCGAAAAAAAATGGATTGCGGGCAGCCAAGGAACGGTTATCAAAGGTATTAGAGTCGATAGCAAGTTCAAAACCCGAATGCTTAGATATTATTGCTCACAGCCTTGGAACAATAGTGGCCATGCATGCGCTAAATCAGCCAAATAGTCCACGTATCAACAATCTTTTTCTTCTTGGAGGGGCTGTTGAGGAGAAAAGCATCGTTAAAAATGATTCTCCTTTAGAAAGGGCGTTATCTAATGCAAATAAGATATACGCGCTTTATTCTTGTAAAGATAGAGTTTTACCTTGGCTCAATCTCTATCTTTCCCCTCGTCCGACCGGGCTTCCTGGTAAAGATATTAAAGACTTGATATTTGCAGAAAACGTTTGCCTGATTAACACTTCGCTTGTCATACAAGGGCACAGTTGCTACTTTGAAAGGGAAGAGGTCTTTAAGTTCTTCAAACTAATAGCTAAAGAAGTCAGCTTAAAAGGCTATTATTTTTCTATGAGAACTAAAGAGCTAAGTGTTACGGAACCTGAAGGGTGTGCTATAGGGGTAAAAGAGGCTATTGTAGAAGGGATGTCTATCGCAGAAAAGGCGTCCAAGAAACAAATCATGAAGCTTAAGTTTTGGAAAAAGCTAAATGTCCGTAAACCTTCTAAAAGGTTGTCTTATAAAGACACTTAATAGTTTCGCATAATTTAAATTTTGCCTCAGTTTGTCACATTTCATCGGTGTTTGTCTTGGCAAAAATCCGATTGACTGAGGTGCTGATTGATGGATTAACAATCAGGCGTAAGTCGATAATACATAAAGTTTGTAATAGATTGAAAGTCAAACGATCGCGTTTGGGTGCTTGCTGCAATTAGAATTATAACTACCGTTTGGTATGCCCCCTCATTGATAATCCACCAAATATTTTGGTAATATGACCAAAATGATTGGTGGATGATGCTAGAATATCTCTTCGGCAACCCCGTGATCAAGAAGGTATTATTTTACCTTTATGTCCATCAAAAATGTTATCCTTCACAACTTAAGGAAACATTTCAAACCCCCTTATACAGTTTTCAACAAGCTTTAAGCAGGTTAGAAGGGGGGGTTATCAGTCATAAAGAGGGAACACGCTTATTTATCAGTTTGAGTGTTTTTCTTAAAAGCCTTAGCGGGCCTTGTTCTTTATGAGTTAAGAAAGAGAGGCATTGATACTTTTCTTGGAGGAGAAGCGTGTGTAACGATCTATTCTCAAAAACCGCTATCAATCCTATGATCTGATTATGTTACTTATGAAGACATGAGAAAAGTAAAAAAAGCTCTCCAAGAGCTTGGCTTTACTGAGAAACAAAAAGACTTCCAACATAAGGATTGCCCTTGGTTTATAGAATTTTGTTTCTCCTCCAGTTGCTGTTGGGAATGAATCTGTCCAATCTGTGCCCACAATTTTGCATCCCGTCCTTCTATCAAAGGTGGCGGTTAGTGGGGTAACCTTTTAATCGAATTTGTACTCGATAATGAATTTTACCTTCTTTATCTTCGCGTTCTTGTATGTATGCCATATTTGACTCCTTTGGGTTGTTGGTTAACAACGACGGATTGATAATCCTTTAGTGACCTTTGCAAAGTTGCTTCGAAACCTTGTTCTAAAAGGCTAGGCCCTTATTCATGCTTTCTTTGGTGTACAATTGATGCAGTCTTACAAGAAAATGTAATAATAAGTTGGCGAATCCCATATCGAACAATAATGGTTTTGTCCCTTAGATTGTAGCTTAGTGTTGGCAACGAGAGTGCTGCCATTTTTGTGGGCTAGTGCACCATTTGTGCACCAAATATTGAAATGGCAGGAAAGACTCTCGTCGTAACTGCCTAAGTGTGAAATCTCCGGATGAAGGATTCGAACCTACGACCAATGGATTAACAGTCCACTGCTCTACCGCTGAGCTAATCCGGAATAAGTTGAAATCTTATTCTTTTGGGAAATTTTCCGCAAGATTTTTTCTGGCAATTTTCTAGAAAAGGAGCGGGTAACCCGCTCCTGGAACAAGTTGAGTACTCTTAGTAGTCCATACCAGCGTGGCTTGGTGCTGCAGGCTTTTCTTCTGGAATTTCTGCAACAATCGCTTCTGTTGTTAGCAACATTGCAGCGACGGAAACAGCGTTTTCTAAAGCACTGCGGGAGACTTTAGCGGGATCTAAAATACCTGCTTTTACCATATCAACATACTCACCGGTTAAAGCATTGTATCCTTTTTGACCACCACTTTTTTCTACTTCAAGCAGAATGACATAGCCTTCTTGGCCAGCATTTTCAGCAATTTGACGCAATGGAGCACTTAGGGCACGAACGATGATCATTGCACCTGTCTTCTCATCGCCATGTAAGTTTTCTGCTAAAGCTTTAACCACTGGGATGCAAGAAACAAAGGCAACGCCACCGCCAGGTAAGATACCTTCTTCAACAGCAGCGGCTGTGGCATGCTGAGCATCTTCCACTCGGTCTTTTTTCTCTTTCATTTCAATTTCAGTTGCAGCCCCCACACGGATGACACCTACGCCACCAGCAAGTTTAGCGAGGCGCTCTTGCAACTTTTCACGATCGTAATCTGAATCTGTTTCTTCGATTTGACGTTTGATAAGAGCCACTTGTTCAGCAATTTTTTTCTTATCACCAGCTCCTTCAATAATCGTAGTATCTTCTTTTTTAACAACGGCCTTTTTAGCTTTTCCAAGCATCTCAAGCGTTGCTTTTTCTAAGTTCATGCCAAGCTCTTCGCTAATAACCTGGCCACCTGTTAAGATCGCGATATCTTGTAAAATTGCCTTACGTCGATCACCAAAACCTGGAGCTTTGACTGCGCAAACTTTTAAGCCAACACGTAAACGGTTGACAACTAAAGTTGCTAGAGCTTCGCCTTCCACATCTTCTGCAATGATTAAAAGTGGCTTTCCAGTTTCAGCAACAGCTTGTAAGATAGGAATCAACTCTTTTAAAGCAGAAACTTTCTTTTCATAAATTAAAATAAAGGCATCATCTAAAACACATTCTTGTGTTTCTGGGTTTGTCATGAAATAGGGGGATAAGTAACCGCGATCAAAGTTCATGCCTTCCACAACATCTAATGTTGTTTCAAAACCCTTGGCTTCTTCCACGGTGATGGTTCCGTCTTTGCCCACGCGTTCCATTGCTTTTGCAATGATGTTGCCAATTTCAGAATCGTTATTTGCTGAAATCGTAGCTACCTGGGCAATTTCTTGCTGAGTCTCTACTTTTTTAGCACGCTTGGCTAGCTCTTCAACAACCACTTTTAACGCTTTTTCCATCCCGCGCTTTAGATCCATTGGATTGGCGCCAGCAGCAACATTGCGGAGGCCCTCGCTGTAAATAGCTTCTGCTAAGACAGTGGCTGTTGTCGTTCCGTCACCGGCTTTATCAGCTGTTTTGCTCGCTACTTCCTTAACCATTTGAGCTCCCATATTCTCAAATTTGTCTTCGAGCTCAATTTCTTTAGCAACAGTAACACCGTCTTTAGTGATATGAGGGGTACCATAAGTTTTATCAATGATAACATTGCGTCCTTTTGGGCCTAAGGTTACCTTAACAGCATCAGCAAGTGTTTGTACTCCGCTTAGGATTTTTCGACGTGCATCTTCTTTAAATTTAATATTTTTTGCAGCCATGTTTCGATCTCCTTAGGTTAGTTATTTTCTACGATGGCAATGATATCATCAGAACGTAGAATGACATATTCTTTGTCTTCTAATGTAATTTCTTGCCCAGAATATTTTTCCATTAAAATTACATCACCAACGTGTACGGGTACAGGGATTAAATTGCCATTTTTGTCTTTTTTGCCTGTGCCAATAGCAACAACTTCAGCTTGTTCCTGTTTTTTCTTAGCCGTATCTGGAAGAATGATTCCACCTTTTAGTTTTTCGGCAGCTTCTAAACGGCGAACAAGAACACGGTTGCCCAATGGACGAAATTTGGGCGTCTGTTGATTTTGCTCAGTCTTGGCTTGATTCATTTGTGCTTGAGCCATAGATTTCTCCTTTGTATGTTCTTTTCTAGATCAAGTTAAAAACATAATCATTGGTTTGTTTTTTTTCAATACAAACTTAGCAGATATGGGTTTTAAGTGCTAACTTTAACCTGTAAGCTGCTCTAACTCTGTAACGAGTTGGTCAAATTTTTCGATTGCAGAAAGAATGGGTGTTGGAGTTCGCATATCAATCCCAGCCTTTAAAAGAAGGTCGATAGGGTACAAACTCGAGCCGCTTTTCAGGAAAGAGAGATAGTCTTCTCTTTCCTTATTTCCGCCTTTCTTAACCTTATCGGCAAGAGCAAGAGCTACACTAATACCAGTCGCATATTGAAAGACGTAGAAGTTATAATAAAAGTGAGGGATGCGGGCCCATTCAATTTCAATTTCAGAGTCGCAGTGAACAGACGGACCGAAGTAAAATTCATTCAATCGTTTATACTCTTCATCTAATAACTTAGGCGTTAGAGGGACGCCATTCTCCGCATATTCATGAATTTTAAGTTCAAATTCAGCAAACATCGTCTGTCTAAACAACGTAGCTCTTATGTCTTCAATTTTTTGATTAATAAGGTAGATTTTTTCTTCTTTTGATTTAGCTTTTTGTAAAAGGGTTTGCATTAAAAGCTCTTCATTAAACGTTGATGCTATCTCAGCTAAAAAGATGGGGTAATCAGCGTATTGATAGGGTTGATTCGAGTGACTTAAGTGACTATGCATGCTATGACCAACTTCATGAGCTAAGGTAAAGACATCTCTAATGATGTTTTTATAATTCATAAGAATGTATGGCATGCTGTCATAACAGCCACTGGAATAGGCTCCTGATCTTTTATTTTTATTTTCGAAACGATCGACCCACCGATGTTTTTGAAGTCCTTCCCGCAGGGTTTCCTGATACTCTTTTCCAAGAGGAGCTGTTGATTCAATGACTAGTTCTTCTGCTTCTTTGTAGGGAAGCTTCATATCAAAATCAGCCATCAGAGGAACATAAAGGTCATACATATGTAATTTAGGCAATTTTAGCAGCTTAGAACGTAAATTCATGTAGCGGTGATGTGAGCCAATTTTCTCACGAACAGCCTTAATCAGCGTAAAATAAACCGTTGGATCAATGTGGTTGGGAAAAAGGGCAGCTTCTAAACATGAATTAAATTTTCTTGCTTTTGCTTGAAAAAGATGCGCCTGTACTTGACCCTCGAGTAGCTCGCAAAGGGTGTTTTTAAAAGAAATATATTTGCCATGATAAGTTTTAAAAGCGTTTTCGCGTAGCGGACGATCTTGTGAACGCAAATAAATTGCATATTTTCCGTGTGTCAGTTCAAGTTCATTGCCATGGCTATCTTTTACAGGATCAAACACAAAATCTGCGTCATTAATAGCGCTAAAAGCTTTATGAGGAGAGCTTAAAGCTCGCAGGGACCGAGCTAGTAATTCTTCTTGGTCAGCGCTTAAGGTATGAGGTTTAAAAGCGAAGATTTTTTCTAAATAAAAATGATAATCAGTGAGAATGGGAGAATCTAAATAACTTTTGATTTTATCTTCGGATAAGGAAAGCAATTCTGGTTGAAACCATGCTATATGGCTTTGAAATTCATAGATTGCCATTCTAGCCTTGTTGTAGGCTGTTTTATTCTCATCGACTGTGATTTCTTCATCATGACGAAGGTGCGCGTAAGTAAAGAGGGTTGAAAGCTTGCGTTCATAATTTAAAATCTCTTCGAGAGCTTGTTTTAAAGTGTCAGGTCCATCGCCTAGTTTTCCCTTGAATTTAGAGATTTCTGTAAGAGGGTTTTGTTGTTCCTTGGAGGTGAATTGAGAAAACTCTGTTTGCCAATCTGTAATGGAGGGGAAAAGAGCTTCAACATTCCATCTATCTTCTACAGCTGTTTCAGAACGATTTGTGGCCATAAATCCTCGAAGTTTACATGGTTTAATAAGACAAAAAGTCGCAAATTTTTCTCTAAATCGATAAACTAAAGAAGTTTTAGTGTAGCCGGATCTTCTTTTTCTAGCTATTTTTAAAGGGTTTTTTGTATAACAGTAAAAAAAATATTTGCTGATTAATCGTTGCTAGCGTATGCCATTAGGAAAAGGTTTTTATTTATGGCACAATGTTTAAAAGATTTAGAAACCGTAAAAGGTGTGTTTATTGTTAGAAATGATCGAGGTTTACATACTCGACCTTCTACAGAATTAGTCAAGTGCGCATCAAGCTATCGTGCAGATGTAAAGCTAATCTATCAGAAGATGGAGGTGAATGCTAAATCATTACTTGGTATTCTAATGCTTGCTGCTTCAAAAGGATCCCGTATTCGGGTTGAGGCGATAGGGTTAGATGCTCAGGCTGCAGTAGATGGTATTTTAGAATTAGCAATCAACAAGTTTAACATCAAATATTAAAGACTACTCTTCAACTGGGATTGTTTTTTCTAATACTTCTTTTGTGCAGTAAACAGGAGCATTATTCATGAGCGCTAAAGCAATACAGTCGCTTGGACGAGCGTCAATTTCAACAATGTTAACTAGATTTTCTTTAGTAAGTTCAAGGAAAAGTCTTGCAAAATAGACTGTGTCCTGAAGATCTGTAATGACTACTTGTTTAATATTGATTTCAAAACCTTTAAAAATCATTGAAATAAGATCATGAGTTAAAGGCCTTTGCTTTTCAGCACCAGTGAGATAGAGCTGAAGCGTTCTTCCTATACTAGGATCTGTATAAATGGCAAATCGTTTCTCTGGGGTTGAGAGAACGACAACAGTATAGGTTCGTGTTTGCATGATTTTATCAAAATTTAATTGTATTAATTCAGAAATCATTTTCCACTCACTGTTTTAATGTTTAACGAATTTGTACAGTGCCATTCTGATAGCCAATAATAACCCGTCCTGCGATGCCAATAAAGAAACCTGTGTCCACAACACCAGGAATTCCCTTAATCGTTTTCTCAACTTCTACAGGATGATCAATAGCATTTTTGAAATAAATATCATAAATATAATTGCCATTGTCTGTGATAAATCGCTCGCCATTGGTCTTTGTTCTTAACTTGCCATGAAAGCCACGTTGATTTAAGTGCTGGATGGTCGCTGTATAACCGAATTGAATAACTTCTACCGGAAGGGGGAAAGCGCCTATCCGTGAGACAAGTTTTTTTTCATCAACGATGACAATCATTTCACGGCTCATACAAGCAACGATCTTCTCTCTTACAAGGGCTCCACCTCCACCTTTAATCATATTTTTATTATCATCAATTTCATCAGCTCCATCGATGTCAATGTCAATATATTGAGTGTCTTGAGGATCAATCACCTTGATGCCTCCTTTTTCTGCTAATAGCTGAGATGCTTTAGAAGTGGCAATAGCTTTAATATTAAGGCTTTCAGATTGGCATTTTTCGCTTAATAAATTAATAAAATAAGCGGTAGTTGTGCCTGTTCCGAGGCCAATGGTCATGCCATTTTGAATTAATGATACGGCGTATTGGGCTGCTGCTTGCTTGGCCAAATCTTTTTGTTTGTTATTCATTTTCCTAGGATTAATTATTTTTTTTAGATTATCTTCAACAATTATGATATTAAGGATTTAGGGTACCTATGGCAATCACGCGTGATCAACTCTTTAAATACCTGAATGAGATTTATCAATCTCCACTTTTTGTTGATTTTTGTCCAAATGGCCTGCAAATTGAAGGCGCAATGGAAATATCTAGAGTTGCAACAGCTGTTTCTTCCAGTTTAGAAACCATTCATCAAGCAATTCGAGCTAATGTTCAGGCTCTTGTTGTTCATCATGGCATTTTCTGGAATCGAGATTCCTACCCAATCCTTGGTGTAAAACGAAACAAGGTTGCTTGCCTTTTAAAAAATAATCTTTCACTTTTTGCTTATCACCTACCAATGGATGCCCATCAGCAAATTGGCAATAATTGGAAAGCGGCTTGCGATTTAGGCTTAAATGACTTAGAGCCTTTTTATAAAAGCAATGGAAATTATATTGGTGTGAAGGGGGCAATAAAGTCAATTTCAAGAAGGGATTGGCAAAGAAAGCTTGAAGAATACTATGGGCATCCAGCTGTTACAGCATTAGGCGGAAATGAAATGATATCTACGGTAGGAATCATATCAGGAGGTGCCTATCGGCAAATTGAGGATGCCGCCTGTGAGAATCTTGATGCATTTGTAACTGGAAATTTTGACGAGCCAGCTTGGCATCTTGCTTTTGAGGAGAAAATTAATTTTTATGCCATGGGCCATGCAGCCACAGAAAGAGTAGGACCACGCGCACTTGCCAATCATCTAACGGAGCATCTTCACATTGAGTGTCTTTTTTTAGATGATCAAAATCCTTTTTAGCTAAAGACCTGAATTGCTACCAAGTATCGGGGCATTTTGTAGTTAGAATGAAATATTTCTCATTAATAATGGTAGAAGTGATCATTTCAGCGTTTGACATTTCTGAATTCTAAAAATGATTTTCGGGCAAAGTTTTGATAGCGATTCAGGTTAAAGGATTTTTTGTGATTCAAGCAATTTTTTCATTTTTATAATAAAAGAACTTTTAACAGCTGCTGGGCTTTTTGTGTTCATCTGCTTAATGTTTCGGTCTTTTAAAGATTCATTTTCAGAATGATGTCTTTCAATCTCTTTCCGAATGCGTAAACTAATATCTTTTAAAGAAGTGGGGGTAAATTTCTTTTTCTCTTCCTGTAGTTTTTGTTTTAACTTTTCTCGCGCTTTTTGAATTTTTGCGCTTTCTTTAGCCTTTTTAACCATATAACCTCTTATTGTCAGTTACTTTGATTTGTGGGCCAAACCTTCATTTAACCTTATCTTAAAGATTTTGCTTTAATTTTCAAAGGGGGTAATTAAGGTCAATTGACAGAAATGATTTTAAAATGGAAGATAGTCTGCACTTCTTATTAAGGGTTATTATGAAAAATGTTGTGAAAATATTAAAAGAACGCGGGTTTATTGATGCGACAACGAGTGACGAGATCGAACAGTTAGTCGAAAAGCCCATACGCGTTTACTGCGGTTTTGATCCAACAGCAGATAGCTTACATCTAGGGAATTTTGTTGCCATCATGGGTTTGGCTTGGTTTCAACGTTGTGGCCATACTCCAGTTGTAATTGTAGGAGGAGCGACGGGGATGATAGGAGATCCCTCTGGCAAGAGCATCGAAAGAGTAATGCTTACGGAAGAAATTGTTGAAAAAAACCTTCAAGGTATCCGAAAAAACCTCACATCGATTTTAAAAATGGGTAACGAGCCTATTTTTCTTAATAACTATGAATGGTTTAAAAATTTTTCTTTCCTAGGTTTTTTAAGAGACGCGGGTAAATATTTCCGCGTGGGCACTATGCTTTCAAAAGACAGTGTGAAATTGCGTCTCAATTCCGAAGAAGGCTTAAGCTTTACAGAGTTTAGCTACCAGGTATTACAGGGGTATGACTTTCTTCATTTGCACCAAAATTATGGGGTAAGTGTTCAATTGGGTGGAAGTGATCAGTGGGGAAACATCACTGCCGGCACTGAATTAATTCGTAAAGTAACAGGAGCTGCAGGTTACGGTCTTACCTTCCCACTACTTACTAAAAGTGACGGGCAGAAATTCGGTAAGTCCGAAAAAGGAGCGATCTGGTTATCTCCCGAGAAGCTATCACCCTATGAATTTTACCAACATTTATTCAGGACGACAGATGCAGATGTGATTAAACTTATGCGGATGTTGACGTTTATGGAAATGGATGAGATCAAGCAGTACGAGCAGGAAATGAAATTACCAAATTATTCTCCCAACTTTGCTCAAAAAAGACTTGCGGAAGAAGTGACAAGAATTGTCCATGGAGAAGAAGGGTTGCAAACGGCAATCAAAGTAACACAAGCCGCTAAGCCCGGTGCGCAGACGGATTTGAGTCTTGAGGCATTAGAAATGCTTTCTCGTGATATGCCTTCTATCCAATTGCCGCTCGCCGATTTAGTTAATAAGAAAATTGTGGATGTATTAGCCCTATCTGGGTTGCAATCCAGCAAATCAGAAGCTAGAAAGCTCATCAAAAATGGTGGCTTTTACCTAAATAATCATCAAGTTCTGGATATTGATGCGGCGATTCAGCCTTCAGATCTTATCGGTGAAAAAATGCTTTTACTAGCGGTGGGTAAGAAAAACAAACTTCTTGTCAAAGTTCTTTGATCATCAATGCACTGCAATCATTTTTTTGCAGTGCTATCTTTAATCTCTATAGGCTTTCATAAAAACTTTAAAGCAGTTTAGCCTTTCCGTTTATGTTTACAACGATTGACAAGGACATAATTTCACTCTGTAAAACAGTTTTACCGATGCCTATCGCCGTAGATGGAAAAGGACTTCCAAACATTTAGACTTGTAAGTTCTATTTGCTAGGTTGTTGTTCGGATTGATAAAATTCAGCTATTTAGAAGAAGCACTGATATGCAGAAGAGATATTGCTCTAAAATAGCTCTTAGATGGTTTTTTAACTGTTTTACGAGGAGAAATCCAAGAGAAAACGCCTCTTTTCTAGAGAAAAAGAACTTGCCTGAAAATGAATAGGATATGACAATGTCATTAGACCTTAATTGCATTTTTGCTAGGTTAAGTTTAAATTAGCTTGCACATCAATTAGGCTAATTGCTTTTTATCCAAGTGTTTACGAAGATAAAAAATAATTTTTTCAAAAAAAAAGTTTGGGTTATTGGCTAAACTTTAATCCAATGAGGGAGTTCTATTATTTATGGGAACCATGACAAAGAAAAGCACTATGACAAAAAAAAAGCTGATTAGTTCGATTTCTCAAGAAAAAGGCCTTCATCCAAACGATGTAAGAAATGTCATTCAAGCCTTTTTAGATAGACTGACTGAAAGTCTGGCAGAGGGGGAGCGCCTAGAGTTTCGTGATTTTGGCGTTTTTGAGGTTGTTGTCCGTAAGCAAAAAATTGGACGTAATCCGAAAAATGCTTCGGTACCTATTGTGATACCTGCGCGATACGCTGTAAAATTTACACCGGGAAAGAAAATGCGCAAGTTGATCGAAAAGGCTGAAAAAGTTGCTGTTGAAGCTTAAAGCTTTTTAAGCTGAAACAGAGAATAGTTTAAAAGTTAAAGAGAAATTTTTACTGTTATTTGTCATAAAAGTTTCCCTTTAACTTTCTCTTTTTCTGATCTCAATAACTGTCTCCAATCATCGTAATTAATAATTGGCTTAAATCGTCTAAACGATTATGATTAGAGCGCTATTAACTTACAAAGTGTTATGTCTTTAGCTAAAATACTATCGATTACAGCGATTATTCTATTTGGATTCATCGGAGGAGCGGCTCTCTTAAAGAAGTCTAAGAAACAAGATGCTACTTCTTACGAACCCTTGCAAGAATTAGTTGTTGAGGAGGTTGAGTTGGCTCAAGACTTTCTTCCTAGTCCATCAACACCGGCTTCGACCCCCTACGTTGAATTAGGACCTTCAGAAGAGAAGGTGATTGAACCCTCTCCTTATGATACTGAAAAATTCGTTGACCAAGGTGACGAGGAAGATCGAATAGAAGAATTTTTTAATAAAGTTGACCCCAGGCTTCCAATTGTAGAGACGGTCATTTATAAAAGTCGTGTCAATTGGTTAAAAGGGCGACCTGCTTGGTTATCTGATTATGCTTCTCATTACGAAACTTCTCGTCATTTTATTGCGCGTAGTTTGAATGGTAGGCCTGATTATTTTAAACAAGATATTGCTGAAGGGGATCGCTTTAACGTTTTGCGCAAGGATAAGAATTTTCGATTTCACTTTGTCATTGATACTTCTACCTGCAAAATGCGTTTTTACTATGTTGATTTAGATAGTAAAGACAAGATCCTTTTAAAAACCTACCGTGTGAGCTTAGGCCGTCCCGATAGTAAAAAAACTTCTGGTCTCTTAACACCTTTAGGTTGTTATGAGGTGGGTAGTAAAGTAGCTATTTACAAACCAAATGTGATGGGATTTCACAAAGGTCAGAAAGTTGAAATGATCCGTACTTTTGGGACTAGATGGATTCCTTTTGAAAAAGAAATAAGTGGTTGCACTGAGCCTGCGAAGGGTTTTGGTTTGCATGGGGTGCCCTGGATTCAAGAGGGTAATAAGCTCATAGAGGACCATGCTAGTCTTGGGAAATATGAAAGTGACGGATGTATCCGGTTAGCGACTCCAGATATCGAAGAAATTTTTGCGATTATTATCACCAAACCAACGACCGTTGAACTGGTGAAAAATTTTTCACAAGCTAAGTTTTTAGATAAATAATAATAACGATAAATTTTAGGAGTTTTTTTGGATATTTTACCTCATGAAAAACAAATCCAGGAATACGAAAAAACGATTGATCACCTAAAAAAACAAAGTGTAGATAACCCTTTGTTCCGCAATGAAATTAAGAAACTGGAACAAAAGTTAGAAAAGTTAAAAGAAAAAACCTATAAAGAATTGACTCCGTGGCAAAGGGTAATGATTTGCCGCCATCCTTCTCGTCCTCATTCCCTAGACTATATTAAAAACCTTTGCGAACGTTTCCAAGAGTTATCAGGTGATCGTGCTTTTGGGGAAGATACCTCAATTGTGGGTGGAATAGGCTTGATAGGTGGCATGAAATGCATGATCATTGGGCAAGAGAAAGGCTTCGATACAGAAAGCCGAGTTTATCGAAATTTTGGGATGTTAAATCCTGAAGGTTTTAGAAAAGCACTAAGATTGATGCAGCTAGCCGAAAAATTTTCCCTTCCTATTATCTCCTTACTCGATACACCGGGTGCTAATCCCCGCCTTGAAGCGGAGGAGAGAGGTCAAGGTTGGGCGATTGCCCTTAATCTAAGAGAAATGGCAAGAATAAAAACACCTATCATGGTAGTGGTCATCGGTGAGGGGTGTTCAGGAGGAGCTCTAGGGATGGGGGTTGGCGATGTGGTAGCGATGCTCGAGCATGCTTATTATACGGTTATTTCTCCAGAAGGCTGTGCTTCGATCTTATGGAAGGATGCTGATAAAAAAGCGGAAGCTGCAGAGAGCTTAAAGCTTAACTCCGAAAATTTGCTTCAGTTAGGTGTCATCGATGCTGTTATCGGCGAGCCTTTAGGGGGTGCTCATCAAGATCCTCAGAAAACCTACCAAAATGTAAAAAAATTCCTCTTGGAGCAATGGGAAGTCTTAAAACATCTGCCCACGGAGCTTTTATTAGAACAGCGTTACCTAAAATTCCGAAAAATGGGTTTTTTCCTCTAGATTAAGACTAAGCAGATGATTTCCCTATTCCGTATCGTTTTTCAACATAAAAAATATCGAGTTCTCCTAGGCATCATTGTCGTATGTATGTGCCTTGCCACATTCGCATCGCAGCTAGAATTTTTTGCTATTGGGATTATTACTCAAAAGGGACCTAGTTTTTTTGATGTTTTTGCTCCCATAAAAGATGGTCATTTGATCCCCCAAGATTCTGTTTCTATTGATCTTATGAACCAGCGTTTTCAGGAGATTAGTGGAGGGCGAGAAATTCTAACGGCTCAAGACACTGAACAATTTCTTTTAAGGCATGCTAGCAAAGATTATATGGGAGCAGCTTTTAGATTTGTCGATCATCATTTCAGCTTAACGAGTAATTTAACTCATTTAGCTGTCTTCTTGTTCTTTATTGCTATTTTTAAGGCGATTACCCTATTTGCTCATCGTTTCTCCACTAAGTTAACAGCCATCGAGGTGAGCCGTTACTTAAGGCAAAGATATTTCGAGCATATTCAATCCTTGCCAATGAGTTTCTATCAAAAATATGACATGGGGACTCTTTCTTCTCGCGTTGTGGGAGATGCAACATTAGTTGCTGAAGCCATTAATGCTTGTTTTGTTAACTACTTGCAAACCCCCTTTACCATCATCACCACCCTTATTCTTTGTTTCTTAACTTCCTGGCAGCTTTCTCTACTCATCTTCCTTGGGCTTCCTCTAATCATTTTTCCTATCGTATTCCTTGCAAAGAGAGTTAAAAGAATCGCTAAACAGATTCAGTACAACCAAGAAAGATTTGCATCCGTTTTAATTGATTTTATTGCAGGCATTCAAACAGTCAAGATGTTTGCCATGGAAGATTTTTCCTTAGATAAGTACAGAGGACATAACGCCAAAATGGCACTCCTTGAACGAAAAAGTGCACGTTATGATTTATCTTCCAGACCGATTGTTCATACGATTGCGATGTTCTTTTTATCAGTAGCGTTAATCTATGGTCTCTTTGTCTTACATATGAATGTTTCTGAGGTCCTTTTTTACTGTGGAATGCTTTATTTGTTCTACGAACCGGTTAAGAAGTTTGCGGAAGAAAATAGCCAGATTCAAAGAGGAGTAGCTGCAGCTGAACGGATGTTGGAGGTAATGGCATTACATCCTGAAATTACCGATGCTGCAGATGCTATTGATTTACTTGAATTTAAAGATTCGATTATTTTTGACAATGTTTGGTTTAAATATGAGGATGAATGGATTCTAAAAGGGCTGGATTTGACCATTAAGAAAGGCGAAACTTTAGCCATTGTAGGACCCACAGGGGCTGGAAAGTCTACAATTGTTCAGCTTTTACCACGCTTGTATGATGTTCAAAAGGGAGAAATTCGTATTGATGGTAAGAGTTTAGCCGCTTACAAACAGAAATCTTTACGCGAACAGATCGCTTTTGTGCCACAAAAGCCATTTTTATTTATGGATACCGTAGAGGCGAATATTGCTTTTGGTCGTAAGTTTTCCATGAATACCATTAAAGATGCTGCTGTAAGAGCTCATGCCGATGAATTTATTAGCAAAATGCCTCAAGCCTATCAAACGGAATTGTATGAAGGAGGGAGAAATCTATCTGGTGGTCAGCAGCAAAGGCTTGCTATTGCAAGAGCTCTTGCCAAGAATGCTCCGATTCTTGTGATGGATGAAGCGACCTCTGCCTTGGATGCCGTAAGTGAACATTTAATCAAGACGGCAATAGGGGAATTACGAGGGAAGATGACACAAATTCTAATCGCACATCGTTTATCCACAATTGAAGATGCTGACCGTATCGTCTATCTTGAACATGGTAAAAAAGTGGCTGAAGGCACAAAAGACGAATTATTAGCAACTTGCGAACCATTTAGCAAGATGTGGAAGCTTATGATGCAAAAGCCTGGATATTCGTCATGACAAAGGCTGTTGTGATTCATTCTGGAGGAATGGATTCTTCTATCTGTCTAGGATTAGCAATCAAAGAATTTGGGGCCGAAGAGGTCATTAGTCTATCGTTCAGCTACTCACAAAGGCATTCAGTTGAATTGGAGCGGTCAAAAAAAATTGCTTCTGATTGGAATGTCCGTCATTTTACTATTTCTTTAGATCTTAAACAAATCACATCAAATGCTTTAACCGATCATTCGTTGGCTATATCTAAAAGTGAAGGTTCGCCTAATACTTTGGTCTTAGGTAGAAATGGTTTAATGGCAAGACTGGGTGCCATCTTTGCTCATGAACGAGGAGCTCATTTGATCTACATGGGAATAATGGAGCTAGAAATTGCGAACTCAGGTTATCGAGATTGCTCTAGAGCTTATATGGATCTAAAACAAGAGATTTTAAGATTAGATCTAAATAATCCGCTATTTGAAATTAGAACTCCGCTCGTCTCTCTAACAAAGAAAGAAACTCTAGTTATAGCTCATCAGCTAGGCATTTTACCTTATCTCCTTAAGGAAACGATCACTTGTTATGAAGGTATCGAGCACTTAGGCTGCCAACGGTGCCCAGCTTGTCAATTGCGAAATGAAGGGCTTAAGCAATTCCAAGAAGAGTTTTCTGAAGTTGAATTGCCTTATCGAGTTAACTTTTAGTTAATTGGGATGGATAATGCAGAATTCTTTTGAAAATTTGAATAATGCCTTCTGCAATCTCAGGAATAATTAACGAACTTACTTTTAGAATTTTTGCCCCCGTATTCTCCTTAACAATTTGATGGCCAACACTATCTTCATCATAAAGCACCCTTTGCGCAAATGTTTTTAACAATTGTTTTTGCTTTAAGGGGTCTTTCTCTAGATCTTGCACCGTCTTCTTTACCCCCAATCGATGAGTGCTTAGGCCTGCAACTAACCCGGTTCTATCCTTACCGCTAAAGCAGCAAAGAGAGGAGGCGAATAACATATCTTTACCTTGAGAAATCTGCCCAAATTCAAGAAAAAGAGGAAACAGGTCACAGGCAAGCCGATAATTTGATTGACCTTGATCTAATTTTTGCCTAATTAACGTTAGTTTTTCTTTTAATGCAATCAGCTGATCTAATTGATTTTTAGTGGTTTCGGAAAAATGATCTTGCAAAGCTAATTGTTTTATTTGAATCTGATTTAAGATTTCTTCTTCAAATTTTCTTAATCCTTGTTGGTTCAAACTGTGCTGAAGAGGGCCATTGTTAGTTGAGCCCTGGACGGTCAGGTTGGTAAATATAGGTTTAATGATTAATCTTTTAGGTTGTCCATTTTGATCTAAGAAGGGCTTCTTAAGATGAATATTTCCATTTTCATCGATTAATGGGCCTTTACCATCAAAAATGATTTGTTTATCTTCAAAACGTTTGAATGCGCTCGCCATTTCCTGCATAAAACGACCTTCATCATGAGTAAAGCCTGTCTTGTCCACGCGACATTTGTTTTCATTAAGAAGGCCTAAATGAGTTAAGAAAAAAGGTGAGTGATCTGCAACAGCCTCCAGGAGCTCTGAGCGGCTAGAGATTTGAGTGATAATTAATTGGAGCATCTGATCATCGACGAAGCTTTTTTTTTCTAAAATCCATTTTTTAGCTTCATTGATCCTGCCATCTTTAATTGCACATAAGGGAGTTAAAGAATTTTCAACAGCTTTGGCTTCTTTTGTTTTCCCCTGTTTTTGCAATTTTTGAACTTGAAGTTCACGCCGATTAATTTCAATGGAAAGCTTGTGAGCATTTCTCGGATCTAGGTAGGACTCCAATTCCTCAATGGTATTTCCCGCATCCCTCGGGTCATAAATAGCTCCAAGACGTGCAAAATTGAAGCTGCTTACCTTGCTACTCGAGGGAGGGGTAAAGCTTTGTAAGCGAAGATTAACAGGTGCAGAGGGAATGGTATTCGTTTTCGATTCGGACCATTTTTGTCTGATAAACGGGGATGGAATCCATGTAAGATTCGAATTGGCATCTAAAGCTTTCATTCTTTGATTAGTAAGGACTAGATATTCAGCTAATTCAATTAATTGAGATTTTTCTGAAAAAGGAGTTTTTAATTGATCCATTTTTTTTATTAACTCAGCAGGACCTTCTTTTTCTAAAGTATTTTTCAATATTTGTCCTAGTCCTCCCGAGGGCATTTTTTGCATAAGTAGGTGCTCAAAATAGCTATATTTTTTTTGTTGAATTTCTCGATTCTGAGCCAAAGTGTTCATGCGTACCGCTTGAGTTGCACCAAAGCCATTAAAGTCTTCGCTGACTTTTTCTCCTTCAATTGGTTTTTCCTGAAGCTTTCTGGCTCTCAATATGGGGTGATTATCTAAATCCGATTGCGTGACTAGTTTTGCCAATACCTGAGTTTCTTTACTAGCTTGAGGGGAAGAAGGGGCTTCAGTCTTCCGAAGATTAATTTTGTTGTAAATAAATTTAAATGGGTTAATAAATATGCTCATAAAATTTATTATATAAAATAATTTTTATTAAAAGTGAAATTAAAATATAAAAATAATATAATTAATTATGAGATTAATGAGAGGTAATATGCTAGGTCCACAATCTAATATTTTTCAAGGCCAGAAATTTATCGATCCATTTGTTTCAGGTGTCAAAAATCTAGAAGAAAAAAAGTTGGCTTTAGAGCCGAGTAAGAAATCTCTTATTTTAAAAGTCCTGGGTTTTTTTAATACCCAAAATGCAGAAAGGACCAAATTAACTAATGATATTAATAGTTACATCAGCAAAAAAGATATACTACAAGAGCATACAGAAGACTTACTGAGCTTTCTAGATAAAAATTCTAACCTTGCACCAGAAGTATTTGATAATCTTAAAAAGCAACAAGCAACGTTAAGTTCAGCCTATCAGGGACTTAGAACGTTAAGTTCGAATCCTGATGAACTTAAAGCCTTTGGGGAATCAGTCCAAAAACTTAAAGCCGCTATTGATAAAAAAATAGAGACCCTTGTAAGAACACCTCCAAAACCACTTACTGCTCCAAATCCGTCTCCTACGGTTCAACCTAATAATAATGATGCTCAGAAGTTACCTCCGAATAATGGTTATAATGGCGGAGCGACAAGAGTGCCCGTTTTACCCCCTTTAAATCAAAAAGGTACGCAAGCTGGAAAAAAGGCAGAGGTTCAGCCAAATCCTAAAATGCCTCAAAAAAATGCGGTAGCTACCCAGGGTAACAAAGTAGATGAGAAGGTAATCGCCCATGTAACAAAACAACTAGAGGAGATTAAAATAACGGAAGAGAGCTTTTTAAAAAGCATCGATCTGTCGATCACAATGTTTAGCGCTTTAAAAGAAACTCTAGGGAAAGATTTAGAAAAATTATCTCAAAATGAAAAAAAAGTATTTAATGAGTTAAATGAATTATCTAAAGACTGGAGAGTTGGTAGTCAAATTTTTAGGTTTTCTTCTGTGCAAAGAAAGTATGGGGAGATGTCAAAAAAATATGAGGGTATTAAAAAAGGCCATGAAGAGATAGAAAGAAGCTATAGAGAAATAGAAGATCTTTCTAGTAGATTAAAGACTGTGCGAGCGGAAGTGCAGAAGTTTCAATCAGCCATTCAGTCTTTGGAAAGAGAAAATGACCCAATTCAACGGGAAAGGGGAATGGCAAAACTTTATAGGTCTTCTGCTTTTGCTGACTATATTACGGCACAAACGGCAATTTCACCTTATTTGAATGTTCAAAAAATGAGTGAATTTTCAAATCTATTAAAAAAGCATTTTCAGGAAAAAGGATTTAAGCTTCCTGACGGAAGCACGATAAGCTATGATGAGGCTTGGAATCAGGGTACCTTAGCTATTTTTGCTCAAAGGTCTCCAAAACACGCCCTGTTTGCAAGCGATATGGAAAAAAGAAATACCCCAACGACCAAAGAAGGAATCAGGCCAGAGACTAGAGTAGGGAATGAAGGTATTGAGGACTTTAAGGGCCTTAAGGAAGCTGTGAAAAAACAAGTTGATTATTTGAATGATTCATTACTAGGCGGTTAAAGCGGCAGCCGATAACTGTAAAACAGCCTCTTTCAATTCTTGATTTTCTGGCTTCTCAAATGCCCCTGAATTTTTTAGCCATTCAAAATACTCTGTTGGGACATCTTTTAATAGTTTTCCTTGATATTTACCAAAAGGCATATGTTGGATAACTTTAGGCTTATTAAGTAATTGATAAACCTGCTCGGGTATTAGGTCATCGACCATATATTTGTAAACCTGATGAAGGACAATCACGTCATCAAGCGCTCTATGAGCATTATTGGCTGGAATTTCGTACACTTCACGCAAGAACTGAAGGCTGTGTCTCGGTAAATCATTACGGTATCTCCTTGCCCATTTCAGCGTATCAAAATATTTCCAAGTCGGAAGAGTCAGCTGATAGCGATTGCATTCTTGGCGGAGAAAATGAATGTCAAAGGCATCATTATTATGTGCAACGAGCATGACTTCACCATCACAAAACTCAATGAACTCTTGACCTACTTTTGCAAAACTATCCGCGGAAGCAACCATCTCGTCCGTAATTCCATGGATAGCGCTCGCTTCTTTAGGTATAGGACAACCCGGATTGACAAATTTTTCAAACGATCGATTGCGTACCGGGTCGTATGCAGCAATTTCAATAATACGATCCTTTTCAGGTTTAATGCCTGTTGTTTCCGTATCCCAAAAAATAGCTCTCAAAGTCATTATTGGGCCTTATATTGGCTTTTTTTCATCAATTCATCAAAGCTCATTTCACTCATTGCGGTTCCTGCAATTGTAGAAAAAAATTGCTGGCAAATTTTGGGGACAGATTCAAGGTAGCTTTCTAAAAGATGAGGTTCAAGCTTGTGATTAACAGCAGGGATCATAATACGATGGTAGACGAGTCCCACTGATTCATCGATACCAAAACCTGGTAGATCAATTTCTTTATTTAAAAGATGTAAGAGACGCGCAATTGCTTCAAAACGTTCCTTTCTTACTTGAAGAGGAAAAAACACGAGCATTTGTAGGAGGTCATTGCCTTCATAGATACGAAAAAAAAGGGGAAAATCTTGACTATCAATTTTAAAAAGAACGTAAACCTGGTTTGTTTCCTTCTGCAACACAGGCTCATATTTCTTATTGGTAAGAAATTTCATTAAGCCTTCGATACTACACGGAACCATGCAAATCTCCTGTTAAATTAGTATTTTAGATTAGGGGCTAACGAATTATTACCCTGATCATGAGTAACATCAGGATGATTTGTCGTTGGAATAAGTGAGTAATCATCTTCAGTCGGCATTCGATAGCAGCCAACAAGGATGAGGCAGCCAAGTGTTGTAATTAAAATATTATTTAGCATAAATATCCTAAACTGGTTGAAACATTGTCATCTAGTTTAGACCATCGGTTTTGCTTCTGCAAGAATATTTTCCCTCTCGTTCGATCTCTTTACTCATATTTGCTTTCTATCGGTTGTAAGGCAACCAGTGCATTGGCTGTTTCGGCTAAGACATAAGTTTTACCCTCAATATCGAGAGCATAAATAGTGGTTCTAGTTGAGATCGTTCGTTGTTCAAGGACTTTGATAGCACTACTTTCATTCGCTTGTTGAATTCTGCTGTGAAGCATTTTTTTTAAAAACCAGCTGACAAAAATTAGTAACCCTATCAGTAGTCCTAGCATAAAAAGCATATTTAATAACTGCATTGTGAAATGGCCATCGTCAATTTGCGGATTTGCTTCATCTGGAAAGGGGAAATACCTTTCATCTGGTAAAGGTTCTCTAGATCCATCCTGAGCACAAATAGAAGAGAAAATGAAAGGTAGAATGTAAATGATTTGTAACATGTCTATCTCCGTTTTTGATTTCTTAGCTTAAAATAGACAGAAAAGCAAGCCAATCTATTTTTTTTTTTAATGTGATGTCGATGCCAGTCTAGATGGCAAATTAAAAAATTTTATTTTCATTTCGTTGACAAGTTTAAATTTTTATGATGTAGTCACCTGTTTAAAATAACCCCCTGTTAATATCATGTTTCGCATTTTCAGTACTCTTTTGCTAGTTGTTTTTTTTAGCAGTTCTTTATATGGGCAAAGTTGCCATCATCGCCACGGAGAATCCCATAATTATTTAATACCAGATGTTAAATTTACCTTGATTCCAAGAGAAGTGACAGAAAATAGTGCTGTCAGTTTTTTGACAGAAGGTGGGCGTAGAAATTTTCGCTTTAACGGAACGCTAGGGATTTTCTTCAATTCTAGCAACCGTTTTAAAATTTCCGGTGAATATCTACAACAAAAGTTAAAGTATCGATTTTCACCAGGCAGTGCGACACGATGGGTGAGACAATTTGCGACAGGTGCAACCCTTCAGCATGATTTTTGCCATCCGATCATTCAAAGCGGTGAAATTTCTGGCTATTGCTCTTATGCACCAAGCCGACATTTAAGCAGGGAAACTTGCGGCGATTTTAGATATCTAAGAAGGATTGCAGGATCCACATCTTATGGCTTTGATTTAGGTTCTACTTTGAGGCTTTGGAAAGATGCTTCTCTTAGTTTAGAGGCAGGCTACGATAGAGTCGTTTATCACAATCGCTTTCACTCTAGGAAGCATGTTGAAGGTTTTGGCGGAAGCTTTGGTTTCCAACAACAATTCTTAGAGCACTTTGGCTTAAATGTAAGAGCTGAGTTTAAAAGACCCTACAACTACTACAGAGCAGCTATCCGTTGGTGTAATCCCTGTTGGAAAGGTCTCAATGTGGGTATTTTTGGATCCTATACAAGAGGTAAGTCTAAGTTACCTAATAATGCAATGGCAGGCGTTGAGCTCAATTATGCATTTTCTAACTTTTCACAAAGTGCGTCCCTAAGAAATCCTTGTTGTGAAACAAGCAGCTATTGCAGCTCACTGCTAGCTTCTTGGGTATCTTCTCCTGCAATTTATGTGCCGCAAGTATTAGCGATTAGCGAGGAGAAAAGAAGCTCAATTACGCCTCCTGTTCCGCCACCGCCACCTGTAAATGTACCAACAAGTTCGCCTATACCGAATGCAGCTTTTAATACTGCAGGTCCCTTCTCTTTAAACGTAGCATCATACTTTAACTCCAATGATGGTGGATCGCTTATTTTTTCAGCTGATGGATTACCTCCAGGAGCGACAATTGATCCAAATACAGGAGAAATTACAGGGGTTGTCGCCCCTAGTACCACTCCATTTACTGTTACTGTAACAGCTCAAAATGACTTTGGTTCAACCAGCCAAACATTCACCTTGTCCTTTTGCATCCCACCGTCCTCTACAACGATTCCTGATTTTGCTACTTGTAAGGTAGGGACTTATTCATATGGCATCTCTGCTTATTTTATTAATCCGCCAGGAGCTGAGCCATTCGTATTTTCTGCGACAGGGCTTCCACCAGGAGCAACCATTGACCCTACAACCGGTGTAATTATCGGGGTAAACCCGCAAAATAGCAATGTTTATCATGTTACAGTGACGGCGGATAATGGTTGCTCTTCTGCATCTGAAAGTTTTACGATTAGCTTTACTTGTGAACCACCAATTTCAACTCAGATCCCTGATACAGATTTACCAAATGCTCCGGGCACTCTATATATTTTTGAAACAGCTCATTACTTTTCTGATCCTTGTGGCAATACCATTACTTTCAGGGCCACAGGATTACCCCCAGGTTCAACTGTTAACCCTGTAACTGGAAACATTTCAGGGACAGTTCCTAACAGTGGGGGGTTATATCTTGTGACAGTTTACGGTACAACAGAGTGTGGTCAGACAAGTCAATCGTTCATTTTAAATTTTGAAAATTAGTCTCAAATGATTAAACGGGATGTATTAAATGATTAAAACGATTAAGCAAATTCTTATCGCTTGTTTATGGGTAGGTTCTATCTATGCCCAAAACCATGAGAGAACGCAGAACGATCTGATTCCGGATTTTAAATTCACTTTTATTCCAAGAGAAGTGACGGAAAATAGTGCTGTTAGTTTCCTCGGTGAAGGTGGGCGTAGAAATTTTCGTTTTAATGGTACTTTTGGCTTAATCTTAAATCAGGATAATCGTTTTAAAGTTTCAGGAGAATACCTTCAGCAAAAGCTTGGTTATCGCTTTTCAAAGGGAAAAGCGAATCGTTGGGTCAGGCAATTTGCGACAGGAGCTACTTTTCAACATGACTTTGGTCATTCGATTTTATCCAGCGGAGAAGTTGGCGGATATTGTTCTTATGCACCAAGCCGTCACCTAAGCCATGAGATTCATAATGGATTTATTTATTCTAGGAGAATTGCAGGTTCCACAGCTTATGGCTTTGAAGGGGGAGCTACTTTTAAACTATGGCCACTTGCTTTTTTTAGCGTTGATGCTAACTACGATAAAGTTATCTACCATCGGCATTATCATTCTCGAAAACATGTTGAAGGTTTTGGTGGCAGTTTAGCATTTCATCAACAAATTTTTGACCATTTTGGGCTAGACCTAAGGGCCGAGTTTAAACGCCCTTATAATTACTTTAGAGCAGGTATCAGCTGGTGTTCCCCTTGCTTGAGAGGGCTTTCATTGGGTGTCTTTGCTTCACACATTCGGGGAAAATCGAAATTACCTAGTAACACAATGGCTGGATTTGAGTTAAAATACATTTTTTCAGATTTTTTTAACACTAGCTGCTTTGAACAAGATTGCCATGTTAAACAATATTGCTCTCAAGAGCTTGCTTGCTGGGTAGCAAGCCCTGCGGTCTATATGCCAGAAGTATTAGCTATTGCCGAAGAAGCGAGAAGGCGTATTATCACTTGTAATGGGGGGCCCATAAGCACCCCAATCCCTAATTTTAGTGTTTTAACCCCAGGCCCATATACGTTAGATCTTTCTTCTTATTTTTCAGCAACTGATGGGGGTGCTTTGAGCTTTTCAGCCGAAGGGCTGCCTCCAAGTTCGGAGATCGATCCGGTAACAGGGTTGATTAGTGGTATTGCTTTTGCAAGCTTAGCACCCTTTACTGTTACATTGACGGCCGAGAATAGCTGTGGAAGCACGGGACAAACATTTCTCATTATTTTCTGCTCTGGTTTTCCAACATCAGTTCCGATCCCAGATTTCTCGACATGTACACCAGGTGCCTATACTTATGACGTGTCCTCCTATTTTACTAACTCAGCAGGTTCAGATCCTCTTGTCTTTTCTGCCACTGGATTACCCCAAGGAGCAGTTATCAACACGGCAACAGGAATCATTTCAGGGGTTAATCCACAGGATAAAAATACCTATAGTGTGACTGTTACTGCGGGTAATGGATGTTCTTCAACGTCGCAAACGTTTAATATGTCTTTCCCATGTCCTGCACCTACATCAACACACATAGCAGATATCCAGTATCCTAGCCTTGTAGGAAATCCTTTTACCATCAATGTTGCTAGTGATCATTTTTTTAGCTCGTGTAATATACCCTTTGTCTTTTCTGCGACAGGGCTTCCGACAGGAGCGACAATCAATCCAACCACAGGAGTAATTACAGGTACTGTGCAAGCAGGGCAAGCATTGGCCACCATTACGATTATTGGAACAACAACATGTGGACAGACAAGTCAGACCTTTCAGATTGACTTTAGTTCCCAGTAAGTTGTTGCAAGCGGAGGAGGTCTTAGCTTGCAGGCTATACAAGGTGGATGATGAAAGGAATTATTGCTTTAGACATAGATGGGACTATCACTTGTGACACCTATGAGATTCCTCTAGGTGTCAAAGAGTGTATAGAGCAACTAAGCCAAGATCAATGGGTTTTTATTTTCATCACTGGGAGAGCTTTTAATTGGGCCTACCGCTCATTAATGCAATTGAATGTGCAGTACTATTTAGCGATTCAGAATGGAGCTGTCATTTTAGAAATGCCAGGCAAAAAAATTGTACATCGCTGTTACCTTAGTCGGGCAATTATTCCTTCGATAGATCAGCTGAGCCAACAACTTGGCACGGATTATATTATTTATTCCGGGTATGAACACCAGGATATTTGCTATTACCGCCCTCAAAATTTTACTCAGCCCCATCTTGAGTATCTTCTGCAAAGAGCTCACATCTTAAATGAGCGTTGGGAAGCGGTAGAAACTTTCGAGGCCTTGCCATTACAAGGGCTTGCTTCCTTAAAGTTTATTGAGCAGGAGCCATTTATCAACAAAATCATTCAGCAAGTTGAAGAACATTTGCATTTACACATTCCTTTAAACCGTGATCCAATCAATGCAAGTTATTTTGTTGCTCAGGCGACTCACCCTCAAGCAACCAAAGGTGAAGCTCTTGAGCAAATCAAGTTGCTTTATCAATTACAAGGGCCTATCATTGCAGCAGGCGATGACTTCAATGATATTAGCATGTTACAAAAAGCAGATATCAAAATTATTATGGGTAATGCAGCACCATCTTTGATTGCAATGGGGGACATCATTGCTCCTCCAGCTAGCCAAGAAGGAGTGATCGAAGGTTTAAAGCAGGCGATAGCAAAAATTAAAGGGAGCTAGAAATGAAGGGGACTGTAGGCATCGAAAACTTAAAAATCACTTGTTTTGTTGGGGTTTATCCCGAGGAAAAACTAGCAAAGCAAGAGTTATTGATTGATTTAAAACTACAGGCTGATTTTTCAACAAGTGCTCAATCTGACTCTTTACAAGATGCTATTGATTATGACAAAATTGCAGAGCTTTGCCAGGCCACAGCTTCTCTTAAGCATTACCACTTAATTGAAACATTGGTTAATGCTGTGGCGGATGCAATATTACAAAATTTTCCTGTTGATGAAGTTTGGGTGAGAGTGAAGAAGCTGCAAGGTTTAGCTCAGGCTCAATATGCATATGTGGAACTGACGAAAACACAATCTGAATGGCTTGGACATTAATCACTGGTGGATCAAAGGGGCTCGGTCAACAAACGGCTGAATTACTTGCTCAAAAAGGGCATTCAATCGTTATCCATTATCGATCAAATGAAAAGCAAGCTCAGAAAGTTGTAGAAATCTGCCGATCGTACGGAGCAAAGGCAGAAATGATCCATGGTAACTTTCAAACCATCGAGGATATCAATCAATTTGTCGAGACTTATCTCACTCGTTACCCTGACACAAAACATCTGATTAATAATGTTGGCTCATATTTTTTAGGTTCGACACTAAATACTCCCCTAGATCGTTGGAATGAAATATTCTTAACAAATCTTCATTTGCCCTACATTCTTTGCATGCAACTGACAAAATCAATTAGAATTTTACATGGCACAATCATGATGATTGGCGTTGCAGGATTACAATCAGCCAGAGCAGACACTTACGCCTCAGCATATACCATCGCTAAAACAGCCCTTTGGCAAATGACAAAATCACTTGCTAAAGAGCTTTTAGGGGAGGTCAGGGTGAACATGATTTCACCGGGATATTTAGAAAACGCGGTGGATCTTCCATGCGACAGGACTAAACTTCCGTTAAAAAGACCAACCTCGTTAAAAGAGGCAGCTGAATTACTCGCTTTTCTAATGGATGAACGGCAATCATCAATTACGGGACAGAACATTGACATAGCAGGGGGAGTGAGACTCTAATGGAAATTTACAAAAAATTAAATGAAATGGCTTATTTAGCGGGTCGACACTATTTTAGTGAAGAGACAGGTTTTCTTCATTTTTCTTATCACCTCCCCGCAGATAAAATTGCCCATTCTATTCCTATTTTAGAGAATGCTTGTTTTGTTTTAGCCTTGCTAAAATTAAAGACACAAGATTCAGTGCAAGAAGCTAAAGAACTTTTGGAGAAGCTTCTGAATTTTCAAACTAAAACGGGCAATTTCCCTGTTTATCTTCATGAATTTCCTAAATGTCAAAATGAGTTTATCGGAGCTGATTTGCTCCTTGTTTTTAGCTTAATTGAACAGCTGTTTGGACATGTTTTAGGGGAGACTTTAAAGCATCAACTAAATCAAGCTAGCCACTCTTTATTAAATTTTAATCTTACGTGCCTAACAGAAAAAACACCTAGTATATTGATCCAGCTTAAATTAGCCGCTTCTGCCAGAATGTTGGGATGGGAAATCGAAGCGAAACAACTCCTAAACTCCATTGACTTAGAAGAAGCCTCATTTTGGTATATCCCTGAGCAATTAGGTGACGCTCTTATTGCTTTACAGATTATGCACCAATCGTGTGAACGTGCATTAAAAACATGGCATTCATTGTTACATTGTTACACTGGGCCTAGGTTTAAGCTGTTTTATTGGCAAGATGGTCCTGAAAAAACGCTTTATGATCTAGTAATGGCTGCCTATACGCAACGGTTGCCCGAAGGAGCTTTAAAGCCACAGCCCTTTTTATTAAAGGCTGCCTTAATTCAACCTGGGATCAATTGGTCATCTTGTCAGACATATCCCGATGTGAATGAAGGAGTCTTTCAAAGTAAACATTTCCTATGTAGGCAAGAAGAAAATTATGCTTTTTCGCTTATTGAAACTAAGGAAGTTACCCCCCCTCACCAAAAAGGGATGCACCCCTTCTCTTTTATTTGGGGAAATTCAAATTCTCTACGAAGTTTGGTTTTGCAAAGTTTTGCTATTGACCAGATCTCTTTTCAAGAAAAGAAAAATCAGATCGAGCTCTATCTTACACTCAACCATCCTTTCAACGGTGAAGAAAAAGAGGCGAGCCGAGAAATCTGCTTTTATACTGAAGTTGATCCTCAGACGGTAATCACCGTGGATGGTCAAAAATCGACGACGTTTCTTCTTGAACAGAAGATGACTATTGCCCATCCCCTTATGGACCTGCACTTGCAATTTTCCTTAGAAAGTGGAGAGGGTAACTTTAAAGGGCATTTAATGCGTAGCAATCGACCCTCTCAAAAGAATACGACAGGCCAGGATCGATTCGCAGCCCATGATTGGATATTATTTTTACGTACATTGCAAAGGACAGATTCTTGTCGAATTAAAGTAGTCATTTCTTATGAACCTAAAAATTTGGAAGCTTAGCTTTGCTCTTTGCTTCTTGATTCCTTTTGCTCTTTGCGCAGAGAACTTCATTGTATTTTTAGTTGAAGCACCTCATCTTCGGTATGATTCAGTATCTGGCTTGCTGAAATCTATTGCGAAGCATCCAAGTAACTATAGTAAAAATGGCGATGTGGGTCATGCTTGGATCTATTTGCATGGCTATCTTGATGGTAAAGAGATTACTTGTGAGGGTGGCCACTCGGGCGAACTTGGATTGAATCAACCCACTTACATTAAGGGCGTACATGAAAATATCTTGCTAGGATCCAAAAATCCAATTAGCTATCTCTTTTGTGCTCAAGAAGATGGTTTTTTTCAAAAAGGAAGTGGTCACCATGTACCTACTTTTGCTGCTAAAATGAAACTTAGCGAAGAGCAACTAAAGATCATAGTAGAATTTATTAGCCAATATGACTTTAAGAAGTATTCGATAACAGAAAGACAATGCTGCACTTTTATTACAGAGGTTGCTCTTCAGCTAGGTCTTACATTAAAGACAAAAAGACTAGTTTCTTTTCCTTCTGAGGTTTGGATGGGTAATAGGAAAATTTGTTTATGGACCGATCCTAAGTATAGTAAAATCAGTTATTCATGCCCTGATCTTTTAGAAATAGCCTTAAAAAAAGCAGTTGACGAAGGCAAATTGGAGCCGGCAAAACAATGGAGTGAAAAACGCTATCAACCCTCGCTGCAGAAACTTCTACAGCAAGGATTATTATTACCTATGCGTTTGATTCGCTATCTGTCTTTTTAAAAGCAGGACTGTCAACGCCAACTCCCATGACATGCATGCCGTTATCAACGTAGACAACGCTGCCTGTGATAGCAGAAGCTAAAGGTGAAAGTAAGAAAGCTGCCGTATTACCAACCTCTGAGCCATCTAGCTCTTTAGTGAGTGGCGCATTGGCTTGCGAATAGTTAATCATATGATCGATAAAGCCAATGGCTCTTCCCGCGCGGCTTCTAAAAGGTCCTGCTGAAATGGCATTAAGGCGAATATTCCACTTGCGCCCAGCTTCGAAAGCTAATACTTGAGTGTCGCTTTCTAGGGCAGCTTTAGCGGAACTCATGCCACCACCATAACCAGGGATCACTTTTTCAGCTGCGATATAGGTCAGTGAAATACAAGAAGAGCCGGGAGGCATCAGGGGGCCGAAATAGCGTAATAAACTAATAAATGAATAGGAGGAGGCACTGATCGCAGCTAAATAACCTGCACGTGAAGTTTCAAGAAGAGGTTTTTGTACCTCAGGTCCATTAGCTAAAGAATGAACGAGAATATCAATGGAGCCAAAGTCATTTTTAACCGCTTCCGCAACCTCTGATACGGTAAACCCTTCAACGTCTTTGTAACGTTTATTTTCTCTAACTTCATTTGGAACATCATTAGGGGTGTCAAATGCTGCATCGAGAGCGTAGACTTTGGAGATATTCATTAATGAACCATCTGACAATTTCCTCGAAGCATCAAATTTTCCTTGAGCCAGACTAGTGGTGAAAATCTTAAGAAGAGGCGTCCATGTCCCAATAATGATTTCTGCGCCTGCTTCAGCTAAAGATTTCGCGATGGCCCATCCGAATCCTTGGTCGTCACCTATTCCTGCAATAAAAGCTTTTTTGCCTTTTAAATTAATGTTTAACATAATCTTCCTCTCTTAAATCATAGAGAAATAGAATATCAGAATAAAAAATTTGTGTCGTAAGAAAAAGCTGCTGTTGACAACCTACTTTTTTTTGTATTTATTATGTTTTTTACGAGGGTCATAGAATGGATGCGATTCGTGTTTTTATAGGAACAGAACCAAAGCAGTGGTTGCCCACTGAGGTTCTGAGATGGAGTATTCAAAGCAGAACATCTAAATACATTGAATTTCAAGAACTTAAGCATATTCAGCTAAACTTGAAGGGAGAGATGTACACCGGCTTTTCTTTTTATCGATTTGCTATTCCTGAGCAGTGTCAGTATCAGGGACGTGCTATCTATTTAGATGCGGATATTGTTGTCCTCACTGATATTAATGATCTCTTTACTCATGAGATGGGAAGCAATGGGGCTTTAGCAAGACCTCTAACACCAGGAGCGAACAATGGGAGATATACAAGTGTCATGTTACTGGATAATGAAAAGCTCAGACATTGGAAAATGACTGATTGGGTTGAAAAAATTAATCAAAATAGGTCGCTTTACAACGATACCTTATGGGTGACTCCAGGGGGATTAAACAGTCAGGATTTTGGCGATCTTGAACCTTATTGGAACCATCTTGACCAATACGATGAAACAACGAAGATTATTCATTATACAAATGTGCCAATGCAGCCATGGAAAAGGGCTGGGCATCCCTTTGCTTCTATCTTTTTAAAGGAGTTAAAAGCAGCCGTTGATGAAGATGAAATCCCGATGGATGCGATTGATAGAGAAATTCGGCAAGGTCATATTTACCCAGAAATTTTACAAGATTTAGAAAGACTTACTTAAATGGAGCCAACTTTAAGTCGGCATATTTTTCATATTTTGATTAAGAATCGCATCGAAATCATGAAGGGTATTTTTCTTATTATCCTTTCAAACACTTTGTTAATTGCGAATCCTCTCGTCCTAAGGCAAGCGGTTCAAACTTTGGATGCATCAAGCCAAGAAGAGACCTTCATTCTTTTTACTTTTTTATTTAGCTCTCATCTAAGAGAAATCTGGCCTTGGGCACTTCTTCTTCTGAGCCTTACAACGTTATCCGCCTTTTTTAAATATCACATGCGCTTAGCTTTTCTTTCGGTTAGTCGAGAGGAAGAACGAGTCATGCGTTCAAGGTTATTTGTTCGAATTCAAAGGCAGTCACTGGCTTTCTTTAATGCTCATGGCGTAGGGGAATTAATGAGCCGACTAACGAATGATATTTCTGCCTATAGAGATATGCTAGGACCTGGGCTTCTTTACCCAGTCTATTTTTTGACTTTATTTATCCCTGGATTTGCAGCTCTTTTTTATTTATCGCCTTTGTTAGCAATGATTTCATTAATTCCTGTTGTTGTTATCCCCTTGTTAAACTTTGCTGCTCGAAAAAAAATTTATACCGCATCTATGGAAGTGCAAGAGACTCTTGGCCAATTGAGTAACCTAGCACAAGAGGAGTATTCGGGGATTAAAATCATCAAAGGCTATAACGCTTTTCAGAATATGTACAAACGTTTCTTAGCGAAAGCTCAACAGGTCTCTTTAGCTACCCTTAAATTAGATATTTGGGAAGGATTATTTTATCCTTTTCTTATTCTTGTCACACGCTTAGTGACTCTTCTTCTTGTCATAGTTTTTGGATTGGTGACGTTTTACCAGTGGCGGATCCTCAATGCAGGTGATTTTGTGGCTTCTATGTGGATTCAATCCTATATTTTTGTCCCTATTTTAATGCTGGGTTGGGCACTGCCTATTTACCAGCAGGGCCGAGCGGCCTATGATCGATTAAAGGCATTACACGATGAACCTTTAACTGTTGATGAGGTTAAAAGCCATTTAAAAATTTCAGAAAATTCATCGATTACTTTTAACCATCTTTCATTTAGTTATCCCGGCAGTGATCGGTTAGCTCTTAATGATATTTGTTTATCTATTCATGGTGGAACATTTGTGGGTTTAACAGGACCAACAGGCAGTGGCAAGACCACTCTTTTTAAGATTCTTGAACGAACATATGAAATTCCACGCGGGATGGTTTCGATAGGTAGCCATGATATCCATGATTATCCATTTGATGCATTTAAAGAAGCCATGATCAGTGTCGAGCAACTGCCATTTTTATTTTCAAAAACAATCGCTGAAAATGTTCGTTTTGGCAAGCAAGAGGCAACGCAAGAAGAGATCGAAAATGTAGCTCATTTAGCCGATCTTCATGAAACTATTTTGGGATTTCCAGAGGGTTACCAAACCATCGTTGGGGAAAGGGGAGTAACTTTATCTGGGGGGCAAAAACAACGTGTTGCAATGGCGAGATCTTTTTTGCTAAATCGTTTTATCCTTTTGCTGGATGACATTTTTTCAAATGTAGACGTTAAAACAGAACAAAGAATTTTACAGGCGCTCATGCATCGCTTTCGAGGAAAGACCGTTTTGTTGGTCAGCCATCGAGCTTCGGTACTAGCTAAAATGGATCGTGTGCTTTATATGAAAGAGGGTGAAATTGTGGAAGATGGAAAACCTGAAGAACTTTTACAAAAACAAAGTTATTTTTCAGCTTTAATGCAACTACAAAGTCACTAAAAATAAATGCCAAAAATAGATTTACAGTCTTATCCTTCTGAAGGAAAAATTTTTTTTGATTGGGAGCTGATTAATAAGTTAATCGCGTACCTGATTCCTTACAAAGCTTATATTTTATTTTCTTTTATTGTTCTAATGATTGCACAAGTGATTGAAGCCATTATCCCCATTTACATGGGTCAGCTTTCACAAAAGCTTTTAGAAGATAGCCAGCTTTTTTTTAATTTAACAGATAGTTTTTCTTTCCTTTTTTTTCTGCTTGTCAGCTCATATGCTTTAGAATCTTTAAACATTTTTTTAAGAGGGAAAGTGGGGCAGCGAGCGACGTTAAAATTAAGAGCAGAAGTCTATCGGCATATCCAGCAGCTTCCCATGCTCTTTTTTGATAAAAATTCCGTCGGAAAATTAATGACCCGGACGCTGCATGATGTTGATCAAATTCATCAAATGTTTGCTGAAAGTTTTGTTCCTCTAGTAGGTAATCTTTTCTTATTTATCTGTATTTTTTTGGGTATTTTCTATGTGAATTGGGCTGTTGGCATTGCAGTTTTAATGATCTTACCCCTGATGATGGCTTTGATTAATTATTTTAGAAAAGAGCAAAGAAGTTGCTATGACCAATTGAGATTAATTATTTCTTCGATGAATGGGTTTGTTCAAGAAAATTTGATGGGCATCCAAATCATTAAAAATTTCAACCTCGAGAACCAAGAACGAAAAATCTTTGAAAAAATGAATGATGACTATCGAGATGTTTATTTAACGAGTATTAGCAATTTCAGCTTTTTTATTTCAGGAATAGAATTTTTACAAAACTTAACGCTGATCACTGCTTTTGTTATTTTAGCGTATTGGATGGGATCCCATACGGACTTTCAGGCTGGTGCTTTCTTTACTTTCAGCCTTTATGCCTTGATGATCTTTCGCCCTCTTGTTGATTTAGCGGAAAGATATAATACCTTGCAAGCGGCCATGGCAGGGGCCAGCCGCATCTTTTCGCTTTTAGAAGAACCAATAGAACGAGCCTCTGGTCATTATTCATTAGAGGATATTCAAACGGTTGAATTTGAAGATGTCTGGTTTTCCTATAAAAAAGGACAGTCCATATTAAAAGGCCTCAGCTTTTCTCTTAGGAAGGGGGAGTCTATAGCTTTAGTAGGAATTACAGGGGTAGGTAAGACAACGATCATTAGCCTGCTACTAAGGCTATACGATATTCAACAAGGAAAGATTCTTATCAATGGTAAAGAAATCCATTCCTATAGCTTAAGCAGTTTAAGGTCCTGCTTTAGTATGGTCCTCCAAGATCCAATCCTATTTTCAGGAACCATTGCCGAAAATATTTCTTTGTTCGAACCGATGAGCCGCAAAAACATTGAAGCTGCAGCTGGATATGTGAATTTACAATCATTTATTAAACAATTACCTTTGAAGATAGACCATTTGCTTGGTGAAAGGGGCTTGGGTCTATCTGCAGGAGAGATGCAGCTAGTTTCTTTAGCAAGAGCCGTTGCTCATCAACGGAGTATGCTGATCTTAGACGAAGCAACTGCAAATATCGATACAGTGACAGAGGGAGCAATACAAGAAGCACTTGTCAAAATTTTAAAAGATAAAACAGCCCTAGTTATTGCTCACCGTTTATCAACCATTCGGCATGTAAACCGTATTTTGGTTCTTTCGGACGGAAAAATTGTAGAAAGTGGTACTCACGATGAGTTAGTTCGAGCAAAAGGACTCTATGAGAAGCTATACTTCCTACAATTTTAGCTAGGTGAATTTTTTTCTTCTTTACGATTTTTACAAAATACATTTAATTTGCTAGGGTGCCTTAAAACAATATTGGTTTTGCATTCTTAAGGAGGAAATGATGAGTGTCGGTACTATAAGCAGCCTAGGAAAAAGAAGACATGAGGAAGAGCTGACTTCTATCAGATTATTGCCAAGTGAGTTGGCTTTTAAGAAGGCAAAGACATGGTCAGAACATGATGAGAGAGTAATTAAAGATTGGTTATTACAAGGGAAAAGCGCTACATGGATTAAGAAACATGCTGAATTTGAAGAGAAGCGCACAGAAGCTGCTATTTCTACGCGTATAGCAAAATTAAAAAAAAGAATGCATGGTGGTGGTACAACTAAATGCCGGTGGACAGAAGCAGAGTTGCAAACAATTAAAAAGATCATCCGGCAAAACCCATCAGCTTCTCTTGAGAATATTATAAGAAGTGTGATTGAGGAAAAAATTTTTCAACAATCCTCTCGTAGGAACGTTAGCATTCATCGAAAAGTAACAGTTCTCTATCAAAACTTTCACTACAGAGAAAAAGAACCCAAGGCTACTTATATCCATCGAGAAGCTTGGCCTTGGCCAGAGGAAGAGAAATCATTAATCCTAGACCTTTTTCATCGCAAGAATAAAAAATTTGCAGACCTTAGGGATCTTATTTTAGAGAATGAAATTTTAACAAACTGGGATTGTCCACAAATCGAAAAGTTGATTAAAACTTTCCAATTGATAGCCCAAGTTGAAAAAAATTTGAAAAGGCCTCGAGAAGCTTTCGATGAAATCAATGTCAAGATGGAACCACAAGAAGAAGCAGAAGAAGACTACGTTAAATTTATGAGCGAATTTTTTCCTCAGGTTTTAAATAGCGATGGAGGAAGACTATAATTAATAGTGATGAGAAACTCTTCTCTCTTGCTTTAACCAGTATTAGAAAGCGGGCGATTGCGCCCGCTATTCAACGATATTTTGTTTATTTTTTGTTTTCATCATCAATGATTTCAACTTCAGCCTCTTCAATGTTATCATTGTTAGAGGGAGAAGAAGCAGCTTCTTGCGCATGTGCTTCCTGCTGAGTAAAACCTTGTGTGGGAGCTCCTTGAGAACCAGCTTCTTGTGAGGCTTTTGCCATCGCTTCCCCAATTTTTTGCATATGACGCTCAAGCTCTGCTTTAGCAGCTTTAATACGCTCAACATCATCACTTTCTAAAGCTTTTTTGACTGCGTCAACTTTACTTTGGATATCTTCATAAACATCCTTGGCGATCTTATCTTTGACTTCTTCTAAAGCTTTATTAGCTCTGAAAACAAGAGAATCGGCTTCATTTTTCACTTCGACTTGCTCTCTGCGTTTTCTATCTTCTTCCGCATGAAGTTCACCCTCTTTTACCATACGCTGGATGTCATCTTCGTTTAAGCCAGATTTCACCTCGATACGGATTTTTTGTTCTTTTCCTGAAGAAAGATCTTTTGCTGTGACATGTAAGATACCATCAGCATCAATATCAAAGATCACTTCAATTTGAGGGACACCACGAGGAGCAGGTAAAATACCGCTCAGCTCAAAGTTGCCGATCAATTTATTATCTTCCGCCATCTTACGTTCACCTTGGAAGACCCTAATGAACACAGAAGGTTGGTTATCTGCTGCAGTTGAGAAAATTTGTTTTTTCTGCGTAGGGATGGTCGTATTTCTTTCAACGAGCGGTGTCATAATACCACCCATTGTTTCAATACCCAATGTCAGAGGAGTCACATCAAGGAGAAGGACATCCTTCACAACGCCAGTGAGAACACCACCTTGGATAGCTGCACCAATAGCAACGACTTCATCAGGGTTTACCCCTTTGTGGCCTTCTTTTCCGAAAATGCTTTTCACGATTTCTTGGACGGCAGGCATCCGTGTCATCCCACCCACTAAGATAACTTCGCCAATATCTTGAACAGATAAACCGGAGTCTTTGATTGCCTTTAAGCAAGGCTCTCTTGTGCGTTCAATTAAATCATGAGTTAATGATTCAAGTTTTGAACGAGTGAGAGTCAAAGCTAGGTGTTTAGGTCCGCTTGCATCCATCGTGATGAACGGTTGGTTAATTTCAGTTGAGGAAGTGCCAGAGAGTTCGATCTTTGCTTTCTCAGCAGCATCACGTAATCTCTGCAAGGCCATTTTATCTTTACTTAGATCGATTCCGTGTTCTTGTTTAAAGGAATCGATCATCCAATGTAAGATCGCATTATCAAAGTCGTCTCCACCGAGATGAGTGTCTCCATTGGTTGCTAAAACTTCAAAAACACCATCGCCGATTTCAAGAATAGAGATATCAAAAGTTCCTCCACCAAGATCAAAAACGGCCACTTTTTTATCAGCTTTATCCTTATCTAAGCCATAGGCTAAGGCTGCAGCGGTAGGTTCAGGAATAATACGTTTAACATCTAAGCCAGCAATACGACCAGCATCTTTGGTGGATTGACGCTGAGAGTCATTAAAGTAAGCAGGAACTGTAATTACAGCTTCCGTGACTTTTTCTCCTAAATAAGCCTCAGCTGTTTCTTTCATCTTTGTAAGAATGATTGCTGCGATTTCTTCGGGAGTCATGATTTTGCCTTGGATTTCAAAAACAGCATCGCCATTGCTATTGCTTACAACTTTATAAGGCACTGTTTTGATCTCAGAAGCAACTTCATCAAATTTTCGTCCGATAAAACGCTTAGATGAAGTAATCGTATTTTCAGGGTTTGTTACTGCTTGTCTTTTAGCAGGAACACCTACCAATCGCTCTGTTCCTTTAAAAGCCACAGCAGAAGGAGTTGTTCTTGTTCCTTCGGCTGAAGCGATCACTTTAGGAGTACCACCTTCCATTACAGCAACACAAGAGTTGGTGGTTCCTAGGTCAATACCAATAATTTTACCTTTTTTCTGTTCCATAAATTTTTTACTCCTTATCAAATAATTACTTTGCGACTTGTACTCTTGCAGGACGGATCGTTTTTTCGCCCATTTTATAGCCGCGAATAAATTCCCTTACGACAATACCGGATTCATACTGACTATCTTCAACGGTTTCTATTGCTTCATGAAAATGAGGATCGAAAGGCTTGCCTTCGGATTCAAAAGCTTGAATGCCATTGCTGGATAATACATCTTTAAATTGGGTGAGAATCATTTGAAAACCCAATCCCCAATGTTTCACTTCATCTGATTGATTTTCTGTAAACTTTAAAGCGTTCTCCATGTGATCAATTGGCGATAAGAACTCTGCAATGATTTTTTCAATGGCGTATTGTGTCATTTCTTGCTTTTCTTTCTGAAGACGTTTTCGTGAGTTTTCCATCTCAGCTAATAATCTAAGATATTTATCTTTGTATTCAGCAAGCTCTTTTTTAAAAGCCTCTGTTTCGTTAATCTCTTTCGACTCGTTAGATTCTTGAGCTGCAGGTTCAGTTTGAGGTTGTTGAGCACCCTCCTCATGATCAATAGGATTAGGTTGGTTTTCGTCTTTCATTGATTACTCCTTTATTCAATTAAGATGCGTTGCGAATGGCCGATCAAAAATTGCTGATCATTCTCTAGGAGAGTTGATGAAGCGGATGAAGGCTTTCGGTAGCTTAATTTATATTTATAAATATTTTTAGTCAGTCCCTCACTAATACAGTCCGAAAAATAACGTAAGAGTCCAAACAATTGTCTATAAGGGATTCTTAACGGTCCAAGCAATCCTACGGCTCCTGCTGGAGTTTGATGAATATAATAAGGATTAACAATCACAGAACAGTTAGCCGCTGGAGAAAATGGTTGTAAATCGCTGTCAATCCAATATCTAATGGTATTGTGTTTAATGCAATCCCTAATAATCAAGCGCATTCCTTGAGTGTTTTCAAATAACGCGAGGGTAGAAGCTAAAGTTGTTAGGTCTCTAAGTTCTTGATAATCTAATAGCTGTGAAAATCCAGTTGTAAAAATATCCTCATCAATAAAATTAGAGTAGCTTACTAAGTATCGAACCATCACCTCGTTGTAAAACCGTTTTGCTTGCGCCTCTTCTTCCGTTGTTAAGTTTTCGGGTTTATCCTGAGAGGTTAAACGCCAATGAAAGTAGGCTTCGATGCGTTTAATTTCAAAGGAACTTAATTTATGATCGGTATAAAGGACTTCTGTTTTTATGATCCCAAAATCTGATACGAGAATACAAAGACAGCGGGTTGCATCAATAGTCACAAGTCTAACATCAAGGAGGAAATCATTGTCAAATCGTGGGGCGGACAAAAACACGGCACACCCTGTTAGAGTGCTTAGTTCTTGTGCGGCTTCTCTCAATACTTTAGCAATATCTCTTGCATCAATCTGTCGATAAGCACTTAATACCTTCTTCTTTGACGCTTCAATGATCGCTTCTTCACGAAATTCATCGGCGTAAAATTTAAAGGATTTAGCAGTTGGAATTCTACCTCCAGAGGAATGTTGTTGGGTGAGGAATCCCTCGTCTTCTAGTTGGGAAAAGTAATTACGAATGGTCGCTGAGCTTAGGTCTTCAAAACCACAGTCTTTTAAAATGTTTGACCCTACTGGTTTGCAAGTTTCTAGGTAATGCTCAATTAGGCCAATCAAGACTTTCTTTTTGCGTTCTTCTTTGCTAAATCTCTTCATTTTGTAAAAAGGACTTTTTATTTTTTACGGTTTAGGGTCTTATCCTTAACCATTATTATTGTAAAATGCAGCGAATAAAATCAACTAGAATCTAGCACTTGATTGGTTTGAGTGCTAGATTGTCTCTTTTAAAATGATGGGGAGGATATCAACGACAGAAGGAAACCAATGAAGTCCCTTTTTATAGACAAGCTGGGCCCCTATGTAACAAGCGATAATCGCTTTCTTATGTTGATCAGGAATGGCCATTAAATCTTCAATATATTTTTCTTTAAGAGTTGGTAAGCAGTAATTTAAAAATGCTTCAATTAAAGGGGCATCTAATTTTTTCAAAAGTTCAAGGTAATCAAGAACTTGGTAGGTGAATTGGTTAATGCGTTCGGAAATTTTATTGGCAATATCCGTTAAGTAAGCTCCGGTTTCTTGGTGTTCTTTTAACAGAAGCCTTGCTTCGTTTAAAGCACATAGTTTTAACCGGTCTAAAATTTCACTCACTAGAGTGTCTTTTTGAGTAAAAAAACGCTCATCCCCTAAAGTAAGACCACATAAGACTTCAAATGAGGAGCAGATCACTCCTGTTTTATTAGCAGAGCTATCCTTAATGATGATTGTGCCCAGCTCCTCATATCTCCTTCTGGCTCCTTGAGTTAAATAAAGGTTGGCACCTTCAATAATCGCCCTTGAGGTAGGTTTTCCTGTTTCATCGAAGAATTCTTTGTAATTAGATTCATTTAAAGTTCGAGGACGTCCCCCAGATGGGATAAAGATATCTGTTTTCGTTCGATGAACATTATCTCGCAGCAGGTGATTCATATCACTTCCCGATAACCAATCTTGGATAAGTTCTTGGCCTTTCATTCGCCAACATAAGGTTTGTTGAGTTAGAGCTGTTGATTGACGAATGGAGAGTTTATCTACGAGGAAGCCTCCATCTGAAAGCAGCTTAGGAGGATAATAACGAATGGGTTTCCCTTGCTTGAAAAGATCTACTAGCACCTTTAAATCTAAACCTAATGGGTCATTAATAGTTCCTGAAATGTCGGTTAAAGCCACAAGTTTAGCTGTTTCTGGATAATGCTTATATAAATTGGCAATTTGATTTCCTGCTACATCTCCATCTGGCCCACCAGACATTTTGAGAGTAAAGGTGTCGGTGTTTGGGTTAATTCCTATATAGCTTAAAACTTCGTGCATATACACATTAACACCTAAAGAGGTGACGCCATACTCCTTATGGTTGATTCCAACTTTAGGTTTGCTAGAAATAAAAGCAGTGCCGGGTCTATAGTTACTCTTTTTACTCTGTTCAGCGATCCAGACGATCATACTATCGTGCATGTTTTCATCTGGACCTAAATAAAGGTATTCGGGACGTTTCCAGTAATCAATGACCCTTCTGGCCCTAAGTTCGCCGCTAGGCTCGCAATTAACAAGAGTAAGTAAGCTTTCTACGAACGCTCTTTGGGCTTGATAAAGATATTCTTGATTTTGTTCTCTTCTAAATACAAGCAACTTTTCTTTAATGATATTCTCATCAGCTTCTACTTTGTCTAGCTCTTTTTTATAAATGTCTGTTTCTGATTCAAGCCGATTGAATGGTTTTAAAAAGATAATGCCTTTAGCGCCTGCTTCAGGAATATCCTTATTTTTCATATGCTGAGTGAGGCTAAGGTTATAACACTCGGTAAAAATATTATTTCTTTCTGCTAACATATGTTCTAGCTGGGCAGGAAATACAGTTCTTAATCCGCCTCGAGCAAGATCTTTAAACCGAATATGAAAACCAAAAAAATGCATCCCTTTAGTAAAAAAGATGGCAAAAGGCAGCTCAGGAAATTTTTTAGATCGATCAAAAGGAATATCATCAATATACTTGGGATCTAAGCGAAAACTTAAAGCTGTAAAATTGAGCCTATAGGCATTTGTTTTAAGAGTATGATGGATCATACTCATGGCTTGCTTTAATATAATTTTTCTTCTGTTATCGTATTCTTCCCTGCCAGTGTCTAAACGTTCTACTTTTTGAAGAAAGCTTAATCTTGTTTCTAAGTATCGATCGTAGTTATTAAGTTCAGGATGAAATTTCCATTTAAAAGCTTCACATAACTCAAATGTAAGCTCGGGGTGTCGACAAAGGTCGGACTCAATATTTTCTAATGTGTAGAGATTGGGGTCCATATGGACGAGGGCTTGATGAATAAAGTTAGACATGGCTCTTAAAATATTGGCCATATTTCCGCTAACAATCCCTTTATTGACTAGCTTCTCTTCAAACAAATCAAAACTATTAAAATATTTGACACTAGCAAACTCACGTAGAAAATCAGGAATATCAGCTACATCCCACGCTGCTTGCCCATTGATGCCGTGTAGATTTAAACTCATAATTAAAATGGAATCACGACCGAAGGGATTGACGTAAGTCGCATTGACTTTTTTAATAATTAACCGATGCCGATGAATAGTATGAGCTAGTCGGTACAAGAAATGATGCTTAGGAGTGTTTTTCCAAGCTAAAACAATTTGCATAGAGGGGCTGTCTTTTTCTTCCCAGTTTTGCTCATAGCGAATCTCATATTGACAGCTATCTCGGGTCTGAGCTCTAAAAAACATCTCTAAGCTGATGGCTAATTTGTCAAGCGAGACGGACTTGATAAAGCGTCCATTTAAAGCCTGTAGCAGCCGTTCGAAATCTTCTTCGCTCATTTTGGGGCTTTGTTGTTGGACCAAGCTTAGGACATGTTCTTTAATTTCTGGAGGTAAGTTTTCCTTAGGGTCTTCAAAGCCTGTAAAATACAAAATAGCAATGCGTAATTTACTTTGGGTATTAGGGAACAGATCTTTAGAAACATACGCTTGATAGGTTTTAATCCCATACATTGCATAGTTTTCTAAAATTTTTAAGTCAGCCTCTGGGCTATCGATGCTAAGGACAATAGCAGCTTCTTTAAGGTTAATTGTGGAGAAGTAGTTTTGTAAATGAAAGTCCATTAGGCTATGGACAATTAACATGATCTTTTCGTGAGGGATGTCCTCAAAAAGAGTTTTAGGCATTGCTTGTTCAAGCCATAAATAAGATTCCCTAAACTTTTGACTTTCTTTTTTAAGGGCAATTTGTAATGGATCAGCAGGAGAAGATAGCGTCGTTTCTTGTGATTTGATCTTACCCATATAGCCTTATGTGCGTTTAAAGATTTGTCTTAATCCAGTTGTTTAATATCAATTCATCGAATAACAGCCTAGGCTTCACAAATAGATAGTATTTCCCATATTTAATAAATAACAAGTTTTATTAAATACTGTCAGCAAAAAGTCAAATTGCAATTGGAAGAGCATGATTAGTAAATTGGTTTAATAAAGATCTGACTTCAGTATAGAATGCGAGCCAACTACCGTTTAATTAACCTTAGGCCGTTGAGCCCAACTAAGATAGTGCCTCCCTCGTGAATAAGGACTGCAATCCATAGGGGCACAAAACCTAAAAGGGCGGGGATACTCGCAGTAAAAATAGCCATAGTCGCAAAAATGAGGTTTTGTTTGACGATCTTCTGCGTAGCCTTTGCTTTTCCCATCAGCCAGTCAAGCTTCTCAATATTATCGTGTAACAAAACGACATCAGCGGCATCCATAGCTGCCCCACTGCCCACCTTTCCCATGGAAATCCCAACCGTAGCTCGTGCTAAGGCAGGAGCGTCATTAATTCCATCTCCTATCATTGCCAGGTTTTCATTTTTAGATAAGTCACTAATGATAGATAGCTTATCCTCAGGCTTTAATTGTGAATAATATTCAGTGATGCCAGTGTCTTGGGCTATCTTCTTCGCACTTAGTTCATGGTCTCCTGATAACATCAGTAGCCGGTAACCATTTTTCTTTAGTTTGTCTAAAGTTGATTGCACGTTCGATCTTAAATCATCTTGAAAGCGGAAAATTAAAAGCGAGCTTTCAATCAGCAACAGAGCGATTAATTCTCCCTGTAATTGAAATGAATGAATTTTTTCAATTAGTTTCGTAACTTGATGTTCGGGAATTTTTTCTTTTATAAATTCTAAGTTAGCTAAGTAGGCTGTTACAGTACGCTCTTTTTCTTTCAGAGCTGCCTGTAATCCATAGCCAGGAATGACTATAATTTCGTCAAGAGGTTGAGGTGACAATCCGAGATTTTTTGTGTAATTAATGATAGCGTGAGCGATAGGGTGGATAGCGTTTTGTTCCATCGATAAGGCAACTTTGAGCATCCATTGTATGTGATCGTCATCGATGGATTCTAGTGATTCAAAGCCGAGACATTTTAGTTCACCGGTTGTTAATGTCCCAGTTTTATCGAAAGCAATACTTTGACATGAGGCTAAGGCGTCTAAAATGATACCTCCTTTCAATAGAACACCTTGATTGGCACATGAGCTAATAGCGCTCAAATAAGCAATGGGAATTGCAATAATTAATGCACAAGGAGAAGCTGCGATTAAAAAAGCAAGCGAGCGATACAGGGCGCCCCCAACACCAAAAAATGGAAGATGGAAGATAAGTGCTAAGATAGCGGCAAAGAAGGCTGCCGCTAAAATAATCGTTAGGGCATAAGCTCGACTTAGACGATCAAACCAACGTTGCAACTTAGGCTTCGCATCTTGGGCTTTTGTTACTAACTTGATAATTCTTGCTAATGTTGAATCACTGCTTGTCCGAATCACTTTAAGCTCAAGAGTTCCTTCTAGGTTTTGAGAGCCCGCAGGCACTTCATCATTCACTGTTTTAGTAATAGGCATATTTTCACCCGTCAAATGAACTAAATTGACAGAGGAGGTTCCTTTAATCACTACACCATCCAAGGGAACAAGTTCACCAGCTTTGATAAGAATCTTAGTTCCTTTAGAAATTTCCTTGATCGCTCGATCAATCGTATGTCCAGTAGAAGTGATGACACAAGCTCTTGTAGGTGATAACTTATGTAGATGGCTAATCGTTTTTTTTGCACTTGCGGTTACAGCTTCTTCCATCGCGGCAGAAAGAGAAAAAAGGACTAAAAGTAATGCTCCCTCCATTGGACTTCCAATAATTACTGATCCAAAGGCTGCTAGGGTCATCAGCACGTCAATGTTTATTTGAAAGTCCAGGAGGTCTTCAATGGACTCAATTAAAGAAGGGATGCCCGCAAAAAAGTAAACAAAAACAAGTAAGGCGTGGGAATAAGGTAGGAAAGTGGGAATCCATGAGAACAGGAAGGCGAGTGCTAATAATACGGCTGCAAAAATAGAAGCTTTTAGATTGAGATTAATGGACCATCTTCTGGAAGAGGGTGTTAGAAAAGGGCTATTGGATTCTTCAAGACCAGATTCAAAAAATTCTTCAAAAAGCTTGGGGGTGTGAGAGGTTATTTCTGAAGGGGTACTGGCCATAAATCAAATTGCTTGGAGTAGAAATTGAATGAAAAAATAGCTTAACAAACAAAAAGCGATATTCCAAATTAATGCCGCGATTTTGTTGTTTTTTGCGTAAAACGCCGTCATAGCAGCTGAAGAACCAATGATAGATAGGTTAGTCATGAGAAAGATCAGAGGTGAAAAATAGATTAATGTTAAAAGACTCGTAATTCCTGCAGCTAGGACTCCCATGCCTGCCCCTAATCCTTGCTTTAGTGGATGCTCCACATTTTGCAGAGACAGCCCTAATTCTTCTTCAACCATTACTTTGAGAAGACGATTACCATCCGCCATCAACACATCAGTTACATCCTCAAGTAGTTGACCTTCAAAACCTTTCGCGCGGTAAAGCTCTTTGAGTTCTGTTCTTTCCTGCTCGCGGTTATGCTCAATTTCCCATTTTTCTTGTTCTAAGACACGATGCAGGCGCTCCAGTCTAAACCAGCCTAGCCAAGCGCTTCTTCCAACTCTAAAGATTAAGTAACCAATTAAAAAAAGAAATAAGGGGGTGACAGGGTTAATTTGAGGGACTAAAGAAGATAGGATCAATGAAAGAATTAACATTAAAAATGAAGTGTCTCTCGCCGCATCCGCTCCAGCTGTAATGGGGCCTGGAATTTCAGTGCCATGAATCTCTGCTGCTGAAATCAAACCTTCGGCTTGAGCATTGGCAACATGTGTAACGGCGTCTTGGCCATTAAAGTGAGTGGGGGGCGATGAAGAAGGTGACGGTGTATCCATAGAGCTAACTAGCTTAGTTTCATATAGGAACCCTATTCTGACATTTTTTATATCGGAAGTCAAAATATATGAAGATATTTAAGCGGTAAAGGACATACCAACGATGAATTTTTGATTTTTGTTGTTCATGTTAAAATATTATTTTTAAATTAAAATTCGTTATTTATAATATAATTAAGGGTTTATAGTTTTTCGAATTTAATTTTTCTTAAATTATTAAGAAGTCGATAGTGAAAGGAGCGTTATGAGCAGTATCCAACCTGGAATTTCAGATGTTGCCGGTATTCAACAGCAACAACCAGCTTATGGCGTTGAAAGTGAGGAGGCAAAAAAAATCCTCTTTTTTGATGAATTAAGTCCTAGCGAGCAAAAGGATCTATTAGAGGTTATTTATGCTTCACAGAATCCTGTCTTAATCCCACCGACGCCATACACGATTACAGATAGTAACATGGGTGTTGGAGTTATTGCCGAGCAGAAAAAACATGAGACGATTATCTCGATGCTTGACACTTGGATTGCAAACATAAAGAAAATGGCAGATGAATCCCAGAAGGCAGATTTAAAACGTTACATCGAAGGAATTTCTATTGCTTGTAGTTCGTATCACCGCAGTGTTAGCCCAAGTTATGACCCCAATTTTGCTACTTTTTCTATAGGTGTTGTATTGGGGGCTTTTGGAGTGTATCAAGCTTTTGTGAATTCCCCTTTAACGAAACTGGGCATTAACCCAGTTATGGATATGACGGCCAGCACAATCCCTGCTGTTCTCGGAGAATTAAGAACCGAGCTTGGATTAGCAGGAGCCTTGATGATTTTTGGTTTTGGAATTCAATACGGTACAGTTGCAAGCCAAGCTAAAAGCTCTGAAGGGCAAAAATTTGATGAAAGAGCATTTGCAAAAACTTTTGCTGAGAAGGTCTTGAGTGTGATAGGAAGCTCTCAATTTAACAACTATTTAGCAGCAATTGTGAGCCAAAATGTGGATAATAACGAGACTTTAAGTGAAAAACAGCAGTCTCAATCAATCGCTTTAGCAAAGCTTGTTCTTTTGGCCTCTGCATTAGCAGCTTTGTATCAAGCGGAGGCTGGAAAAATGACGGGACAAGAATTTGCTGCTATGATCAGAGAAAAAAGAAGCGACATCGACGATACGATTCAATTTTCCGATGGAGACTCTAAGAACAATTTCGTTTATTTGATTAGAGGCTACCTAAGTTTTTTAGATCCTCCTCAAGTCGAAAGTTTCATGGAAGCAATGATGGCTTATTTTGATAAAGATCCTTCAATAAGTACTCTGGCTGATCCTGCCAAAACTTTTGCAGGGCTGTACTCAAATATTAGAAGGAATGAATTACAGATTTAAATCATTGCTTTGAGAAGCTGAACTAAGGAAAGATAATCCTCTGCAGCCATTAGCTCTCTTGCTGAATGCATCGATAGCTGACCAATCCCAATATCAACGGTAGGAATGCCAGTTAGCGTTGCTTGGATAGGGCCAATGGTTGTTCCGGAGGGCATATCACTTCTCGAAATAAAATGCTGAATGCTAATGTCATTTTCTTCTGCTAGCTTAATGAGTTTTGCTGCAACTAAACCATTAGTTGCGTAAGCAGAAGGGTGAGATTTGATGGCTATACCTCTTTTTAAATAGACACGATGCCTTGATTCAGTTTTTTCAACGTGATTTGGATGAATGGCGTGAGCCAAATCAATAGAAATACAAAAAGATTCTGAGAGCATTTTCAGATACGCCTCTCTTCCCAATCCAAGGGAAAGAAAAATTCTTTCTAAAACATGCGGCAGGAAAGGAGAGCCTGCAGCTTGGGCTGTTGATGAGCCTATCTCTTCATTATCCCAAATAACCATCATTTGTAATTCTTGCTCAGAACTTCCCTTGCTTTGGGCTAGAAAAGATTCCAGTATAGCTGATACAGAAGCTAAACTATCAATACGATAGGCGGCGAGTAACTCTTGATGAATACCTAAAAAACGGGGCTCTTCTAAGGGATAGAGAAATAAATCATAGGCTAAAAGTTTGTGAAGAGCTGTTTTTTCTATTAGTAGTTGTTGAAAGGCTTCTTCTTTTACATTAACTCCAAAAAGAGCAGGTAGATGTTCTTGTTTGTTAAGAATAAGGCCTTCGTCGTTGACTTTGCGATCGAGATGAATAGCCAGCTGCGGGATAGTTAACGGGCGATCCTGAATATTAACTAATGTTGCCTTTAATTTATTTTGTTGATTAAGGCCAATGCACCTTCCTGCAATTCCTAAATCCCTGTTCAGCCATGAGTTGAGAAGTGGTGATCCATAGACTTCAACGCCAAGCATTAACATGTTTTCTTTAGTAAAAGCTGCGTTAGGTTTTAGCTTTAGGCTTGGACTATCCGTGTGAGAAGCTAATATACAGGTTTTTTGGATGGGCTGTTTAGGTACTTTAAAGGCAATAAGAGATGAGCCATTGCGAATAGTAAAATATTTTTCCTCAGGTAAAAGCTCCCAGGAATGTTTTTCTTCTAATTCTTTAAAGCCCGCCTCTATCAACAATTTTCGCGCATTTTCGACGGCATGCCAAGCTGTTGGAGAGGCTTTTAAAAAGGCAACAAGGGATTCTAAACTTGATTGTGAATGATTAGTCATTAAGCCCATTTTCAGGTGTTATCACAGAAACCCCTCCTAAATAGTCTTGTAAAACTTCAGGAACATTAATGCTACCATCTTCGTTTTGATTATTTTCCAGTAAGGCTACCATGAGTCTTGATGTGGCAAGTCCGGAACCGTTTAAAGTATGAACGAATTCAGGTTTTTCTTCTTGTTTTCTTCTAAAGCGAATGTCGGATCTTCTCGCTTGGAAATCCGTGCAGTTGGTAATGGATGAGACCTCATAATAGCGGTTTTGCCCAGGTAGCCATACTTCAACATCAATCGTTTTAGCTCCAGCAAAAGACATATCCCCAGTCACAAGCAGCATATTGCGGTAATGTAAATTGAGTCCTTGGAGTATTTCCTCAGCACTTGCAACCATTTGATCAAATAAGCTTGCACTGTCTTCTGGTTTGCAAAAGCAAAACATTTCAACTTTGTTGAATTGATGGACGCGAATCAGACCCCGCTCTTGAGCTCCTGCTGCACCTGCTTCTCTTCTAAAGCAAGGAGTGTAGGCAATGTACCGCAAGGGTAGTTCTTTCTGATGGATGATTTCACCGGCATGCAGGCCATTTAGTGGCACTTCAGCGGTTGGAATCATAAAAAACTTATAATCTTCGTCATGGATCTTAAATTGTTGGTTAGCAAATTTAGGGAGTTGGCCCGATCCATACAGAGTCTCTTCTTTTACAACAATGGGAGGAATCCATTGTTCAAAGCCATTTTTAATATGGATGCTAATCATGTAATTGAGTAAGGCCCATTCTAAACGTGCTCCCATGCCTCGATAAACCGGCCATCCAGCCCCAGCTATTTTAGCTCCACGTTTAAAATCGAAAAGATTTAGCTTTTCGTTTAACTCTAAATGATTTTTAAAAGAAAAATCAAATTCTCGTTTTTTACCGAATTCTTTGAGCAAGACATTATCCTTGGGATCCATGGATATTTTAATGCCATCTTCTGGAATGTTCGGCAGGCGTGCCATGGCATCTTGAAATTGTTGTTCTAAATAGGAGAGGTGCTGATCTAAGTGACGAATTTCTTCTGCAAATGAAGAGACACGATCTAAAAGAGGTTGGGCATTTTCACCCTTACGCTTTAATTCTCCAATCTTTTGCGACGCGTCATTTCTTTCTGCTTTTAATTGCTCAACCTTGGTTTTTCCTTCGCGTATTTGTTGATCTAGCTCAAGGATGGGTGTGAGAGAAATAGACGGATCTTTGCTTTTAAGCTTTGCCTCAATTTCTTCCTTATCTTTTCTTATAAGCTTAATGTCTAACATGGTTTCCTTAAAATCAGTGATTGAATTTCAAATTTATAAAAAATGAGAGTAAAAAACAATGAGCTTTTAGGATGATAGCCATCATCGAGATTGCTTTGAGTAGATCTCTTTGTTTTACTGCTTCAAATGGAAATCTAAATCAGATAATCTATCCAGAAATTCTACTGGAGAAGTCCCCTTGAAGTTAAAGCAAGTTGTTATTTCTGGTTTTAAATCTTTTGCCGACAAAGTGACTCTTATTTTCCATGATGGTATTACTTGCATTGTTGGGCCTAATGGCTGTGGAAAATCAAATATTGCTGATGCAATGCGCTGGGTATTTGGTGAACAATCAGCCAAATCCATGCGTGGTGATAAAATGGTGGATGTCATTTTTGCAGGTACGGCTACAAGGCGAAGCTTGAACCTAGCGGAGGTAACAATTACTTTTACCGAAATCAACGGGGCTTTGCCTATTGATTATGATGAAATAGCTGTAACTCGGCGTCTACATCGAAATGGCGAATCTGAATACTTCATTAATCGGCAGCCTGTAAGATTAAAGGATCTCCAAAGTCTCTTTTTGGATACTGGAATTGGAAGGACGGCATTTTCTATCTTTGAACAAGGAAAAATCGACCAAATTATCCAGCAGTCTCCAGGCGGACGGCGGATTCTTTTTGAAGAAGCAGCAGGCATTACCAGATACCTTCAAAGAAAAAAAGAGACGTTAAGAAGATTTGAAGCTATCGATCAAAACCATGCAAGAGTCAAAGATATTTACTATGAGGTTGAAAAACAGCTTGTTAAATTAGAAGAGCAGTCTAAGAAAGCTAAGGTTTTTCAAGCTGATAAGCTATTACTTGAAACATTAGAGAAAAGCTATCTTTTTGCACAAAACCAGCACTTCTTAAAAAAAAGTTCTGAATTAGAGTTACAGAAAGAACAATTACAAGAGCAGCAGAAAAAATTACAGGATCAATATCTGCTTAGTTGCAGCGAATATCAGTCTTTAAAAGAGACGATTCATCGTTTGGAAAAAGAAAAAGCGAGGACTGCCGAGTCAATCAATGCTCTTTTAAATGAACAGAAAGTAAAGAATGAAAAAGAAAAGTTAAAAAAAGAGCAGTTAAAGGAATTTCAGCAACGACAAGTTGAATACAAAAATGAATTGGAAGATCTGGAAAAAAAGAAGAATGGCTGGCTAGCAGAAATTAAACAATGTGAAGAAAAGCAGCAAGAATGCGAACAAGCTATTATGCAAGCTGCTGAACAATTTAATCATCAAGAAAAATTGCTAAAAGCTGTTGAAGGCGAGTTAAATCAGCTTCGCGAAAAGCAAGTCAAAAGCCATCAGGATAAATTAAAACATATTCAACAAGAAAATCAGGTAACCCAAGATTTAAAGACCTTGCGTGTTCGTTCAGAAAGCTATCAAGAGAAGAAACACCAGATCGAAGAAAGGCAACAAAAACTTCTATTGGCGATCGAGGATCTTAAAAAAACTGAAGAGGATAGAAGGAATCACTTTCAAAAAGCATTAAAACATAATGAGAATTTAAAAACAGATCTTGCCAAAATGGATGCTGATCTCAAACAGATGTTGAATGAGATTGGAGATGTCCAAGCAAAGAAAGAACAATTAAGCAAAACTTTACAGGAAAATATTGTTCGAAGAAATGCCTTAGTTAGATTAAAAGAAGATCATGAGGGGTACTCGGCTGGTTCAAAGAAAATTTTAAAAGAAGCAGCTACTCCTGGCAGTCCTATTTTTGGCATTGTGAAAGGCCTTTATGAACATATCTCTGCAGAGAAGGGATATGAGGCAGATTTGGCAATTATTTTAAAAAGATATGCCGAAATTCTTGTTGTTGAAAAAATAACCGATTTAAGAGTGCTCTTGAATTATGCCGAACAAAAAAATATTAATGATATTGCTGTCATTTGCCTTGAAACGCTGCAAAAGCAAGCCAATCAGGAAAAAATTGCAGATAGCTTTTTGGCAAAAACGCTTGAAAATGATTTAACGAGCCACTTCCTCAGAAAGGTCGTTCTGACAGAATCCCTCGATCTAGCCTTAGAACGGTGTGCTGCAGGCATTGAGAGTTTAACAGCTGAAAAGTACTTTGTGGATCGTTTTAGCGTTGTTTATATAAGGCCATCACAGGAAAACAGCATTTTTGTTCGTGAGGCAGAAATAAAAACATTAGCAAAGAGCATCAAGGAAAAAGAAAAAACTCTTCAGGAAGTAGAAGCTGAGCTTAATCTTCTTAAAGATAAGAAAAATAAAGTGCAAAGTGATCGTCAACAGTTAGATAAGGAGATTCGCACGAGTGAAATTCATTTGGTAGAAGCCAATTTTTCACTTCAGAAAGTGCAAAATGAAAATGAAAAAGCGAAAAAGGATATTGAGCATTTAAAGCAAGAAATGCTGAGTGCTGAAGATGCCCTTACGCAGCTTTCTCAGCAGCAAAAGGAGCTGGAACAAAAACTAGTTGCCATTCGCGAGAAAACAGATTTACTCCTCAATGCAGATTCAACTATTGAAGCCTTTCTTGCCGCCAAGTTAGATGAAAGAAAGCAGTTGCTCGATTTAGTCGAACAAAAAAGAAAGAGCCTATCATTATGTAACGATGAAAATCGCAAAAATCAGCATGCTTTAAGCTTATTAGTCGTTAAAAGACAAGAAAGTGAGAACTCTTTTAAGCGTATTTCTAGTGAACTTATCAAGCAAGAGTTGCGTATAAAAGAAATTCTAGCATCAGAACATCAAAGTAAACTGGATGATACTCAGCTAGTCGCTTCTTTAAAATTAAATAGGGAAGAAGAAGAAAAACTTTTAGCTGAGATAAAAACAATCAAAGCACAACTCCATGCCACGGAAAATGTTCAGGAAGGATTGCAGAAAGAAATTAAAGCTAATGAAAAAAATGTACATCATTTTGAAGTTCAACTAGCGCAAGTGAAAACTTCTCAGGAAAATATTCAGAAATCCCTTCAAGAGCGTTTTGAGGACTACCAGTCAGCTCAGGCTTTAGAAATGACCTTTGAACAAGCGGAAAAAAGTATGAAACAAATCCGCGGAAGAATAGACCAGGCTAAAGATGTTAACCTTTCTGCAATTGATGAATTTGAAAAAAGCAAAGAAAGATATCACTTTTTAGATGAACAATTGCAAGATTTATCCATGGCTAAGAAAGAGCTAGAAGATGCCATCCTAGCTTTAGATAGCGAAACGAGAGGGATTTTTTCAAAAACTTTTTCAGCTATTAGAGAGAACTTTAAAAGAAATTTTAGCGTGTTATTTAACGGAGGAGAAGCTGATTTAGAGCTGATTGATTCTAAAGACGTATTAGAGGCCGGTATTGAAATTGTTGCTCGCCCTCCTGGCAAACAGATGAGATCATTAAGCTTGTTATCCGGTGGTGAGAAATGTCTAACAGCGATGGCATTATTATTTTCGATTTTTGAGGTAAAAGCGGCTCCATTTTGTATTTTGGATGAAATTGACGCGCCTCTTGATGATTCTAATATTGAACGATTTATCACTGTCGTCAAACAGTTTGTTGATCGTTGCCAATTTATTATTATTTCACATAATAAGCAAACAATGGCTATTGCTGATCGCCTTTTTGGCGTTTCTATGCAAGAAAAAGGCGTATCGAAATTATTATCTATAGACTTTGAAAAAGAAGTAAAATCACCCGAAATGATAGAGATTTTATGAAAATAGGGATCCCCAAAGAGATTAAAAATCACGAATATCGAGTTGGCGCCACGCCAGGAATGGTAAGAGCTTTGGTGGAGGCCGGGCATTGCGTGGTTGTTCAGTCTAACGCTGGTTTAGCAGTAGGGTTCAGTGATGAAGAGTACGAACTGGCTGGAGGCCAAATTGCCCTTAGTGCTGAAGAAGTCTATCTATCCGAGATGATTATTAAAGTGAAGGAACCTCAAGAGAGCGAATTCAGCCTTTTGAAAGAAGGTCAAATATTATTTTGCTATCTTCATTTAGCTCCTGATCCCTATCAAACAGAACAGCTAATTAAAAAAAAGGTGATTGCCATTGCGTATGAAACGGTAACGGATGCCCACGGCCGTCTACCTTTATTAATTCCTATGAGTGAGATAGCTGGCCGTATTGCTGTCCAAGTGGGTGCAAATTATTTACAAATGAATCAAGGTGGAAAAGGACTCTTACTAGGAGGTGTTCCTGGAGTTCTGGGGGCTCGGGTTGTCATTATCGGTGGTGGGATCGTTGGCACTGAAGCAGCTAGAATGGCCCTTGGATTGGGGGCGAGGGTTGTTATTTTAGATAAAGATTTACATCGCCTACGTCAACTTGATGCTTTATTTGGTCCAGCGCTTAGAACCTTATACTCGAGTTCTCATCATATTGACGAGATGATTGCTCATGCTGATCTTTTGATCGGATCTGTTTTGTTACCTGGTAAAAAGGCTCCTAAATTAATTACAGAAACGATGATTGAAAGAATGGGGGAAGGGTCTGTTTTTGTTGATGTTGCCATCGATCAGGGGGGCTGTAGCGAAACTTCAAGGCCCACAACCCATGATGATCCAATCTATAAATGGAATGGAGTGATTCACTATTGTGTAACTAATATGCCTGGAGCTGTAGCAAAAATCTCTACAATGGCTTTAACAAATGCAACGATGGATTATGTTCTTTTATTAGCAAACCATGGGTGGAAAAGAGCTTTATTAAATCATAAAGGTTTAAGAGATGGGCTTAATGTGGCTTTGGGAAATGTAACCAATGCGTCAGTGGCATATGATCTAAATTATGAATATGTTGTACCAGAAAGTGTTTGTTAAAGATGAAAGCTCAGTATTTAATAGGGATTGATTTAGGCACGACAAATAGTGCCGTTTCATTTGTTGATCTTGATCGACAACGCAATCCTTCTTTGAGTATTAAAAGCTTCCCTATCCCTCAATTAGGAACACAAGGAAAAATTGAACAGCTCTTATCCTTGCCTTCTTACTGCTTTTTGCTATCTAAAGACCAACAAAAAAAATATCACCTTCCATGGAAAAAAAATGTTCCCTTTATTGTTGGAAAGTGGGCTTGGGAAGAAGGCGTCCAGGTTCCTACTTGTCTGGTTCATTCAGCTAAAAGTTGGCTATCGCATCCTCATGCCATTCAAAAAAATGCGTTGCTTCCTGAGAATGCCAATAGGCTTATCCAACGGATTAGCCCTTTAGAGGCAAGTGCTCGCTATCTTAATCATATCCGAGAAGCGTGGAATTATCAGATTGCCAAAGGAAACGCTGAAAAAGAATTTGAATCTCAAGAAATTGTCCTAACGATCCCAGCATCTTTTGATGAGACCGCTAGAGAGCTAACTTTAGAGGCTGCAAGACAAGCGGGCTTTAAATCAGTGGTCCTTCTGGAAGAACCTCAGGCTGCATTTTACTGTTGGCTGTCTAACCATGAGAATCATTTACAGGAAAAGCTCACGGATGGCGATACAGTTCTTGTCATTGATATAGGAGGGGGAACGACTGATTTTAGTTTAATTGATGTTCATCGTCAGCATGATGAATTACGCTTTGATCGAGTAGCCGTAGGTAATCATTTACTGTTGGGCGGAGATAACATCGATGCAGCAATTGCCTACATCATAAAAGGCGTGCTTAAAGAAACTAACGATTTTCCGGATTGGTTGAACACTTTAAGATTCTCAGCAAGACAGGCGAAGGAAGTACTGCTCTCCGAACAGGCGCCTACATCTTTTACAATCCTTCTCCAAGGAAGGGGGGCTTCTGTCATTCGAAATACTCAAAAAGTCGAACTGCAACGAGAAGAAATAACGACCATGCTGCTAGAAGGTTTTTTTGGCCAATACTCTTTTGATGAGGCTTGCCGGGTATTACCCAAAAAAGCGTTAAAAACCTTCGGACTTCCCTACGAAGAGGATCCTTCGATTACTAGACAGCTAGCTCAATTTTTGCAAAAAACAGGCAAACAACCTACAAAAGTGTTATTTAATGGTGGAACTGTTAAACCTAAGATTTTTAGAGAAGCCCTTCTTAGCTCCTTGAGGCAGTGGTTTTCAACAGACTCAATTGAAGAGTTAGAGACAGAAAGTTATGATTATGCTGTGGCTAGGGGGGCTGCCCATTTTGCCAAGGCAAAGCATGGTTTTGGCCATCGCATTGGTGGTGGATCGCCCAGAGCTTACTATGTTGAAGTGAATCATGAGGGACATCCCCAAGTTCTTACGTTGCTAGAACGAGGCAGTGAGGAAGAAGTTCCTGTTACAGCTCCTTTCCTCTTTCATTTATTACCTAATACCCCTGTAACTTTCAAAATTTTTACATCACACACTCGTTTAAACGATCGGTTAGGTTCATTTTGTGAATTCGATCCAGTAGAAATGCTACAGTTACCTCCGTTACAGACAGTGTTAAAATTCGGCAAAACAAAAGAGCCAGTTCCTGTCCACTTGACGGCTAAGTTAACGACCATTGGCGTTTTAGAATTATTTCTCCAAGCAAAAAATAGCGATCATCACTGGAAGCTACAATTTAATTCTGGTGCCGAGAATGCATTGACGAGCTTTGAGAAGAAAGCTCGTTTTGATGAAACGTATAGTTCTTTAGAGATGCAAGAGATCTCTTCCTTCCTAAAGCACTATTTCTATGGAGGCGGGGAGAAAGAGAAATTAATGGAGGGGCTTGAACGGATCCTATCAAGACCAAGAAGTTCTTGGCCCATTAGTCTTATTCGCCAATGCGCCGATATTTTGCTCGAAGATAACAAAGAACCAAAAGCCGCCAGTCGTTTTTGGAACGCCTTAGGCTTTTTTCTACGTCCAGGTTTTGGTTTTCCTTTAGATGAACATCGTATCAAAGAAGTATGGAAATGGCTACTGGCAGATTTTGCTAAAAAAAATATTCCTGATGATGTGCGCCTTCAAAAATGGATTTTCTATCGTCGCATAGCAGGGGGGCTTAATAAAGGACAACAAGCACGTATTGCTCAAGATTTGACGCTTTTATCCATTAAAAATGGTCAATTTCAGCCACTCAAACATAAGCAAGATATTTATTTGTTTGGTGAGCAATTGAGAACTTTAGCTTCTTTGGAATGGCTAGATCTCGCAAAGAAAATAGACCTTGGTTACGCTGTCATACAAAGAGTACTTTCTCCCCAACGACAAAGTTTTGATATTTATGCTTTAGGAAGAATTGGTGCTCGACAGCTAATGTATGCTCCATTCACACAGGTGATTGATCGAGGAGTTATAGAAGAGTGGTTAACCGCGCTTTTGAACAACCCAGAACTAGATACCCAATCATTAGAGAGGCTCTGCATGCAGTTAGCAGGTTTTACGCATCATGAGCATCTCAATATCTCCAAAAACATGCGCGAGCAAATTCTTGAACGATTTCCTCAGGATCAACGGTTAAATGAGTTTTTGAATACCGAAACGGCATTAAGCTCAAATGAGCAAGAGCTTTTCTTTGCCGATCAGCTTCCCGTTGGCCTTATTTTGAAAAAAGAATAGGCTACTATCTCGAGAGAGACTATAATAACTTTATGATCCCATTACCAGATTTTCTTAAAAAATATATATCTGAAGCTGAAGAGCTTGCGTCTAAAGGCTCGGTGCAAGATATTCAATTTTCCGGTGCCACCTATCAGATTAAGGTTCATGATGAACGTCTTCAGCAAGATTGTTGGACTTTTGTGCAGCTTGATTCCCATGGGTTATTACAGGATGCGTTTTGTTCATGTCAAGAAGAGGACCAACATGAAGGTTGTGCCCATCTAGTTGCTGCTCTATGTCGTATTTACTCCGATCCCGTCAACCCGTTGCACATTCGCTATGAAATGTCTTTATGGAATGCTTTAAGTCACCTTTTTTTCAAACATTACGCGGCACATCCTAAGATTCAAAAAGAAGGCATGGGATTACGCATCGGTTCAAGGTTCCATTTAAACTTGAAAGAGGAGCGCATTAAGCAACAAGTCTTAGAAATCTTTGAAAGTCAACCTATTGAAAATGAAGAAAATTCATTAAAATTTTCCAATTTGTCTGAAAAAGAATTAGCTCTTTGGCGTAAAGGCAGCCCAAGCGAACATCTCCAATATGAATTATCTATTTGGAGTGATTTTGCTCATTGGTTAATGATTAAACAAGATGAAAAGCTTTTAAAAATAGTTACATTTGAATTTGATTCTAAAGGACTTCCTCTTAATATTCACATTCATTTCGATCAATTTTCCTTAAGCTACAAGTTTAAAGGGGAAGAATTTACTGCCATCGTGGATAGTTTGGCGACAGTAGAATCTACTTTAAAGGTATTTAATAAACTTCAAGATTTTGTGAGCGGGATTGTTTATCATGAAAAGGAACAGAGCCTATCATTAGAAATAAAGCCTCTTTTAAGTGACCCGGGTGATCGAATTGTTTTTGACAAATGGTTTTATTTACCTCAGATTGGCTTCTATCCTAAACAAACCCATCCATTATTAAAAGCTCTATTGATTCAAAAAGATAAAATAGCGAAAGCATTGGATGAATACGCAATTGAGATCCAGCCCCTTATAGAAGATGTCACTTTACAGTTACAACCTGTTCGCTCTAACTATTCTTTAAAATTTGATGAACAGTTTAATTTACACATCACTACTTATATCTTTGATGAAGGAGATCTATCACAGAAATATTCCAAGCTTTTTGGTAACTGGGCGTTCATTGAGAAGAACGGCTTTTACCGGATTTATGGATTAGAATTTCCTCAAGTTAAAAGTGTGATCAAAGAAGCTGACTTGCCAAATTTCATCCGCAATCATATTGGCTGGTTAAATCAACAAGAAGGCTTTAAGATTCATTTACAAAGTTTAGAAGCCCAAATCACCTATCAGGTGGATGCTATAGGCCGATTGTCTTTTAGTAAACGTATCGCATTAGCTTCTCATGAAAATCGGACAAAAGATTTTGGTTCATGGATTTATGTAGAGGGTGAAGGATTTTATTCAAAAAGTCATACTACAATTAGTCTACCCTTGCAGTCTGGGGTAACAATTAGCGCTGATCAGATTCCTCATTTTATCCATCACAATCGGGGTGATTTAGAATTAGTACAAAACTTCTTTGCTGTTCTTTGCCCATTTACAGAAGTGGGCCTAAATGTATCTCTAGCTTCGCAATCTTCTATTGAGATAGTCCCTTTTTTTCAAATTAGGCCAGAGTACTTAGGTAAGCGATTACGATTTTATGATGATATTGTGTATGTAGAAGATGTAGGTTTTTATGAGCTTCCAAAAGAAATGATGCTCCCGGAAAATTACACAGAAAAAAAAGTGTTACAAGGGGCAAGGGTGAAGGATTTTATCCGAGAAGACTTGCCGTCTTTGATGCCTTACATTGCTCATTTGGATCCGCATTTAGTTTTTCCACAATATTTTCATTTATATGCTACTATTTTACGCCGGCAACAGGATGATTATGTTGTCAGTTTAAAGTATCGTACAGAAAGGGGAGAGATCCCTTTTGCGCAAGTTTATCAATCTTATCGTCAGAAATTACCTTATTTGTTCTCTATCAATGGGTTAATTGATTTAACCTCCAGCCGCTTTGATTGGTTTCGCTCTGTAAAAGAGAATCAAGTCGATATGAAAGAAAATGAAATCCATTTTTCTTCTATTGAACTTATTCGTCTTAATGCACTTGAAGATCTCTATACGGATGAAAATAGCAAGAAAATTCTCCATGACTTACTTGAAACCAAACATGCGGTACCTGTCAGTTTAAATGGCTTAAAGAGTGTTCTAAGGCCTTATCAGGATAAAGGCGTCCAATGGCTATTTTCTTTATATGAATATGGATTAAGCGGGCTTCTTTGTGATGATATGGGGTTGGGAAAGACCCACCAAGCAATGGCTTTGTTTGCAGCGATTATAAATGCTCGCAAGAAACGGAAAACGCAGTTTCTTGTCGTTTGTCCTACATCAGTTTTGTATCATTGGCAAGAGAAATTACAAGAATTTTTGCCAGATCTTACAGTTCTTACTTTTCACGGAACAAAAAGAAAAGAGCTCCTAGGCCAGAATTATGATATCTTGCTGACCTCTTATGGCATCTTAAGAAATGAGATGAAGTATTTTCAAAAACAAGAATTTACGGTCGCTATATTTGATGAAATTCAAGTGGCAAAAAACTTTCAAAGTCGTTTGTACAATAGCTTATTAAATGTACGATCCGATATGCGCTTAGGATTGACAGGAACACCGATAGAAAATCGATTAAGAGAGCTAAAAGCGCTTTTCGATATTATATTACCCCTGTATATGCCTGTGGATTCTGAGTTTAATCGGCTCTATGTCAAGCCCATCGAACGTGAAAACGACATGCAGCAAAAGCAAAAGTTAACACGATTGATAAAACCGTTTATTTTGCGAAGAAAGAAAGAAGATGTACTGCTAGATCTTCCTGATAAGACAGAGGAAATGGCGCAATGTGACATGCACACCGAGCAAACAAAATTATACCAACTTGTATTGCAGCAAGGTAGAGAACGAATATTGCCTGATTTAACGGATCCTTCTAAAACTATTCCTTACATCCATGTTTTTGCTTTGCTTTCGCATCTTAAGCAAGTGGTTGATCACCCAGCTCTCTATTTAAAAAAAATCGATCAATACAAAAAATATCATTCCGGTAAGTGGGACCTTTTTACAGAACTTCTACAAGAAGCAAGGGAAAGTGAACAAAAAGTGGTTGTTTTTTCTCAGTATTTAGGAATGCTAGATATTATAGAAAACTACCTGAAGGCCAATGGGATTGGTTATGCAGGCATTCGGGGAGTGACTAAGGATCGTAGTGAACAAATTAGAATCTTCCATCAAGATCCGAAATGTGAAGTTTTTGTCGCCTCATTAAAAGCTGCTGGGCTAGGGATCGATTTGACCCCTGCTTCTGTTGTCATTCATTATGATCGTTGGTGGAATAAAGCAAGAGAAGATCAAGCGACAGATCGCGTTCATCGTATTGGCCAACACAGAAACGTACAAGTGTTTAAGCTAATGACTAAAAAAACTTTTGAAGAACGGATACATGAGCTTATCCAACGCAAAGGGCAACTAATGGAAGATGTTGTCGGTGTGGATGATCATGAAGTTTTAAAGCGGTTTTCAAGAGACGAATTAATGCATCTTCTTCAAGATATCCCTTATCTAGATAGCTAATCGAATTATTCTCATTGTGTTTTAATCTTTTTATACCATAAGCTATTTACAATTAATTAGTTTATTAATGATTAGCTAACAGCTAAATCCTGTTTTGCCACTACTCTTATCAAGCCTTTGCCATTCATTTCTTTGCCTAGGGTTTAAGTTTAGCTTTTCCTGCTTTTTTTTAATGTTTCTATCCTATGAAGCAAAGATGATACAAGCTCCTTCGCTTAAAACATTATGTGCACATGCCGTGTTAAGAAAAATTTCTTCCTATGGCTCACAACTTATTCATTATCCCGATGAAATCATTCAACTTCTTGCTGTCACTGCTTTTCGGGAATCAAAAGTGATCCAGCTATCCTTTTTACAAGTTTGCCATCGCGTTAGCGAATGGCGAGTGCAATGGGATTACGAGCCAGAAAAACCTAAAGTTGTTAGTCTGCTTAGCCAACAAACGCATTTAAAAAGCTTACATTTAGCCAATAGGATTATTGGCTTTTCTAGTCATTTTTTTGAACGAGTAACATTTTTTCAGCAACTTGTTGAATTACACATCAGTTATTTACAAGACTCTTTAATTTCTCCTGAAGGGGTTAGCTTACTAGATCTTCTCCCGAACCTTCGTGTATTAAGATTAGGTTACGAGGTTCCAAAACTATCTATGGTATTTAAAAATGTAATGAATCATCCCTCTTTACAAAACGTGGAGATAGAAGTACCTGAAGAGCCTGTTTTTGAATGGGTTAACGTTTGCCTAAAGGTTAGATGTTTGACTATTAAGGGTAGTTTTCATAATGGCCTGTGTTCCCCTGAGTTGGAAGAAAGATTGGCAGAATTAATTAAACAGAGTCAAACCTTGGAGTTTTTCGAGTTAAATAGGATCCGATTTAGAACAAATCCTTCTAGATTGTGGGAAGCTCTTTCATTTTTAAACCTTAAGGGCCTACGTTTGGACAATGTATCATGTGTGGACCATACTCCTGTTACGGCCATCCATCTGCTTGCGAATGAAAATATTAAAACATTTTCCTTGTCGGCAAAGAAGAGTGATACAGCGATGACCTTGGCTGCTATAGAACCTTTTTTAAAAAAGCTAGCTGATAACAAACATAAGTTAACAAATTTAAATTTGAGTGGTAATTTTCTGACACCTGATCTTTTGTTCGTTTTGTTTGGTCATCTTATTACCTACCAACACCTAACTAAATTAAACCTTTCTCGTACCATTAAAATCATTAATGATCAGTGGTTTGAAATGACGATCGTTGTAGCTTTGCAAAAAAGCTATTCACTGCAAGTGCTTGATCTTTCAAAGAATCATCTAGGCCGTTGTGTAAATATTTCTTCTCTTTTAAAAAATAAAGTATTCAATGCAAGGATTTGCCATCTTTCTTTTGCTGACAATGATTTGGATGATCAGGACTGTCTTGCTATTTTAGAAGCTTTTAGGGGAAATGAACGTTTAAAATCCATTTCTTTTGAAGGCAATCATATTAATGAAAAAGGAATAGAAAGTATTCTGAAAGCAATACAAGCTATCCCTAATTTACGGACAGCTAATTTGAGCTATAATGGATTAAATAATAAGGCAAGAGAGGTCTTAAAAATTTTCGCGAAAAAAACAGGGGTTGATTTCAAAATCGATTTGTCCTAAGAGCCTATTTAAGGCTCTTTGTGGTCAAAATTTTCATCGTCCCAATCTTCATCAGAAAAGTCATCTTCTAGAAGCCCCTCTTCGAAGGATTCCTCCTCAAAGTCCTCTTCATCCTGTTTAGATTCAGGCCATTGAGGCGCTTCATAAACTGGCTTTTGTGGACGTTCTTTTTTCTCCTTACCCTTTAGATAAAGCTTGATAGGCACTCCTTCAAAACCATACGTTTCTCTTAACTGGTTATAAAGGTATTTTCTATAGCTTTCAGTCATTAGATTAGGATAGTTAACAAAAAGAACGAAGGTAGGTGGCTGGACATCAACCTGAGCCATGTAATAAATGCGTAGCCGTTTACCAGTAATCATCGGAGGATGATTTCTCTGCATTGCTTGCCCGATAAACTTATTCAGTTGATGGGTTGAGATCCTGACCTTGGATTCTTCATAAACCTTGGCAGCTAATGGAAAAATTTTCTCCAAATTTCTTCCAGTTTTAGCCGAAATAAAAAGCTTTGGGCAATGCTTTAAAAAGGGAATGGCCATTTCTAAGCCTTTAAGACAGTGTTCCATTCTAAAGCCTTTGACTAGGTCCCATTTATTAAATAAGAGAATGCAGCATTTTCCTGCCTCTTCAATTTCAGTGGCAATTTTCTTTTCTTGAGCAGTCATTCCATCAACAGCATCCACAATAAATAGACATAAGTCGGCGCGTTCAATCGCTCTTTCAGTTCGAATGGCAGCGAATTTTTCAATCACATCCTGTTCACTTTTCTTACGTCTAATTCCTGCGGTATCAATGAGAGTATATAAGGTACCATCAAGATTAAAAGAAATATCCACACTATCGCGGGTTGTTCCGGGTATAGGACTTACAATGCAGCGTTCTTCTTCCAAGAAATAATTCACAAGAGAAGACTTGCCTACGTTAGGTCTGCCAATGATAGCAATTTTTAAAGATTCAGGTTCTTTTTCAGTTTCTATATCTCTTGGGAAAGATTTCAAAGCGGCTTCTAGCAGCTCAGCAATTTGCCAATTCTGAGAGGCTGAAACAGCGACAACGTCTTTAATTCCTAGGCCTAAGAAAGAATAAACGTGATCACGTAATTCAGGGGAATCAATTTTATTAACAGCGAGACAAACAGGTTTTTTAGTTCTCAAAAGGATATTTGCAATGTCTTGATCTAAGGCAGTAATGCCAACTTTTCCATCCACAACCATTACAATCGTATCAGCTTCTTCAATAGCAATTTCTGCTTGTTGTTTAATATGCTCATTAAATTGAGCCTTTGACTTGGGGTCTATTCCTCCTGTATCAATGACTTGGAAATTAAAACCAAAAAGGTGGGTATCTCCATATAGACGGTCTCTAGTAACACCTTCGGTTTCATCAACGATTGCAATTTTTTTTTGACAGATTGCGTTGAAAAGAGCAGATTTGCCTACATTGGGTCTGCCGACAATTGCAAGTTTGGGTAATTTGGCCATTATCATCTCTCGTATAGGAATTAATTGATGCGTTGTTGTTAGACTTCCTTTCAAAACGTTCACTTCTGCCTAGAAAACAGAGGGTGGAATGAAGAAATCTAACAATTATGTTTAAAAATAATACCTGATAATTTGATTATTAACAATTATATAGAGTATTCTATTTAACATTATGACATACGAACTATCACAAAAAGATGAGTTTTCTTTTGCTCATTTTATTAATGAGTTTAAGGGATATAACTTAGAGGCATTGCGTAAGGACCTTTTCTCTGGGTTGCAGGTTTCGCTTTTGACGATTCCCCAGGCCATGGCCTATGCTCTTGTCGCTGGCTTGCCCTTGTCAACAGGAATTCTAGCAGTCATTTTTTCAACTTTTGTAGCGGTTTTCTTAAGCTCTTCTCGGTTTTTGATCGCAGGGCCAGTAAACGCTATCGCCATTCTACTACAGGCTGGGACAGCGGAAATTTTATTTGCTTTTTACAAAGACGTAACAGGCATTGAAAGAGAAATGATTGTGCTGCAGATTATGGCGCAAATTGCTCTTTTAGCCGGTCTTTTTCAACTTCTTGCAGCTATTTTTAAATTGGGAAGATTGACCCAATTTGTAAGCTACTCAGTCGTTCTCGGGTACCTAGCGGGTGGAGCGTTAGCGATTGTCGTCAACCAGTTGTTTACTTTTTCTGGTATGCCCTTAGAAAGTGGAATCCGTTCACTTTTTGAGAAAAGCGTTTATTTTTTGACGCACCTTAACCATTTTCATACACAGACTCTTGTTTTTGGGTTATTTAGTTTCTTTACCCTATTTTTCATCAAAAGACTGAAAAGAAAATTACCTGCTGCAGCCCTAACGCTCATGCTTTCTATCGGTCTTTATGCCTTGATTTACCATAGCCCTTTTGCTTACTTTTTAGAGGATATAGAAATCGTTGGGGGAACTGATGAGAAATTAATGTTGATCCCTTCATTTTCCATTTCCACTATTAATCTTGGCATGATGAATCATTTAGTGACTGTTTCTTTTGCTATAGCTTTAATTAGTATCATTGAAACGACTTGTACTTCAAAATCCATCGCAGCGACATCCGGGCTGCCTATTTCTATTAATCAAGAAATTCTTGCTATTGGCTTTGCTAATTTGACATCCTCGCTTACTGGATCAATGCCCGTGTCTATTAGCAATGCAAGAAGTAGTCTCAACTTGAATTCAGGGGCAAGAACAAAGATGGCTGGCTTTTTTAGCGTACTGAGTGTAGGGACCATCATTCATTTCTTGGGTTTTCTAGTAAGTTATATTCCTTTAGCTACGCTCGCTGCCTTGCTTTTATTTACAGCAGCATCATTAGTCAATTATAAGCAGCTTGTCTTATGTTTGAAATCAACAAGTTCTGATGCTCTTGTGTTTGTAGCGACTTTCTTAGCCTGTATTTTCTTTAGTTTAGACACTGCTTTCTATATTGGTGTAACTATTTCTATCACCCTCTATTTGAAGAAAGCTGCCTTACCCCAGCTCATTGAATATGCGATTGATCGAACAGGAGAATTGAAAAGCCTTGACCTCTCTGCTGCTTATCTACAAAAACCCATCAGGGTGATTAAGGTTGAGGGGGAACTTTTTTTCGGTTCAGCGGATGTCTTTTATACGACACTAAAGTCGATCGCCGAAGGTGACCAAACAACAAAAGTGATTATTCTCCAGTTAAAAAACGCTCGTGATTTTGATGGTACCTCATGTCTTGCGCTTCTTCAGCTTCAAGAATATTTAGAAAAGGGGAATCGCCATTTAATCGCATGCGGAATGAGCCATGAAGTATGGGAAGTGATGAGCAATTCCGGGATTATCCAGCGTCTTAAAAAAGAGAACCTCTTTGTGTTTGAAGAAAATCATCCCCATCTTTACATGCAAAAGGCGTTAAATCGAGCTAAGGAGCTAGTTAGTGTTTCAACAGCGATTCCGGAAGAGGTTCAAGCTCCTGAAAGAGAATTGACTTTCCAAGAAATTCTTTCTACAAATTCAATTTCTTTAGCTAAGGAACAGGATTCCATTTCAATCGGTAACCTTCCTCAGTAAGAACTTCTTTATAAACCCATGGGTCATCATTTTCCCTCAATAAACGGTCACAGCCGTATGCCCATCCTTTAAAAAAACCATATTTATTGATCGCGTTTAATGTATATTGCGAGCTGCTTGGAATATAATGGCTTCTTGGCCCATCGGCCGGTGAAATGACTTCTTGATGAAATCTAATGATCAGCCGACTAATAGAAATGCCTAGGTTATTTTTGTGTTGTGGCGTTCGAGCTTGGATAGATGCACAAGCAAGATCGGCATCCTTTCCCCATGGATCAGCGCTTAATAAATTAAACAAACAAATATAAAGAACTAAATATTTAAAAAACATAGCGGAACATAAGAACGGGAAAGAGTCTTTGTTTGATCATGAATTCCTTGGCATGTCCCTCGTATAGTCTTTCATTATATTCATTGGCAGCAAGGCCTGCACCATTAATTCCTCCGAAATACCATCCTGCTTCGATACCAGCTGTAATAAGGCCTGCAGCCCAGTAGCCTTCATCAAAAAATTGATAGGCAGCAGCAGTAAAAAGAGCATTGATGACGAAGGCTGTAAAGGCTGTCTTAGGTTGATCAACATAGAGGTAGCCAGCCCCAGGTAAAACAGCATTTAAAAAGCGTGCTTTTTGTGGAGATTTTGTAGCTAAGCAGTACGGATCAACAAAGCCGGAAACATGAGGATACTTTTCTTTTTCAATAATTAGTGTTGCTAGATCCCCACTGCTTACATCATAGCTTAGCTTCATACTTTCAGCTTTTTCTAAATTTTTTATTTCCATTAAGCTTAAAATACGAATCGCCTGATCTATTTGGCAAGTGTGGATGTAGCAATCATAAAGCATAAGCAGAAGTTCTTCTAAGGCCGTAAATTGCATGGTCACTTGTGCTAGATGGCTTTCTTCAAATACTTGTAAAGCTTCAGCATATTTGCCAGCTAAATAATAAGCTTGAGCAATACAAAATTCAATTTGTGTCTGACGTTCGTGAAAGGGAGGTATAAGAAAAAGTGCTCTTTTGAAACCTGTAATCGCTCGATAATAATCGAGTTCATAAGCAAATTTAAGACCAATGTCGAGTTCTTTCCCCCATTCTTCGCGTAGTTCTTCTTCGGACATAGGAGGAAAAGCTGAAGGCAAAGAATGAATGAGCCGATCATTTGGGAAATAGCAAACTTCAGGCTTAAAATCAATACATGTGTTAATCGCACAGGATGAGAGAAGGATAAGAAGGCATAATCCTTTAAGGATTACGCACTTCTGTGTCATGCAAGCTAACTTCTGGGCATTTGATATTAAGAAGATCCAAAGCTTCTTCAACTTCATATTTCCACATTTTCTTGGTTCTTGCCTTGTTACGGAAAACATCTTGTTCATGCCTTGTAATGTTATCAATATCTTCAGCCGAATCAATGATTTGGGGGCGGATAAAAATCATTAAATTTCGCTTTTGATCGCCCAGGGTTTTATGGCTAAAAAGAGAACCTAAGAGAGGGATACCGCCTATGCAGGGAACCTGGCTACGTCTTCTTTCATTGCGATCTTGGATCATCCCGCTCATAACTAAAAAATACTTGTTAGGCACATGGACCTTAGTCACTGTTCGATTGATTCTGGTCATCGGTCCTGGGCTTTGACTTGTAAGAGTTCCTGTGGACTGCGTTTGAGTAGCGATACTACTAACTTCTTCTCTAATTTCCAAAGTAACAACATCATTATTACTGATGAGGGGTGTGACACGTAGGAGTGTGCCGACATCGCGAAATTCAAAGTTGTTGGTGATAATTTCGCCACGGTCATTAGAGATAGAGGAAATTTGATAAGCTGTATTATAACCCACGAATACTTCAGCCGTCGCATTATCTTCGACAAGAAGCTTGGGGTTCATTAAAATGTCCACTTTATCTTTATCATGGATAGCAGTAACCAAAGCCCCTACTGTATCGAAAGACAAGCCACCATGGGAAATATTTCTACCTATAATTCCTAAGTGATAACCACCTTCACGCGCAAGGTTTGCAACGTCTATTGTGCCACCAGGATTAGCTGAGTCTAGTGCGGCGCTAAGAGTGTTAGCGTCCGACATGAAGCCTTGCGATGCGGACACATCGCCTCGATTATTAAAGCGACTACCCCAGTTAACGCCATACTCTAATGATTCATCAAGAGTTGTTTCCATGATTAGCATTTCGATGAAAACCTGTCTTAACGGTGTGTCGATCTCTTCGATTAACTCCTTGACTTTTGCTACAGCATCTATAGTTCCAGTAAAGACTAGAGAATTAGAGGACTCGATCCATTGAATGCTTTGGATGGTGGCAACTAGATCTAAATTGCCAGTGCCTGTTTCCTGCAAGCTGATGCCCACTCTTTGGAGGGCATCCATAATCTGTTCGCCCTTTCTATAGCGAAGTTTATGGATGTAGAATTTAATACGTTCAATATGGCCTTCTGGGAGATCAGCATTCCAAGGTGAACGACTTTCAAGCGCGCCTGTTGGCAATGGTCCTCGGATCACACCCCCTTCACGTCGAAGCTGTTCGTCTAAACCACCTTCAATGCCTCCGCCTGCACCTGCTTCCCCAGGTCCGGCAGTACCGCCTTCTCCTCCTCCTCCTGCAGTGCCGCCTTCTCCTCCAGCACCAGCGCCACGTCCTTGTCCACCAAATCTTAAATTTTCTCCTGAAAAAATACGCGTTACCCCGATATTAACATCCAGGTTACGAAGCATAGCTAAAGAACGATCGACTAAAAAGGGAGTCGATACAACAAAAATACTATTAGAAGGGTTATGAGGGACAAATACGAGTGGTTTGCCATCAGCAATAGGTTCCATAACCCTTTCTGCAAGGGAAATAAGAGAATCGATCAAGGCATTAACAACAACGTATTGCCCAATGACCATTCCGCTGATGGGAGCATCTAAGCTGCGTAGGAGCTGTCCGATTTTTGCCACATTAGAGGCGATGTCTGTAACAATGAGATGATTTGAGCCCAGCAGTACTTCAACGAGAGCGCCTTCTGAAACAAGCGGCTGAACAATTTCAGCAGCTCTTTCAGCATCAAGTGTATTTAGACGAAAGACTTGAGTAATGAGTTCATTAATTTGTAATGGAGGGGGTAGTCCTTCTGCGATGACTTGGGAAATAGCATTAACACCTTTACTCCTGTGAATAACGATATTGTTACCTTGTTCCATTAGAGAAAGACCATGCACACGCAAAACTTGCATAAGAACAGCCATCACATTTTCAATCGTTGCTGGCTCTTCAGAAACAATGGTCACGTTAAAATCAAGGTCTATGCCATCAAAAATAAAATTCTTATTCGAAATCCTACTGATAAAACGTACAAATTCAATAATGCTTACATTATTAAAATTGATTAAAATCGTTCTGTTGGCTGCATCTCTTTCGGCAGCTAGGCTAGGAGGGACACCTGGTAAAGCAGCAGTGGCTTGCTGGGCTGTAGCTGCCTGGCCGGCAACAGAAGGCGACTGGGTAGCTGCTGGGCCTGTAGAGGCTGCGCTGCCTGCTCCTTCAGGAGCAAAAAAAGTTTGTGTTTCTGGCAATGGCTCTTGTGGCGGTGGTGGCGTAAGTGGGCCTATTGCCTGCGGTTGATTGCTTTGTGTGGCATCTTCTTGAGTAGAATCTGAGCCATTTTGATCTTTAGGATTAACAAATAATGAATCATTTTCTAAAGGGAAATAATTGATATGATCATCGAATTGTAAAGGCAGTCGATCTTCTTTATTCTTTTGTGGAATAAGTTGATATTCTTCTTCTAGGGTTCGGCTTTTTCGAGGTTCATGCAGACGATATTCTTGTTCTATAGAAGGTTCCCTAGATGGTTCCTGAGAAAGGTTTTTTGCTGGAGTTTCAGGAGGCTTTTTTTGCGCATCTTCATTTTCATGTAAAGAAAGAGATGGGTTCCATTCGCTCAAATCATTACCAGATTGAAAAGAGGATAGACTGATTAAGCAGGTGAAAGCTATTACTAATGGTAAAGCGTATCTAAGCCTTTTAGTGAATTGAATCATTCTTGTGCCATTTAAATTCAAAAATACTGCAAATTTTTGGGGGCTAAATTGATAAATAAGTTCTAGTTATTTCAAACGAGCTATTTTTTTTCCAGAAAAAAACAGTGTTCTGGATAGAATTAGAAAAGATCTTTGTTCGATTGTCGCGAATAAATGCTTCATAGGATAACTAGAGAAGCAGTTATACTAATCAGTCTCTAGTTGTTTTTAATTTGAGGAAGGTTCTCTAAAAATAGATAGGATGAGACAGGAATGTTCATCGAGGTATTTTGGATTGTTATTTTTTGCTTTTCTATAAATAGCTTCCGTTTGCTTTTGAGGAACCTGTTGAGTCACTTCATGAAGGAATTGATGAAATTGCCCTGAGGGAAAGATGATTTCAATGGAAGACAATGTGCAAAAAATCAAAGTATCTCCAGGGTGCCATTCGCTTTCGATGTTACTAAAGGAAAGAAAATAATCAATACCTAATGCAGGATTGCTTGTGCTAAGAGGCGTAGGCGCTCTACCAGAAGAGGGAAGAATCCAAAGCGGCCCATATCCACAGGATAGGTAGATGAGCTTGTTAGCCTTTGTGTTAAGAGTCAGCAATGAAAAAGCAAATGTCTCTTCTAGCTCTTCATTAATCAGTTGCTGATTGAGAATTAAAGGCAAGTCTTCCAAAGTTGTTTTTTTTGCCAAAAGTCCTTGAATGAGCCCTTTAAGATAGGAGATGTACATTAGCCCTTCAGCGCCAGGTTGCGATGACTCGGCCATAATGATGGCAAATTCCGTAGAAGAGAGCTCAATAAAGTCACAATAAATGGATGAAATACCAAATGCCCTATGTTGGGTTAGACCTATGTTTAAATGATCCCAATTAGGAGGAGGGTCCTTTTTAGTAATCTTAAACTGCATTTCTTGCAGTCTTTCAAAAATCTCACCTACCTGATCGCTAGCTTTACGTTCTTTTTCTAAATTAGACGAGTGAAGGTAAGAAGAGAGATCTGAAATAAAATCGACAATGTCCTGGTAGCGATCTTCAACAGCTGGTTGTAACGCTTTAGCTAAAATTTTTTGCAGACCTTTTGGCATCAGAGATAAATGAATTTGTCCATGGCTTAACTTGCCAAGAGCTAATTCATAAGCGATAATACCTAAAGAATAGATATCAGAAGGATAAGAAACATTTTCAGGATTCTCCCTTTGTTCTGGGCTCATATAGATGGGCGTGCCAATCAGTCTTTTTCTAGATGTTTCTTCTTGAATTTTTTCTTGGGGATCTAAAAGCTGAGCAATGCCAAAATCTATCACTTTGACATGTCCTTGTTCGTTAATCAAAATGTTTTCTGGCTTTAAGTCCCTATGAATCACGCCGTGAGTATGAAGATGGCAAAGAGCGTAAGCAATCTCTAAAATAATTTCTAACGCCCTACGAAGGGAAAGAGGGTTTTGCAAAATGTATTGTCTAAGGGAAACCCCTTGAATAAATTCCATGGCGATGTAAAGACCACCTTCCCATTCTCCATAACCAAATAACTTAACAATATTTGGATGGTCTGCCATTGCAATAATTTCGGCTTCATTAAGAAAGCGGGATGTCATTTCAGGATGAGAAAGATACTTAGGAAGCAGAACTTTAATGGTAATGGGATCTAAAGTTTCGGGATGCGTTCCTAAATAGAGGATGCTCATCCCTCCTTTTTCAAGTAAGGTTTCAATGGTATATGGCCCTATTTTTGGGGGGGTGGATTCAGATTGAAAAGGAATTAGTTCGTCAGGAGGGAGAGGGGGGATCGTTGATCTTTTAAAAAAATCTTCATCACTCATTTAAGCCATCAAATTTAAGATTTTTAGCTAACCAATTATTCTAAGTCTTGGTCCCATAGGGGCCAAGTGAAATGCCAAATAATCATTTATCTTTAATGAGATCATCTTAAATTGTGAACCTAAAATCAATTAAAGAATTAAGGTTTTTTGTTGAGGAGGTAGGAAGTCTTAAAAAATTAAATTAGATTTTTTCTAAAACACGTACGCCTAGGACTTCCCCTAATCGTAAAAGTTCTCCCCTGCCTACACACTTACCATTAATGACTAGATCAACACCGTTTTCCGGGTGTACGTCAAGTTCTAATAGATTGCCGGGTTGAAGATCCATTAATTTTTGGACAGTCATTTGAAGGCGTCCAACTTCTATTGAGATGGTAAAGGGAATCTCTTCTGCCTTAATAAGGTTAGTCTTTGCCGTCGTCTTAGCTTGGATGGCTTCACCATCTTTATGGGATTTTTTTAACTCAGTTTTAGCAGCAGGAGGAGCCTTTAAATGCTCCTCTTTGTCCTCCTCGAATTCTTCTTCGTCTTCGTCCTCGGACTCATCTTCAGAAGAATCATCTGACGACTCTTCATCAAAGTCTGAATCAGATTCAGAGTCAAAGTCAGAATCTGTATCCAGATCTGAGTCGAAGTCAGACTCTTCATCAAAATCAGATTCTTCATCATCATAATCATCTCTTGGGCTCATAGGGATGTTTACCTCGTGATATAGTGGATATTCTAATATCTTAATGTTTCCTTCTTTGATTCTACCTCTAAATAAAGGGAGTTCATTGAAAGTAAGCATGACACGCCCTTTGTCGTTACCTGGTTCAAGGGAACAGGTATCTAAAACAAGGACATCTCCAGGAGAGCAAGCTTGCCATTCCCTTTGTGCTATTGTAGTGCCACCTGCGACAAGTTGCAAGGTGATTTCTAGTTTGTTCAATAAAGTATTAGGTTGTTCCGGAGTTTTTTTGAGATAATATTCTTTGATAGACGCCCGTAGCTCATTGGAAATACATAGCATGCCATGAATTTCATGTTCTCCAAGATGAGCTTCAATATCAATGCAAAGACTTGGAGCATTCGGCAGCTCATCTTGACTAAGTAGCTGTGGGGTAAGATTCTTCTCATAGCCGGTTTTTTGAAAAACATCAGCGATTTCAAGCCCCAGAAAATGGTAAAAGCCACGAATGAACTCATTGTCTAACAGAATAAGGCTTTCCTGAGTGCGAAGAAGAACATTTAAAAGTTTCTCCACTTCCGCGTGAGCAAGTAAAAGATGAGCATGTCCTCGTAGGGGATTGATTGCATAGGTTAATGAAAACGGGTGATCATTGATTAAATCTACGATCTCTTCCGGGGTTCGCCAGTTAATATCTTTACCAGTAATTTGACAAGAGTCAAGGTGAAGAGCTTGCGCAAAAAAAGAAGAAAAACGGTCCCAAGGAAAAGGCGATAAACTTCCCCACAGAGGAATTTCATCATATTCTTTAAGCTCAGGAGAAACAGTTCGGAGCCAATCATAAGGAGTAATGGTTAATTCGCTCAATGGATAATCCCTTAGTTCAAAGTTTATCATTTCGAGGAGAATGACTACTATACCTATTTCCTTATCAATACTCAATAAGGGATACAGATATCAATGGCTTTTTTTGTTACTTTTCTTCTTGTCCCTGCTGATTAGGGTTTTGTTGATCTGGATTCCCTTCTCGTTTTGTTTCATCCTGAGACTGAGTCCCCGCATCGATTTGGGGTGTTTCTATAGTCGTTGTTGTCGTCATGATGTGAACCATATAACCCTTTTTGCTTAGATTTTCAAGCAAACTATTTTGGTTAAGATCGAGAAGATTTTTGCCTTCCTGGGTTAGGTTATCGATCGTAATGTTAAACTGACCTTTAGCCGAGTCAAATTCGGTTAAGATAAGTCTAGATTGATCAAATAAATTCCCTTTTAAGGTAACGATAGTTTCTGTTCTCCCTTCAGCTTCAAGCCTGTAGGCTTCTTTAGTGATGCTATCTATAATGTCTTGTAAATTTTGAGCAGGCGCTGTCATTTCGCTTTTGATTTCAGTGCTTAAATAAGTAGGAGAAATGGTTGATTGATTGAATTGATGAGCAGCTGCTAGGGGATTAACTGTTGAAAGATCGTGATGTTCAGGGATAAATTCAGGGTTGCTTATTTTTTTAGAATCAAGGATATCTTGAAAACTATCCTTACTTTTATTTTTTTTCGAAACTGCTTCATCAATAGCGAGCTCGGAGTCATCTTTTTTTGACTCATTTTCCTTATCTTCTTTTGAGTTTTTTGTACCTCTTACAAGATCGAAAAGAGAAACAGGGCGATCGGGTTCTTGCTGGTCTTTTGCAACTTTTTTAGAATTTGATTTTTTATCGGTCTTTTTTTCGTCTTCTTCTCGGTATCGTCGTTCGTCAACTTGCTCAGCCACTTCTCTAAAATTTCGATTAGGTATGCGTTCCTTTCGCATGGAGCGATCTTCCCTCGATTTAACTTCGTCATCACGGGGAGGATCAATTTTAAAATTAGGACTAACCATAACAATCTCCTTAAAAATGATTGCGCTTATGCATCATGTAGACAACAGAGCCAATTTCATCTTGCTCTCTTGCTTCTACAATTTCTTCTTCTTTACGCACCTCTTTTTCCCAGTCTTTACGATGAGTTAAAAGTTTATCAACTTCTAATCGCCTTAATTTTAAATCTTTAATGGCATTTTCAAGATTGCGCTCAGCGATTTTCACCTGCTCTTTCTGATCGGCTACTTTTTTTTCTTCGGCTTTTAAATTTTCTTGGACAACCTTTAAGTAAGCTTTCATTTGTTGGATTTTCGGGCTGGTTGTCCCTTGATCCATTTCATCTCGCAATTGCTGTAGCTTATCCTGATGGTGTTGCTTGACCTTGTCTCTTTCTTGTTCACGTTGCTTTAACTTATCCTCTTCTTGTTTTAAGAGGGCTTTTTTTTCAGCCACAATCTTTTCAGCATCTTCCACGCGACGTTTTTTGATTTCAAGTACTTGTTGTAAAGGATAAGTCATCTTAGGCATAACTATTTAAATAATCCTCTTAGGAGCTGCATCGTTTCTTCATAGGAACATTTTTCCTCAACCGCTTGTCTTAAAAAGCGATTGACCTTATCGATATGGTCTATAGCAAAATCCCCAGCTTTATCCGCACCGCGCTTGTATTCACCAATTTTAATAAGCAATTCGTTTTTCTTATAATTTGCTAAGACCTCTTTTAGTTTTCCTACCAATTGAAGATGTTCTTTCGGTACAATGGAAGGCATGACACGGCTAGCGGAGGAAAGAACATCGATAGCAGGGTAGTGGTACTGACGAGCTAAGTCAGCTGATAAGATGATGTGTCCATCAAGAATGGATCTCACTTCGTCAGCAACAGGTTCATTCATGTCATCACCTGCTACAAGAACTGTATAGAAAGCTGTGATTGAACCTTTATCAGACCGTCCAGATCTCTCTAGCAATTTAGGTAGAGTGGAGAAAACGGAAGGGGTATACCCGGCTCTAGCTGGGGGCTCTCCTGCGGCCAACCCTACTTCACGAAGAGCTCTAGCAAAACGGGTGACAGAGTCCATCATGAGAATGACGGATTTTCCCTGGTCTCGGAAATATTCTGCTATTGCTGTTCCAACATAGGCTGCATTAAGACGAAGTTGTGAGGCTTGATCGGAGGTTGAAATCACAAGAACAGATCGCTTGAGACCTTCGGGTCCTAGGTCCTTTTCTATAAAATCTTTTAGCTCCCTACCCCGCTCTCCAATTAGACTAATGACGTTAACATCTGCCTTTGCATTTCTTGCAATCATACCGAGAAGGGTTGATTTACCTCCACCAGCAGCTGCAAAAATACCTACCCTTTGACCAATACCTGTTGTCAAAACCCCATCGATAGCCCTGATACCTACCGAAATAGGTTCGTTGATTCTTTGCCTCTTTAGCGGATCTGGGGGGGATTGAATCACAGGCCAAATTTGATCAACTTCCAAAGGACCTTTAGTTGCTGTATCAAGGGGTTCTCCTAAGCCATTTAAAACACGCCCTAAAAGATTCGGCCCTACTTTAATGTGTAAAGGCAGGTGAGTGGGAATGACCTCAGAGGAAGGGCCAATTCCTGTCATTTCTCCTAATGGGGAGAGGAAAACTTCGTCCCTTGTGAAACCTACAACCTCGGTCATCAAAGGCTCACCCTCTCTTTTTACAAGACAAATTTCTCCAATCTTCACTTGTGGGACAATCGCCTTGATAAGCATCCCCACAGTCTCGGTGATGCGTCCGTTAACCGTAGTAAGCTGGAGCTCATCCAAGCTTCCGATAAGGTTATTAAAGTCTTCTATGCTCATATGTTATCCGTAAGGAGTGTAAAGAGATAAGGATGGCTATCAAGTTAAAATGATAGCCAGCTTTTAAGCTTGTTATTGCGTTATACTTGAACGTTCATGATCGTTTTAATCGATTCCAGTGACTTGTTTAATAAGTTGGCAAATAACTCAAGCTCTTGCTGAACGTACCCAACCTTTAATTGAATGGCCAACATATCGGCTGGATTAATGTTATTTGAGGTGTTTCGCATGTGTTCAATGTCATTAGCTAGGCGCTGTAGCTGATATTGCCCATGTGTTAATAATCCTAAAAAGCGGTCGATCGGAGCAGCTAAATTATTAGGGCCTGTAGCTGTTGTTGTTGCCGCAATCTCTTTTGGAGGGGAGTATTCTAATCCAGCCCGATTTAAAGCAATTTTTAAATTATCATCGATATGGGATAGCTTGTTGCGTAGGAGCGTTTGGACGGAACCTTTAATTTCAATATTAGGTGTTGTTAATTTAGATTTAACATCTTCAATCTGTGCAATAACACCTCGTGCTTGCTCCGCAAGCTCTGTCGATGTTGCCTTTCCCATTGAACTCACTTTCTGATTGATGTTTTTCACTTCATCCATCAAAGAAGTTTTATTATCAGAGATGGGGATCCTGTCATTATCCATCTGCTTTTGCGAGTTCATTAAAGCATCAAACTGATCTTTATCAGGTGGGGCTCTATTCGTCTCACCGCCAAGATCAGCAGGTTCTGCTGACTTTGCCGAGTTAGTAATTTCTTCGATTTTTTCTATTTTTTCTTCATGCATCTTTTAGCTCCTCCTTAATCATAAGGATGAGAATGATTAACTTTCTTCAGAAACAGCACTACTAAAGAAAGGAGATTTACTTTTGTTTAAATCCTTTTCTGCCCAGTCTAAGGAAATTTGGCCTAAGTTCTTAATGGTTGGGTCTGTTGTTTTTCCCATCGCTTCTTGAATGAGCTTTTCTCCTTTTTTCCTTTTAGGTTTTGTCAAAAGGAAACACATCCCTAGAAAGGTTTGAGCAAGGTAGTTGTCTGGTTCTTTTTCTACAACCGATTCGAAGATGCGTGTAGCTTGCTTAATCTCTAACTTGTTTAAAGCAATATAACCCAATCCAATCTGGGGAGCCACACTATTCGGACTAAGCAACTGTGCGGCATTGAAAATTCTAGTGGCACTGATTTCATCAAGCTGTTTAACAGCAACAAAGCCCGCTTCTATGAGTAGCGCAAAATCGTCTTTGAAATCGGAGAGTTGATCCATAGCATTCCTTCAAAAGAGTTAAGAAAAAGACTTTTGTAAAGTTAAGAGCCAATTGAAGATCTCTTAACTTTACGTAAGTTAGGTAGTAAATTTACCTACAGTTATCTGATGAATGAAGAGTTTAAGCCTCATCATCATACTAACGTTTAAGGATTAACCTTTAACACCACGGGCCATTGTCATGATGGCACTATTTGCTGCTACAACCACACCGGATGACATTTCAGAGAGTTGAGATAAGTGGTTCATTAACATTTGCATTTCAAACATGTCACCAATACTGACAGCCGATCTGCGGCTTTTAATCTCTAAAAGCTTTGTTTTAGCACTAATGGTTGCATCGTTAATGATGGAAAATAGAGTGTTAACATTAAAGCCTGATTGAATATTCTTCCCATCAAAATTGACTGGTGAACTTGGATAGGACATAGTGAGCCTCCTTTCTGAGGAACAAATTATTTTTTTTTAAAAGGAGTTATAAGATTGCTAGGGATTCATACTGGAAATTACATTTCCTGAACGATGTTCTTTCTGAATCACTCCAACTTAAAAACCGGCTACTTAACCTCAACCAAAGAGTTTAAGTAAGCTGTAGAGGAGTCTTTATTGTTAAAGACTCGACAACAGTAAACTTAATTTAGCTCTTAGGGTTGAATCGAGAAATTACTTTAAATAAAGACGCATAGGCGTGGAGGAGAACTCCCATTTTGTCAAACTCTTCTTTGTTTTCTCCCGATCTTAAAATTTCCTTAATTGCTTGCATCCGCGACTCAATTTTTTGCTTGATTTCTTTATGCTTTTTTAAACTCGACAACTCTTTTTCTAGGTCAAAGACAAAAGGCTCTGATTTACTTTTTTTCTTTTGATTCTCTAATCCAAACATATAAAACCCTAAGTTGCTTTTTGTAATGTTCCCTAATAATCATTGTAGCAGACAAGTATATATACGGCAATAAATGCGCATAAAATATATAATAATTTTTATTTTAATTAGCTGCTAAAGTCAATTCGATAATTAATGCCATTTCTCTCAAGAAACACGGCTCCTCTCGTAATTTCCTTGATCTGCATTCCATCTAGAATATCTCCCTGGGTGACAATACGTCCATTAATAATCACACTATATCGTGAACCTAGAACAGAGAATCCTGTGACTTCATATTTGTCAGAAATGTTAACCATTGCTTGTTCTGGGGCTAGCTGGTTAACCTGATTTCTAACACTTCGAACCCCTGGGATTCGACGGATTTCGGTTAATAAGTGGTTAAAGGCTTGCTCTCTGTCACGTGGGATTCCTCCAGAGAGTTGAACTTCTCCATTTTGAAAGATTACATTTACATTACGTATACCAACTTTTTCAAGATCAGATTTGACTGAGCTTACGATATCTTCATCAACAATGACTCTTTTTTCTAAACGGTCTAAATAGGGGAAGTTACTAGCAATATACTCGTAGAGTTGTTCTGCATCAGCTCGTGACTCTAAGTAACCAGAAAGCACGAATTGTCCTGCAGAGGGGGATTGAATGGTAATGCCGCGCCATTTAGGATTTTTATTAAGCAATAGATTGGCTTCTTGCCATACATATTCATCGATGATAATGCCGGTGTCATCAATGGATCTGATAAAATTTAAACCCTGTAAGCTATATAGAAGCTGATTTTTATCCTGTGATGTTAGTACATGTCCAATCAGAAAAAGCCGACCGGTATTTTTATTGAAAGAGTACTTAATGCTTGGCGTGTTTTTAAAAATGCCTGCTAATATACTATCCGGATCGACCTGCTGTTCCACAACAACGGGTTCACTTCTAAATAGAGTGTACACGCCCATGCCCGTTAAGACAAAGACACCTGTAAGAGCGGCGGTTAGTAAGAATTTGCCTAAATTCTTTTCTTGAGGGAGAGGGGGGAGAGGAGGGGGAACTATCTGAACAACGGGAGTTTCTTGCTCTTCTACGAGTTCTTTTTTTGGTCCCCCTTCAGCTTCATCTTTTTTTAATACATTTACAATGGAAGGGAGTAAAGGCGAAATAATGGTATGCATATTGCCTTCACGATCATAGATAACAAAGCTTGTCGTACCTGTGGTGACTACGGTGTTTGTACTCAGTGGTTCTTTTCCTGTGATTTTTTGACCGTCGACAAGAGTTCCATTACGGCTGTTTAAATCTTCAATAGTAATTTCCTCTTGGTCATTAATCGCAATGCGAGCATGTTGCCGAGATACACTTGTATCATGAAAAACAATATCGCAAGAGTGAGGATCTGTTCCAATGGTGTAACTTGAATTTTCTTGCATCGAAAATTCTGCGCCGTTATTAGGTCCTCCAATAACCTTTAAAAGCCATCGGCCCAGGTCTAGAAAATCGAAATTGACGTCTACTTGATCCTTGAATCGATCTGATCCCTCTTCCTCATCAAAGATAGAGTCATTTCTTTCGTCAGGAATATCTTCTGAGGTGTCTTCTGACTGGTTTTGATGCTCTGGCGATGAGGGGGTTGGCTGGGTAGCTTGATCCTCAAAGCGGAAAATACCGCTTCCAATTTTGAGAATATCCCCGTCCTTAAGTAGGCGAGGGAGGACAAGTTCTTCACCATTGACTTCGACAGGATTAGTCTTGCTTAGATTTTCAAGAACAATTCCCTCGTGAGATTTTCGGCAAAGCAGGTGTTTACGAGACGCTGCGGGGTCTTCTAAAAGAAGTTGACAGGTGTCTGGGTCCCGTCCAATGACCCATTCTTCGCCATTTTCTAGGGTGAGAACGAGTCCTTTTAAAATGCCTTCTTCAGCAATTAACCGTGCAGCCATGAATAAAAACCGTTAGTAGTTGTTAATGATTATTAAGCGCTTCCTCGCGCCAAAAATCAACGACGTTTATGAAATCTTCAAGAATCTCTTTAAATTCTTTATAGCTAATATCATAATCTATCGAACGCGATAGCGTCAACATCCTTCCCTCTTCAGACAAACTTAATACGGCCCCCTTTGTGCCTTGTCCAAAGAGATTGGCTAATAAGGCTTGCGTATAAAAAGCCTCTTCTTGCTCCTTCGGAACAGGTCCGATCGTCGTATGCAAGAGGAAACCTTGATGTTGTGAGGAAAGGGTAATGCTCAGCCCTTCATCTAATGGAATCGTATAAACGCCAGGTGATTCTTGAGGAAAGGGCTCATTCAGTTCTAATTCCTGTAAAAACTCCTGTAAATAAGTGCTTAGTTGCATCTTTGCTACCTCAATAATTCTCAAAATTATTTAAGCAAAAAATATGCCACATAAATGGGTTTTATCATTTATGTGGCATGATAGTTAAGAGGGCTTAGCCACGGCCTAGACTATGAGCACGTGAGTTTTCATCTTGAATCTTTTGTAAGGCCTGCATGATAGAGTCGAAATCTTGGCCGGCGCTTTTCAGATCATCTGCTGCTGATTGAAGCGCTTGTTGGGCAATTTGTTTTGCTGTTTCTGCGCGTTTTTCTGCTCTCTCGATTTCGCCAATCTGTGGTTTAAAGACCATTTGGACAAGGTTATCACCCGCGTTACCTAACTGGCTAGATCCGTGAGTAAAAGTGGTACCAAGGTGGGTAGCTATTTCAGCGCCAGTTATGATATGTTCAGCTTTTCTAGTAGTAGGGGTCCCTGGAGTAGGTGCTGCATCTTGGGTAGGTTTTGCTGATTGCCATCTTCGAGGTTTAACAGCCTCCCATGGTGTATTTGGTGCTCCACTTTCACCACTCGCTTGAGTTCGGCTGAAAGCCCCTTTACTTTGAGCGGCACTCTTGGGTGCATCAGGTTGAGCTGCACTGACTTGGTTTGCTTGTACACGGCTTTTTGGAGCTCCTTCCACGCTACCCTTTAATGCGCTATCTGCTGGGTTTTTCAAGGAGGAGTCGAGGGTATTCCCACCTGTTCTTCCTATAGGAGCTCTTTGTTGGCCTGCAGTTACCCCAGGTTGCCTTGCGGCACCAATCGAGTTTGGAGAAGGTGGGGCGGAGGGGTTCGCTGCGGTACTTGGGGCTGTTCGGCCGCCTATCCCGCTTGCTGCTCCACTCGCTGGTCCACCTATTGGGGCTCCACCCGCTGAGGCTGGGGATGTTATAGGATCTTTAGTTGCGGCGGAACTTTTTATGCCCCCAGCAACGTTCGAGGCGATAGAACCACCGATGCTCAAGGCTCCAGCTGCTAGAGTGACACCAAAGCTAATAAAGGCTACAGTTGCCTGCCACATGTGCATTTCTGCCTCTTTTTCCGCTTTCTGCATGGCTAAATCACCCAAGGCTCGACCTAAGTCACCAATGACATTATAAAGTTTGGCTACGATATTACCCATCAAACTCTGTTGGCTCATTTTCATCCGAGCAACTTCCATTAAGTTGGCTGTGAGCGTGGTCATAAAAGAATTACTAAGCCATGGGTTACTGGCGACCTCTTTAGCAACATTCCCAATATTATAATTCCCTTGAGCTGCAGGAAGATCCGGTGTATCCGATTGTAAATTCGATAAATCTTGGGAGCCAAAGGCACTGCCTAGAGTGAATTTTTCATTAAATTGAGTTGTTGCATTGACACTATTGGTTACTTGATCTGTGCCTAATAGCTGCGCACTTTGTGAGCGGGCACCGGCTAATTGTTCCAAGGCGGTTTCAATATCCGCTTCTCCTTCAGTTCCACTTTTTTTATTTTGCTTGCCTGTGCCACTAATTGTGTTTCCTTGGCTATCTCGGGCGATAGCTCCTTGTGTCGTTTTGGATAAATCATCAGGATTTTCATCGGTCGGTAACTTGGGTGGAGTTAAGAAAGGTAGGAAAGAATTGGAATCAATATTATTGCTCATATTTTCTCCTTAAGTGAACTCAACCTATCAAGTTTACAGTATTTACTTGTTGTTGCATGGGAGCATGAAAAGCTTCATAGTAATTGCTAAACATTCTCTTGATGGCCTCAACATCTTTTTCTAAGTTTGATGCACTGAGTCCATAAGTCGTTAACATTTCTGTAAACACTTGATTAATTGGCTCTTTTTCTTGTTTTTCTATAGCTAATTTTGATTGTTGAAGAAAGGATCTGAAGGTAAAAAAAGAGAAATTTTCTTCAACAATATTTGCTTCAGCAAGATGAGTATCAAGATCATCGATACAGCTTGCTAAGCGTGTACTTAACGTATCAAGTAATTGGTTGTTTAAGCGGAGTTTATCTTTAGAAAAAGCAAATAAGATTGCAATTAAGGCAATCATTTCCAAAGAAAACGAAGTAAATTTAGCTGCTTTACTTTCTAAGTCCAACGAGCTTGTTAGATTCTTAAATAGCTCTGTTGGATAATTCGATGAAAAAACTAAACTCACAGTCACTTCCACGTTAAAATCATTATTTTCATTATCTTTTTGCTTTTTTTCCCTTGTACCCAAATAAAGGAGACCGATCAAACCAATCACGATTATTTGGATGTACATTTTTAATAATTTAACCCTTGCCGCGTCTTCTCTAAAGCTAACGGTCTCTGCGACAGAGGTTGATAACTTTTGTACAAGCAATTCCATATCATCATGAAATGTGCCAAGCGTGCTCTCCGACTTTAAAATTCCCATTAATGATCCATATAATCCAATAAATAGTGATTTCGAAACATGGGTGAGTCCACACGCTTGGATAATCGCGTTGAAATGGGATAAAAAATGGGTTAAAATTTTAAGTTTAGGCGTTTCCCTCCTTTTTAACTGCTCATCCATTCGCAACGCTTGATCGCGAAGATATAAATAAAAAGGGTCTTTTTCAAATGCACTATTCATGATCGCTAAATTTGGTTAAATCAATTAAGGCGTTTAATCCTTGTATAAGGTCCTGAGCTTCTAGGTGGTTAGGATCATTTGCAGTAAATCGTTCCATCGTATTTTTTGCACTCTCGATAAGCTCTTTCCCTAGCTGTGCTGTATTCCTAAAAAGGGTAAAAGGTAATTGGATACTAATTTCTGTACGTAACTGCGCATCGGCTGTTTCTATTTGCGCAAGGGCTTTTTCTTGTACGATCAGCATTTTACTGGCATTGAGTAAAAGGTCTTTGAGGACGATAGCATCTTGATCGCGTGCTTCTTGTACAATTTTTTGTAATTCTTCGGGTAATTCTGATACTAGTTGATTAAATTTGTTTTCAATTTCCTCTGTAGAAGAGCTTACATCAAGCCCTGCAGCTCGAAAGCTACCGGCTGGGAGTATCGTAGGTCGACTAGCTTCTGAATTATATTGATAAAGAGTATTTTTATTTAAATCTGTGAAGCTAACTTCTAGGGAGTCGTTAAGGATTAGGACTTTATTTCCCAACCCAATCGAGCCCTTCTTAGCTAAATCATCTTGTGTGGTCATTTGATCGTAGTAATTGGTTTGTGGGGTTGGATTAAAATTTCCGCCACCTGTGCTTAATGTCATAATCTACCTACACATCCTTTTTTACAGGCCCAGTGTTAAGTGCCTCAGAATTTTCCGATACTTGCTCCTGAAGCCGATGTTGCTTAATTTCTTCAGAGAGGTGTTCGATCATGCGCTGGGATTTTTCTTTGATCTTAGCATACTGTGGCTCATCAGTAATGCGGACATCGAGCATACGTAAAGCAATCAGAGCCGATAATTTTTCACCGAGTTTCAGAAAGCAATCCGAAATATGGTAATAGGGTAAGGGAGAGGTTTCATCTAATGCAGCGCACAGGTAATACCATTCTACAGCTTTTTGATAGTGCTTTTGCATGTGATGGCAAGCAGCAATACCCATTGCAAAGCGCACATCCTGACTATCTAATATATATAGGATGTGGAAATATCGGTTCGCTTCAGGGTACTTACCAGTCTTATAAAGCTGGTAGGCCTGGCTGTATAAATATTCAATGGTTTCATCAGAAACGTTTAATACATCCTTAAGGAGTTTTCCTTCTTCGAAAACCTGTTGTAAAAGTTCTTCTTGCTTAGCTTTATCCTCTTTAGATAAATTTGGCGTCACTTTTTCTATAATTTCTCTAATTTGTTCTTTAGCATCTCCGTCCATAGAAGGAACTCCTTAAGGTTTATCTTTATGCAGAATAAAGACTGTTTAGGGACTCACTCATCCCTTGAAAGTTTTTTTGCAAAATTTGTGATGTTTGTGCAATAAAGGCTCCTGTGTCTGAGAGACTTTCTAGTAACTTCTGAATAACTTTCTTCAAAACGGCAATTAAAGCATCCGCTTGCTCAACCATCTTGGTCATTTCCCCTCTTAGCTTTGCTAAATCAGCCAAGAGGTTAGCCATTTTAACTTTGTTGACTGTATTGGCAGCTTCTGCTCCAACCATAGTAGCCGTCATCCAGAAACCAGGATTGACCACAAGTTTTAACATTTGCATAATCACGTTAGTCACTGTTTCAGCAACCTTTTCTGTTACTCTAAGAACCATTTGAAGAGCATTCATGATGGCTGTAGCGACGACTCGAGTGACGCTTGTAACAGCACTACTAATTTGTCCAAGGATGGCCCCTTGTCCACCAGGGATAAACATCATGGCAATAGAAACGACAAGTGTAGTCAGCATGATCACCGAAGTGACGACAAGAGACGCTATCATCTGTGCTTTTTCGTCTCCACCACACTTGGCTACAAACTCATTCACAATCTTAGAGTCTTGCAGGAAACTGATGACGTTGCTCACTCCACCGAACAAAAACATCATTGGGTTTGCGGCGACAACCACTGCGCATGTCAGAATGACAAGAACAATCTTTGTAACTAATGTAATAATTTCGTTGGCCGCACCATGAATACCCATCGCATCAAGGATCCCAGATGTCATCTGAGCTAAAACTTCAAAAGCTTTTTCAAACAAGCCTTTACCACCCGTTTGTTTCATAATCATATCTGTAACGGATGCGACCATAAATCCGGTAGCGAGCATCGCTAGAGGGCCTGCTGGTGGAAATGCAACTACCAGTACAACAGATACAATAATGGCTATGATATTAAACACCTTTTGGAACAAGCCTAAAATGCCGCTTTTTTGCCCAGCTTCTCTTGCTTTTCGTTGTTCCTCTTCTTGTTTCTTTCTCTGCTCTTCTAATTTATGAAGAGATGTTTCTAACTGCGCCTTTGACTTGTCTCGAATCGATTTTGAGTCAATGTTGTTCATGACATATAAGAATTCTTGGAACTTAGTCAAAGCTTCAACAAGGATTTTAAGGAAGTTAGCATAGGTAAGTTTTTCCGGACTTTCGGGAATGTTAATGATTGTTTGTTGTAAGGTAGTTGTGGTTGCTTTTAGCTCATGATAGCTGTTGGTATACACAGCGTTAGGACTTGTAGGTGGAGACTGAGCGGCAGGAATCGTCCACGGTCCATTAGGTCCGGTAATGGTGTCTCCTTCAATTGTGAATTGAGGATAAGGTTCCTCAATTTGGCTTTTACCAGCTGCATCAGTTCCTGCCAGTTCTGCAGAAGTTTTGCTAAAGTTATTTAATAGCTTACTTAATTGGTCTGAAGTCATTGGTTCGATATCACCAGATTGTTCCAAATTACTTAGTTGAGATAAAAGCTCTGATAAAGTTTGGTCTGTCAGGCCCTCGGATTTACCTTGCTGCGACCCTCCTTGTCCACTACTACTATCTCCACCACCTTTTCCACCTTCGTCTTGATTCTGTTGTTTTTTCTCTTGAGGAGCTATCGTAGGTTGATCGGTTTGTTGTGTTATCTCTGTGGTTGCGGCCTCACCGGCAGACAGGGTACCTGCAGCATGTTCACCTTCCAAGTCCCGTGTTGCTGCATCCCCGGGTTTACTAGCTGTCTTCGCTTCGCCTTTTTTAGCAGCGCCGTCGCCATTAACTTTAGGTTGAACTCCTTCCAGAGGCTTTTCTAAAACAGGACGTGAGGTGTTGGCTGTATAAGCTGAGGGATTCACATTCCCTTCGGGTTGCTCAGCTGTTTTAACACTATCTTTAGGTTGATTGGGCAATTGTTGGGTGACGGAAGTGATGCCGTTTTGAGTATCAGTCCCGCTTGCCTGTGGAGATAAGGAAACGAAGCTGTTGTTATCACTAACATTTAAATTTAAATCGCTCATGAATTGAGCCTCCAATTTGAAATGTTTACCTAAGTCGGGTAATTAAAGTTTTAGGACTTTTCAGGACTTTGCTGAATCATTTCGCTAATTTCTTTTTTAAGAGCCTGAAGTGTAATAGAGGCTCTTTCCTTGAGCACGGCAAATTCAGCTTTTTCTCCTGCGGCAGCAACGGCCCTTTCGAGCGCAATGATAGCGGAAGCTTTGTCTCCCATTTGCATGTAACAATCGGAGGCGTGAAAATAAGGAATCGGGTTATCAGGATCCACAATCGAAACGAGAGTATAAGCTGAAGCTGCGCCTTCGTATTCTTTCATCATATGAAAGCATGCTGCAAGTCCCATCGTATATTTTGACTCCGTGGCGTTTAACATGATGAGGAGACGGAAAACTTCGATTGCATCTTTATATTTTCCGGTGTTGTACAAAAGGTAAGCCTGGCCATAAATGCTCTCTGCAGATTCATCGGATAAGCCAATGATATCTTTAATTAGACCGCTGTCCTTAATCGCATGATTAGTCAACTTATTAAAGCCCTGCCCGTCATGATCCTGAATTGTTTTGCCTGTGTTTTCTACTGCCTTTCTAACACCTTGCTTTGTATGTTTCATTTCCCCCCCCCTTCATGGGTCGTTCTATATTATTTTTCTTCAAAGGAGCAATTTTTATGCCACCAGAATCATTTGCTCTTATTAACGGTAAATAGCCGAGATTAACGGTAAATAGCCGAGAGCAAGGTACTTAAAGTTTGAATAATCGCTGTTGCAAGGCTCGTTTGTTGGTTGGCTTCATCGTTGGAGTTGTTGATATTTGTTTGTAGGGATTTCGCGTCATCACTAACGACTTGTCTACGGGACTGGATCTCTTCAGAGTAGGTTTGGTTCGCTTGGTTTAACTGGTTTCTAGAATCGTCGTCGAATTGAATCCATTCCGGACCATTCTTCACAAATGAACGAATTTGGCCTTGAAGATTGGTATAGGCTTGTTGCCAGGAGGTAAGAAAAGTAAGGCGTTCTGATTGAGCGGCCGTTACCGTCTGTAGGGTGCCAATCATTTCAATAATTAATTTTAGTATCACATCTAAAATCTGGGCTTTTTCAACAGAAGGTCCAACTGAAGACTGAACATTCGAGGCAGAGCCTGATAGAGACTTTACATATTGTTGCTGCATTTTTGTGTACCAAGAGCTGTAGTCTTGGCTTGGTAAGAAGAAGTCACTGCTGTTGGTACCATACATAATTTGTTTAACGAATCCAGATAAGGCCTTTTCGTAATCTGTAAAACCACTAGCGTCGGTGTTATTAGCGAAAAAGGCTTCAAAAATGTATCGGTAGTCATCTCTTATGTTTGCAACGGATATATAATAATTAGACCAATTTGTTTGAAAGTTGGTGGAACTGGATGTTGAAGACCCGGAAGCAGGATAGCTATACTTTTGTAAAAAATCAGTAAAAGAACGCTCTGCGATGTCGTCGTTTAACGTAGTTTCTACAGGAGAGATTTGATTACCTACAGGGTCTATTAAAGGATTATAGTCTGCATCTTGCGGCCCGTAAGAGCCAAAGCTATTAGGATTTGTTTGAATTGCTGCTTTTACAGAGTTAAGGATATCAGTTTTTAATTGGGCTTGGGCAGCTGATACACTACCGTAAGTGGCTGATAAGTTGTAATATTGTGCAAACGCCTTTGTAAAATCATCAATTGTCATGGGAAGAGGATTGTTAGCATTATACTGAGAAAAGAAGGCATCTAAATTAGATGTTCCTGATCCCGCAGCTTGAGCTCTTTGCAATAGCATCGTATAAAGAAATTGTTGTGGTGCCGTGTCGGTCGTTAGATAAGGACCTACCGAGCTTACCCCACCTGTATAATAGCCTACGCCATCGTATTGACTTGTCATTTAGGGCCTCCGTTTATTTACTAATGCCTTGAGCCATTTTCTGGACGATTTGAGTAATTGCTTGCAGCATGGCTGAGGCTGATTTGTAATATTCTTCAAAAACGTATAGATATCTTCTGACTTCTTCTTTTTGCGAGTCATTTAAAGACTGGGCAGAAGTAATTGCCAAAGTGATGTTCTGTTGAGCAGCACCACCTAGGTTAGCGTTTGAACCTGTTTGGGTATTGTAGTTGTCCATAATCCAACGAACCAGCGCACTTGCCTTTTGTTGACCCGTAAAGGTTGAATCTGCAGCAATTGGAGAATTTGGATCCGTAGACAGACGTGCAAATAAGCTATTAAAGTCTGACTGAACTTGCTTAAGTTTATTATAAAGAGATTGGGGGTCTTGAAGGTCAGCGGTCGATGATTGGGCGCTTACCTTCGCAATTTGATTTTGAATAGACTGTCTCAATAGAAGCAACTTATTAAAAGCGGAAAGACCTGCAGCTGTTAAGCCAATCGGATGGCGACTGGCGTCGTAAACGACTAACGTCGAAGGCACTGTTGGGATAATTGGCGCTCCGAAATGAGAGCTAGCGGCACCTGTATAACCACCTCGATAATCACCTGCTGAGGCACTACCTGGGTTGGCAGGCCTTCCTGTATAATCGAAGGGAATACTTCCTCTGTCATAAACAGTAATTTGGTTCTTCAAGCTTTGAATGTTTCCTAAAGTTGTTAGGATACCGTTTGTTAGGTTAAGGGCTGAATCTAAGCTTCCTAGCTGGTCGCCAATAAGGTCACTCCCTGTTTTTACATAGACGAGTTCAAGCAAGGATTGGAGCGATTTATTTCCCTCTAATTGGTTAGCTGCTGCTTGTAACGTGTCACCAATCTCGGGAGTTAGAACTGAAATGTCTTTCCAACGATTCAGATCATCAATCGTCATGCTTTGCGTCGGATCTGCAACTCCTGCAGCATTAAAGCTACGTAGGAGAAGGTCCAAATTAGTGACCATGGATTTTGTTAAGTAGTACTGCTTTGTTGTGTCTGGCGTGTTGTTTAAAACAGCTCCATTTTGGGCGAGGTTTTTCAGTCCAGCCAGGGCCTGTACGACCGCATCCACATCATCTTGGGTAAAGCGACTGGGGTCAGCTTGACCACTCGAATTGGCGCTTTTATTATAAATGTTATAGATGACAGCTATGTAATCATAGTACTGCTGGGCAAGGGCCTGATTAGTGTAGTCATACTCAACGTAAACTGGAGTTGATACCCCTACTAGGCTTGCCGTATCTACATATACTCTTGATGTCATATGCCACTCTCCTTGGAGATGAAGCTTTAATTAGGTAACTAGCGAGCAATTAAAACTTGATTATTGATATTAGCTTTATTTATATTACCTAAATTTTATTTTATATAATATATTTTTTAATATCAAATATATATCCCTTATACGGGTATATCAGTAGGGCGTTTATAGTGTCCAGTCCGGCCCACATTATTATCCATTGAAGTTGTTCCCTGCATAGAAGGTCCACCCGCCGCGCCTGTATTGAGTAGGGCTTTTGCAGGTGAAGTGAGTCTTTCTAGGAAAGCTCCTGGATCTCGATACATCTGAGTAAGATCTAAATACTTGTCAAACTGACGATTTGTCAAGCTATCTAAACTTTTTCTTTCTTGTCTTTCAATTGCATCTAATTGGTTCATAATGGAATTAGGAGCTGAAAAAATTAAATAGCCGTAATCTTCGGCAATTTGAAGGGCTTTTTTATTTCCAATGACAGGGGAGAGGGTGCTCGATACTTCAGTTTTAAAAAGAGTTGCTAAATCAGCGGAGCTAACAATTTTCTGCAAGTTAGGGGAACTTAAGGGGTTAAGTAATGGATCTCTTGCATTAAAGGCCGTAGTGGCAGCGTTTAAGATGGAATTCGCTTCACTATCGGTTAATCCCAGTTTAGGAAGTACTCCTGATGCCGCTTGATTAAGTGAAACGATTGTATCATTATTGTTAGTAATTTTTGTGGCAATCTTTGTAGCTTCCCTTTCATCGAGATTTTGAATTCTTTGCAGACCGCTAATGATCGCTTGTCTAAAAGCATCTTTTTGGATGTCTAGTTGTTGATTCTGGTTAGAAATGATCTGTTCAATCACTGCATTGGCTAATTCTTCCGCTCGAGCCCTCACATTATTATCTAATTGATTCTGTGAAAATTGTGCTTGGACAGCGCTGGCAATATTGCTTTGTAATTGTTGAGGGGGCAGATTTTGCCCTGTGAAAATCTGGGCGAGCACATTTTCACTGACATTCATTGCTTCTTCGTGCTGTAGAGTAAACTGTTGCTCAATGTGTTGTGCAAGTAGCGTTTTAGCATAAAGCTCAGTTCCTAACGGAGTTGATGCTTCTTGAGGGGAGTAACCAGCCACATTGGCCTGAATTTGAGGATTTAATCCAGGCAGAGATAACGAACGGGCCACTTCATTTAAAGCAATTTGAAGAAGGGAAGCACTGACATTACCAGCTAGCAAGCCGGCTAATTCATCTTTTTGTTGTGCAGTGAGATTACTTAAGCTTGGATCGTTTCCCATAAAGTTTAGGATGCTTTGTTTGATAAAATCACTATTAGTGACATTCGCAATTTGTTTGACCAAGCCAAGCGAAACGGCTGTATTAACGGCTTTATCGCTACCCACACCTCCAAATGCACCTTGATTCACAATCGTATTGGCAGGGCCCGCACTGGAAAGACCCATTAATGCGAGGAGCCTTGCACTCGAAGCTCCAATTTGGTCTACCAGAGCCGATCCTACAGGTGCGCCATAAATATTAAAGAAGGCTTCAAAATTTTCCTTAGAGAGGACGGAATCAATAAAAGGATTTCTTAGTGTGTCAGTGGTTGTCACAGAACCGATGGATCCTGCACTGCTTGCTCCAACACCGGCATTTGCTGTTGGAGGTATTTTTTGATTAAGATTATCAAGAAGGTCTTGAAAGTTTGCGGCACCCTGCTTACTTGCTTTTAACTGTTCTAAGATAGCAAGTCTTGGTTCCAGATAAACATTGACAACATCAACGTAAGTAGGTGGAGTGTAGTTAATGGGGGTAGCAAGACTTGGCATATCGACAAGGGAAATATTACCAGAGATCACACCTTGTCCTCCAATGCTAGGTAGTTCGTTAACATTTTGAGGAGAGGAGAGAGGTGGGGTATATCCACTTGCATTTATTGATGAAATCTTTGCGTTAATCGAATTAATCAGCTGTTGGCCGGTTGCTGCTAGTGCATTATAATCATTAATTTTTTGATTAGTATCCCCGACCAAAGGACTGATATTCTCGCTTGGCATCACGAAAGGTGCAAGTGGGTTCACATCTGCTATAGTAGGCATTAAATCAAGTTGTGGAAGAGGGGGATTTAAATGGGCTCTTAGAACATTTAATTGAGCAATTTTTATGTTCATCGCTGTTGCTGTTGCGTTCCATGTATCAATAGCTTCATTTAACGAGCTGACAGCCCCGGCTCTTGTTTGTACATAAGCATTATAATTAGCTGTGGCTGTAGCCAATGAAGAAGAAGCAGCAGTAAAATTATTACTAGCAGTATCATAAGCATTTTTTGCTGCGAGTAGGTCGTTGTTAGCACTGTTATAGTTAGTCTGCGCTGTTTCAAATTGAGTTCGGAAGCTTTCTAAAGTGGCTGCATCAATTAAGCCATTTTGATAATCTGCTAGGGCTCCATTCCATGCATTAAGAGCTGTGTTATAGCTGCCTAGGGCTGATTGTTGATTGGTTAAAGCTGTATTATAAGTTTGCAGGCTACCTAAGTAAGCATTTTTAGTACTATTATAGTTGTTAATCGCGCCATTAAGCAACTGTACCTGAGCCTGATCGGCAAGAACACCAGTGTTGTAGTCATTAATGGCCCCATTAATAGCGTTTTGATCTCCTGTAAAATCAGTCGCTAAGATGTCTTTTTGGAGATAAACATAAGCATAAATTTGATTAATGTAGTCTCGTAGTGCTGTTGCTTGATCAACGGCATCTTGCCACATTTTGCTAAGAGCGGTGGCATCGTTAAAGGCATCTGTATATTCTTGATGTCTTTGTTCCATCGCTGTATTGTTGACGGCTTTATAAAAGTCAGCCAGTGACAAAGTAGGTGTTTGTGAAGTTGGTGCAGGAATATTAATCACAGTGGTTGTGTCGAACACACTTGTATCAAAAATTAATTTAGAGGAAGTCTGGGAAGTTGTTGAGGTTGTTTCTGAGTCATTGGTCACTGGCGGGACGATTGGATTAATGCTGGATGCATTGGGATCGATAGAAGACATAGGTCCATCTCCTTAAATTAAAATCAAACTGTATAAATTTTACAATCCAATTTTTATTTGTTAATAACCCTATTGTTATTATATTTAATTAAAAATAAAAATTACACTAATAAAAGGCATGAGCGTCCTCCATCCATGCTTTAAAAAGCTTCTCTAGAGCTGCTTCACAAGCAAGAATTGTATCTACTTGGTAAAGAAGATTTTTTTTTGTTTTTTCGATGCGTTCTTGGGGTTCTTTGTTCTGTATCAAGAAAATATATTCCGCAAATGATATTTGAAAATTGTCTCTTAACTCTGTTAGGGTTTTGATCCCCTGCTCTATCTGCTTCTTTATCTGAGAGTCTGTTATTTTGGAAGTATCAATAAATGAAGATTTTTGGGGTGTTAGAGAGCGGTAAGTCTCAGAAATAAATTTTTTTTTAGGGTCCTCTTTAGGGAGAAATTGTAGAAGGCTAGCAATGAATGGATCAGATAAATAAGCCTCAAAGGGTCTAGGGCTTTGCCTGAGGTCATCGTCTGGAATGCGTTGCATTGCTTTTTGAAAATTTGGTGGGGACGAAATCAAACATGTCTGAGTGGGAACTGTAAACGACTGAGGATGAAAGTGACAAGAGGGTAAAGCAGCTTCTAAAGTCGGTTCAGAATAAAAGCAAGAATGATCGACCTTAGGGACACTATTATAGGATTGATGTTTAACTTCTTGTGATACATCGTGCTGGGCACCTAAAGAGCCGGCTTGATATCTGTCAATACATGGGCTCAAATCTTCTTGTTTAAGGTGCGTGTAGTGATGAGGGGGAGGGAATTGAGGGGGAATGGATAATTTTGGATGAAGCAAACTGCTCATTGTGATGCAATGGCTTAACCGATCATCGATAGGAAGCGGGGGATCAATGGATGGGGGTGCCGCACGGGGGGGAGTGCGGCCTGCTCGAGAATGATGGCAAGGGTGCTCTTCTTTCGAATTTGAGGGAGGGGTTATTACTCGGGTGAATTTCCTTGAATGAGAAGGCGAGTGATGCGATTCGAGGAATGGGCTCATTATTACCTATAAGGTGATAGAATATTTTAAATCAGTTACACAAAAGGTAGGATCCCAATGGACGGGGTCCAATCTTTTCATTCCTGTTAAAAATTTAACAGAGCGATGAAAACCTAAAGCAGGATCAGTTATTTATAAGAATTTTCTAGCTCATGCAACGAGCCTTTTAGAGGGAACTACCTCTTGTGGAAGTAGTTCCTGAAAGATGCTTAATATAATTTGGTTTTTAAAAATTCAAGGACATTGTTGGTAGAATCAATGATACTTTGAATCAATTTAATTTTGTCCAAAGCAATCCTTATTTCTCTTCCAGGTAATTTAGCATTAATTAATTCTTGGCATCGATCCGCTTGCAATTGTGCAAAGAGGATAAGATCCTGATTCGCTTTTCCTAAAAGTAGAACTAAATTAATAACCTTCTCCTCTAAGGTTATATCTTCATAACTTAACCTATTCTCTCCGCTTATCTGAGTGATGAAACTGCCAATCTTTTGAATGTCAATAAACAATTTTTCTATGAACCTACAGTTAGAGGGGATAGCTAGAGTTTCTGAGACAGGAATATTAGCGAGTATGTGTCTAAGAGTCGTAATGTGTCCATGGAAAAAATGGTGCCAGTCAGCAAGTGTGATCTCATTGCCTTCGTCTTCCGATTCATCATCTAATTCATTGGTGCTAAGTTCATTATCAGAACAAGCTTGAAGAGATTTTAAGACACTTGTTTCATTTTGTTGAAAGTCCATCGTTTCTTCATCCACATCAGGCTCCTCCAAGATACCTTGCTCACCTTCTTCTTTCACTGGAAAAGGGACGAATCGTAAAGTTCGAGGAAGCTGCCCTTTTGTTGCATGAGCTGTCAACGCAGGCTCTCCAAATTCTACAGTACAGTTGGATCCCATGTTTGGACATTCTTCAGACGAGAAACGATGCATTGGTGTATGCGGCCGGGAACAAGAGTCTGAAACAGTTACACTTGCAGAGTGATCTAAAATTTCCGGTTTACCTGATCCTCCATAGAAATGAACTTTAACATTGGCAGAGGAGGGAAGATCTTTAGGTAATAGGTAGGCCGTTTGTTCCCTGATCTTTGTCGTTTGAGTGGTTTCTGGGCTAAAGGTAATTCGATATTGATGACCTTCATATAAGGGATAAGCTGATACCTGCGGAGGGGGCATTAGAGGATTTGGAAACATGCCATATTGAGTATAAGAAAGGATATAATGCGGAGAGGCTGACTGGAGCTGCGTAGGGATCTCATGTTGTTGAGGAGATGCTGAGTAATCTGGTGGATAAACATGTGATTGCGAAGAGGTCGGTTGAATGAGTGTCTGTGAGTAGCCATCGAGATTAGGATAAGCGGGATAAAAGTGTGTATTAGTAGTCATTTGTTACCATAAAATTATTAAAAAAAACTAAATATTTTAAATTATATTTAAATTTAAAAATCAAACAAAAACCCTCTCTAATTACTGTTAGAGCCATTTTTTATTCGCTAGGTATGAGTTCATCAATTTCGCTTAATAGCTCATTGGCTGTTGCCATACGTTGTTTCAATTGTTCAAAAAGATGCCAGCCTTGTGCTTCGTTTTGTGGATCGCAAATGCCGGAGCTAGGTTGGTGATTAGCGCGGTTAGACCTTATCGCTCGTAAAGGTGCACGAGTGGAGGGGCTTGGTGCTAGAATCGAAGACAAGACCCCAGGAGTTTGCTTACTCCCATAATAATTAATGACAATTTTTGCCCCTTTGGGGATCACACCCTCCCTAGGAAGCAGGTAGGCTGTAGATCGAGCTACTGGATTTAGATTTTCAGGTAAATCTATCAGAATCTTTTCATCATTGGTTGGTTGATGGGTGAATGGTTGGGTACAAATGGGGTTAATAGGGTTCATAGTTTCATTAATTAATTAGAGTTTAAAAAAATTAAATGCTAATTCTATTACAAATAGAGTAAATAAGAAAGTTTTACTGATTGGGGTTTTTTATAAATGAAATCACAGAATAATCAACTTTAGTACAGAAGGGAGCGAGCCTTTTTTTGATAAATTGCTGCCAGGGGAAAGGGGTTCTTTTAATATTCACTTCTAAAAACGCTTGATGGATGGTGGATGCTTTTTGCCTCCTAATTGCTTCTTTTAACAGTGCAATCGAAGGTCCTATTCCTCTCAAATCACGATCGACATAAAATGCGGAATAGCGAATCGTTTCTTGATTATAGCGGTGTGTCACCATCCATCCCAAAATTTCCTGTCCCCGTTTTAAAACAAGACTATTTGTTTTTTCAATAGGGTAAAGCGGATCAAAGGGGGAGACATCCTGCAGAAGAGGATTTTTTCTAATAATCTCCCGAGTCGCTTCTTGCTGTTTTGTGGATAGGTGTTGCCATAAAGAGATTTTAAGATCCTTTGGCAAGCTAGGCTCCGATTGAGTGTACCAACTAGGCTCAAAGGTGGGACCATAAAAATGGTACCGTTCAATAATAATTTGAGGAGGATGCCAACCCGTTTTTTTTAATATTTTCTGTAGGTATTCAGCACCCAGATCATAAGTATTAAAACGAAACTGTAGAAAACTGATGTTATACTTAAAAAGTTCTTCAAGGAAAAGAGTCATCAAATGAGAGCCAATACCTTGTTGCCTATACTCGGGTTTTACAAATAGCGTATAGATAAAACCTTGCTCTAAAATCCCTATTAAATGAGCAAACACAAGCCCAACAGGGTGTTTTTGATCGTAAGCGACTAGGGCTAAAAAAATATCACCATCTCCTGGTTTTTCAGAAAAAATGGTTTGTTGATGCTTGGTAAGCAAAGGGAAAAGAGCTTCTAAATCCTCTTCGTTTAAGTCTTTAAGGTTTAGAAGCTTATAGCTGGTCACTAGGCGATTTTTGCATCTGTTCGTTTAATAATAGGCGCTTTGCCATCCAGAACGGTCTCTTTTTCGATTGTAATTCCAACAATAGAATCATCTGATGGAGTTTCAAACATAAGATCGCGCATCATCTTATCAAGAATCATCCCAAGAGCCCTTGCTCCAGTACCGGCTTCTTTTGCCTTTTGGGCAATCGCTTTTAAGGCATCTTCAGTGAATTCTAATTTAACACCTTCCATTTCGAACATAGCGATATACTGCCTAGTAATCGCATTTTTAGGTTCAGTAAGAACGATGATAAGATCTTCGAGTGTTAGCTCATTGCAATTAGCAATGCTATTAAAACGTCCAATAAATTCGGGAATCATACCGAATTGAATAAAATCTTCTGGTTCAGCATGGGCTAAAAGACGATTGCGTTCGTTGACATCAAAGGAATCTTTCTCGCTACTTCTGAATCCGATCGAGGTTTTACCAAGACGTTTTGCTACAATCTTATCAAGATTGACAAAAGCTCCACCCACAATAAACAAAATATTCTCTGTGTTTACTTTGATGTATTCTTGATTTGGATGCTTTCTCCCACCTTTTGGAGGAACGTTTGCAATGGTTCCTTCAACGATTTTTAACAATGCTTGCTGCACACCTTCACCGGAAACATCTCTTGTGATAGAAACGTTTGAAGTTGTGCGATTGATTTTATCAATCTCATCAACGTAGATAATCCCCATCTCCGCCTTAGCTACATCGTAGTCAGCCGCTTGTAGTAAACGTAAAATGATATTTTCTACGTCTTCTCCAACGTAACCTGCTTCTGTAAGAGTTGTGGCATCAGCGATAGCAAAAGGCACATCCAGAATATTAGCAAGCGTTTTAGCAATTAAAGTTTTTCCTGAACCTGTGGGGCCAAAAAGCAAAACATTAGATTTACTAAATTCCACCCCTGAGCTTTTACCTAGGCTTTTTACACGTTTATAGTGGTTATAAACGCTCACTGAAATGGTTTTTTTCGCTTCTTCCTGACCAATAATATACTCATCTAAGCGCTCTTTAATTTCTTTTGGCTTCAACATTTTAAATTGAGAAGGCTGAGGTTCTTTTCTATCTAAAATGTTAGAGCACAACTTAACACACTTGTCACAGATAAATGCACTTGGGCCAGATATGAGCTTCTCTACCGTCTCTTCATTGCGTCCACAAAAAGAGCAAGCAGGGATTTCCTTTTCAGCTTTAATTTTTTTAGTCATAAAATATTTATTTTTTCCTAGGTTCTATCACTTCATCAATGAGACCGTAGGCTTTCGCCTCATAGGCACTCATATGATAATCTCTTTCTGAATCAACAGCAATCTTCTCCAGGCTTTGCCCTGTTCGATCTGTTAGAATTTCATTAATGCGTTTCTTTAAAATGAGAATTTCTTTTGCTTGAAGTTCAATGTCTGCTGTTGTTCCGCCGACACCACCTATTGGTTGGTGAATCATTACACGGCTATTAGGTAAAGCATACCTCTTTCCTTTAGTTCCTGCAGCCAACAAAAGTGCGCCCATTGAGGAAGCTTGACCAATGCAATAAGTGTTAACGTCACAACCGAGCCACTGTAAGGTGTCATAAATCGCTAAGCCTGACGTGATATAACCGCCCATAGAGTTGATATAAAGATGAATATCTTTTTTGGCATCTTCCATTTTTAAAAACAGTAGCTGAGCAACAACGACGTTTGCAACATGGTCGGTAATATCTTGTCCAATAAAAATGATGCGGTCTTTTAAAAGCCTTGAGTAGATATCCATGGAACGTTCGCCACGTCCAGTATCTTCAATAACGTATGGAGTAAGTGAAAGACGAGGTTTGCTTTCAGACATCATATACCCTATTTCATGGTTAAAATTAATCTCTATTGATTGCCCAATGCTTCACAGAGAATCATTAGGGGCTTTTTCTAAATTTAGAAAAAGCCGCACCTTATGTTTTTCTTCGTGAAAACAAGAAAGGAGCTAAAGCTATTTATACGCCGATTTAAAGATCTAGGTCAAGCGTTTTCCTTAATCGCTTGATTAATCAAGAAGTCTAATGCGTTTTCAACGATTAAATCGTTTTCAGCTACTTGTGCGTAATATTCAAGCTCTTTTTGATCTACATTTTGTCCCTGTTCCATGTATCGGTTAAACATGAAAGACATAATGCGTTCTCGTAGTTTTTCTTGTGATGGTTTGGGCAGTTGGTGTTCGCTAATTAATTTTGGTAAAATGAAGGATACGCGAAGAGTTTCCTGTCCTTCTTCAAGTAGCTTCTTTTCAAAATTTATTAAATCGTCTTCCGTTTTAAAATTTTCGCGAGCAGCGATCTCTTGGCATTCTTCTTTTAGAGTCTCAATGCGCGAAAGAGGAAGATCGAATACATACTTTGTCGCTAGCTCTTTTTTCATTTGTCTGCGTAAATCAGCGGTGGATTTTTGTTCCTGCTCTTTTTCTAAGTGGGCTTTAATAGAAACCATCAGTGCGTCAACAGTTTCGACCCCAGCTTTTTTTGCTAAGTCATCATTTAATTCTGGCAAGAGAGCTGTTTGTATTTTCTTAATGGTTATTTTACACTTTCTTGGTGTAAATTCTTGGTTTGACCCCTCTCCTTGTTCCGACATACCCTCAACAGTTGCCCCTGTCTCCTGGCCAATAAGCAACTTCTTAGCCCAGGCAGGAATCTTTTTTTCCTTTAGTTGAAAGCGAGCATCTCTGTAAACAGTAAAAGGATTGTCATCAATGACATCGAAATCAATTGTTACAAAGTCATTTTCTGCAGCAGGACGGTCAGTGACATCTTCCCAAGTTGCATGATAGGTTCGAAGTTCTTCGATTCTTTCTTCGATATCTGTTTCTTGGATTTCCTTATGGGCAGGCTTCTGAATGGACAATTCTTCTATTTTGACGCTTGGCACTTCTGGAAATGCTTCAAATTCAATCGCAATATGAAATGAATGGTTGTCAATAGGGTCAAATTTGACAAGTTTAACGCCCTTTTTCTCTGAGTATGGGTGGATATGGCAAAGTTTGACAGCTTCGTCAAGAGCATTTCGTAGTAGAATATCTCTAGCTTCTTTTTCAATACTTGAAGAAAACTGACTTGAAACCATTTGCGCAGGGGCTTTTCCCTTTCTGAATCCAGGGATGTTGACTTCTTTAGTAATTACCTTTAAAGCTTTTGTTCTTGCAGCTTCAGTAGCAAGAGGCTTTGTATTAATATCTAATTTGACCAAGCAATTTTCGCCTCGTTCTACTTTTAAGGAAATGTGCTCATTTTCGTAAGTTTGTAATGTGTTGCTCAAGGAAACCTCACAAGATGTTTGCTGCTCACTGTTCTACAGAAAGCCGTTGATAATTTTGAATATTAAGCGGAGCAAAAACAGGTGAGCCGTCTAGAGCTTTTGCATCGATTAATTTTCAAAATTATAACTGATTATTTTCCCTATGGGGTTTAAGGGATTAAAGAAAGCGGGCGATGAGGCTTGAACTCACGACCCTCACGTTGGCAACGTGATGCTCTACCACTGAGCTACGCCCGCAAATAATAAACGATTTAATAGCGGGCGATGAGGCTTGAACTCACGACCCTCACGTTGGCAACGTGATGCTCTACCACTGAGCTACGCCCGCAAAAAGTATAACTATCTGCACTAGCGGGTAATGAGGTTCGAACTCACGACATTTACCTTGGGAAGGTAACGCTCTACCAACTGAGCTATACCCGCGTTCTGCAAAGAAGGAGTATAGAAATCTCATCAATTTAACGCAAGTAAAAGGAAATTTTTTCTGATGGCTCATTCAAAAAAAAGATCAATCACAGGAATGACTGAGAGCGATAAAATTTACAAAAAACAGCTGATTTTAGCAAGCGTTTTCAAAAAATAAACTTGAGTTTAAATGGGGTCGTTTATTAAAGAGAATGTTGTTAAAACTTTGTCTTAGCTTCGGAGCATTTTAAGCAAGAAGGTCTTTTACCCTAATGCAAGAGCTAAAAATGTGTTAGAGGCTTTGTTTGAAATGTCCATAAGTAAGCACGCGATGCGACCAGCTTGCTATTTCTTAAGCTAGTTTAAGGTTTAAATATAGAAATAAAAGATTGCCCGAGAAGTTTAATTTTTAATTCGGCATAATGCCTAACGTTCGAGAGAGTTGAATGCTAAATTTACGCAAGCTTAAACAAGATTATTCTCCCAATATTTTGAAAGAAGGAAAATCCCTTCAGGAAAGGGGGATGGTCAGCACTGCTAAAATTTTAAAATTAGATGCTGCTGTCCTTCGTGTTTCAAGCCAAGTATTGGGAAATTTTGATAATTTATATACGTGTGAAATTGAAATTGACCGCGACCAATCTGCGACGATTGATTCAGACTGCGACTGTCCTTCAAAATATGATTGTCAACATATTGCAGCATTGCTTTTTTATCTTGATGAGCACTTGAATGAGCTTATCATCGATTTCTCAAAAAAAGAAGAAGCTGCATCAGATAGCTTGCATAAAAGCTTTCTCAAAAAGACATTGAAAGAGGTAGAAAGCATCGAAAGCATTCGGCGCTGTAAAAAACATGAAAAAGAACTGCTCAATGAGTATGTAAGCGCTTCTAAAATCCTAGGCAGAAGTCCTTTTTTCATGCCAGAGGAGGAATTTTTAGCAGATAAAGCTGAGATCGCTGTTATTTTTGAAGATAAAAAAATGATCGAGTTTCAAATGGCTTTAAGGCTGCCATTTCGATCGAAGCCACTGCATATCATTGATTTAAAACAGTTTTTGGATGCTGTGCATTATGAAGAATCCATCTACTTTGGTAATAAAAAATATTACTTTAAGCAAAACTCCTTTGATGCCGAAGGTTATCAAATTTTAAAATTTTTAATTGATTACGCTCGCTTCCCTGAAGTTAAATCAGAAAAAGGCATCTCAGAAAAAAATGGGCGCATTGGGTGCATTGAGCCGGAAATGTTCGGAAGCCTATTAGCCAATTTAAGGGAATCGGCATTATCTAAGCCGCAAATTGTATCTGATAGTGATGATGAAGGCAAAGTTCTCTCATGCCTTTACGTTGGAAATCTTGAAGAACCATTGAGATTTTCAATTTCGCCTGCACAGATGCGTTTTGAATTGGAATATCTGATTTCATCTGCACCTAAATTATTGCTAAAACCGAGCATCTCAGTAGCCGATGGTAAAATCATTCATTTGGAGGAAACTTGCTTATTTGAATCGGCACAGCCTGGAATGATTCATAACAATACCTACTACTGCTTTGACCAAGCTATAAAAAGAAAGCATCTAAGAAATCTAATTTCTTTTAGGGATCTAATCATTCCTGAGCCTTTATTTGGCACATTTGTGGAAAATGCTCTTCCAGAACTTATGCGTTTTGCTAAAGTAGCAAACCAAGATGTGACCGAACGATTTACGACACTACCTTTTGCGGGTCAAGTAAGTGCTGTCTGCGATATCAGCTATTTGAATGGAGAGCTTGAAGCAGCCTTAAATTTTGACTATGGCAATGTTTCTGTTCCAGCTTCTTCATCCCGACTTTCTGTCGATCAAATCAAAGCTTTTGCCACATCCAATGGGATATTAGCTCGTAATTTGACTGAAGAGCAGCGTATCCTTGAAGATTTGTTTCAAGACTTTGCCTACGATGAATCACAAGGCATCTTTGTTGCTAAAACGGATAAGAAAATTATCGAATTTATGACAGAAGTGATCCCTAAGAATCAGCATCGTGTAAGGTTTAATTGTCCAGAAAACTTGATGGATCAATTTATTTATGATGAAACAACCTTTAAATTGCATTTAAAAGAATCTGATCGGATTGATCAGTATGAGGTGAGTCTAACTGTTGATGGGCATCTTAAGGGTTTAACTTTAGATGTTTTATGGGATTGCTTAGCCTCTAAAAAGGCTTACGTGGAACTCAATGCTAAGAAGGCAGCTGGCCGAAGAAAAAGAGAAGAAGGGAGCAAGCATCATAAGATTCTTGTGCTTAATTTAGAGAGGCTTGCGCCTATTGTGCAAATCTTTGATGAAATAGGTATTAATCTCCTTGATAACCATAAAGAGCTCAGACCTTTATTTAGCCTTGCAAGCATTGATGAATCTTCCTTCAAAGATTTGCCTATTGAATTTAAAATTTCTCAAAAGCTTTTAGATATTCAAAAACAAATGCTTGGGCTATCTGAATTTAAGCCTAAAAAGATTCCAAGCGAAATTCAAGCAGTGCCTCGTTCTTATCAGATTGAGGGGATCAGTTGGCTAGAGCGCTTAAGGCATATGCATTTGGGTGGCATTTTGGCCGATGATATGGGACTTGGTAAAACCTTACAGGCGATCGTTGCTTTGACACAGCAAAAAAAAGAATCTCAGGATTCTATTTCGATCGTGGTTTGTCCCACATCATTAGTCTATAACTGGAAAGAAGAGATTGGTAAGTTTAATCCCAAATTAAAAGCCCTTCCTGTTGATGGCACTCCCGCACAAAGGAAAAAGCTTCTATCCGAGATTGAGCAGTATGATGTAGTGATTACCTCGTATAGCTTATTACAAAAAGATATTGATTTTTATAAAAGTATTCCATTTGCGTATGCTATTTTGGATGAAGCTCAACACATTAAAAACCGAGGAACACGCAATGCCAAGTCTGTGAAAATGATTCAGGCCAAGCATCGTTTAATTTTAACCGGTACTCCAATTGAAAATTCATTAGAAGAATTATGGAGCCTTTTTGACTTTTTAATGCCGGGCTTACTTAGTTCTTATGAACGCTTCATAGAAAAATATGTCAGAAATCTAAGTAATCCAAAAGGAAATGGTTTAGAAGTCTTACGCAAGAAGGTCGTTCCATTTATTTTAAGAAGGATGAAGACGGATGTGTTAAGCGAGCTTCCACCTGTTTCTGAGATTGTTTATCACTGCCATCTTTCTTCGGTTCAACAAGAGCTTTATCGTTCCTACGCAGATTCTGCGAGAGAAGAGCTATCAAGGCTGGTTAAAAAAGAAGGTTTTGATCGCGTTCAGATTCATGTTTTGGCAACATTAACTCGTCTAAAGCAAATTTGCTGCCATCCAGCTATTTTTGCTAAAGAAAATCCTGAGATGGGTGATTCTGCTAAGTATGACATGCTTCTTGAGTTATTGCAAAGTTTAATGGAAGGCAGACACAAGACGGTTATCTTTAGCCAATATACGCGTATGCTACAAATTATGCGAGATGACTTGCAAAAGTTAGGTATTCGTTTTGAATATCTCGATGGCTCAAGTAAAAATCGTTTAAGCATTGTTAAACGATTTAACGAAGATCCTACAATTTCTGTATTTTTAGTTTCTTTAAAAGCTGGCGGTGCGGGTTTAAATCTGGTTGGAGCTGACACAGTCATCCATTACGATCTTTGGTGGAATCCAGCTGTCGAGAACCAAGCCACAGATCGCGTACATCGATTAGGTCAAAAGAAATCAGTTTCTTCTTACAAATTAGTGACTTTAAATACGATAGAAGAGAAAATCATTGAACTTCAGGACCGTAAGAGGGAACTAGTGAAGCAGGTAGTAAGTTGTGATGAAGAAGCAATTGCTAAGCTAACTTGGGAAGAGGTCCTTGAGCTATTGCAAACGTATTGAGGATCAATGAGCAAGAAGAATAGTCAAGGCTATAAGCCATTTTTAAACCAGTTTTATCGAGCTGCTTTTCAACAGTTAAACAAATTTAAAGGAGTCTTTTCAAACGATATTGGAATCGATCTTGGTACAGCAAACACCTTAGTCTTTGTAAGAGGCAAAGGTATTGTATTAGCTGAACCTTCAGTTGTGGCTGTGGATTCGAATTCTAATGAAGTCCTAGCCGTAGGTCATAAAGCAAAAGCGATGCTTGGGAAAACGCCCCGTAAGATTCATGCTGTAAGACCCATGAAAGATGGTGTGATCGCTGATTTTGAAATTGCCGAGGGGATGTTAAAAGCCCTGATTAAAAGAGTGACCCCTGCCAGGAGTTTATTCCGACCAAAAATTTTGATCGCAGTACCTTCCGGCATCACTGGGGTAGAAAAAAGAGCGGTTGAAGATTCGGCTCTTCACGCAGGTGCACAAGAAGTTATTTTGATTGAAGAGCCTATGGCGGCTGCGATAGGAGTTGATCTACCCGTACATGAAGCTTCTGCCAATATGATTATTGATATCGGTGGCGGTACGACAGAAATTGCCATCATTTCTTTGGGTGGAATTGTGGAGTCCAGATCGTTACGTATTGCGGGTGATGAATTTGATGAATGTATCATTAATTACATGCGCAGAACGTATAATTTAATGATTGGTCCTCGTACGGCTGAAGAAATTAAAATGACTATTGGCTCGGCTTATCCTTTAGGCAGTGAGCTTGAAATGGAAGTGAGAGGTCGTGATCAGGTGGCGGGGCTTCCTGTGACAAAACGTATTAATTCCGTCGAAATACGTGAATGTTTAGCTGAGCCTATTCAACAGATTATTGAAAGCGTAAAATTGACTCTTGAAAAATGTCCTCCCGAGTTAGCCGCTGATTTGGTTGAACGAGGAATGGTTCTCGCAGGAGGTGGAGCCTTAATTAAAGGGTTAGATAAGGCGTTAATCAAAGAGACAGGGCTTCCCGTCATTGTGGCACCTAACCCCTTATTAGCCGTGTGCTTAGGTACAGGAAAGGCTTTAGAGTATTTAGACAAATTTAAAAAACGTAAAGCGATTTAATATGTCAATAGCAGAAATTTCCTTAATAAATGAAAAATTATTTAATTGGATTAAGGAAATGGCTGAACTTTGCCATCCTTCTGAGATCCATCTTTGTGATGGTTCTGAAGAAGAGTATCAAAAAATTTGTCAGAAAATGGTGCAGAATGACACCGCTATCCCCTTGAATAGGAAGCTGCGCCCTAACAGCTTATTGGTACGTTCGAATCCAGAAGATGTAGCAAGAGTCGAGGATTGTACCTACATCTGCTCGGAAAAAGAAGAGGATGCTGGGCCAACGAACAATTGGCGTGATCCTATTGAAATGCGTGCAGAGTTGATCAGGCTCTTTCATAAATCGATGAAAGGTAGGACAATGTATGTGATTCCGTATAGCATGGGGCCGTTAGGTTCTCCGATTGCTCATATTGGTGTCGAGTTGACGGATTCACCTTATGTTGTTGCTAGCATGAGGATTATGACGCGCATGGGCAAAGAAGTTTTGGAAGAGCTTAGAGACAAAAGCTTTGTGCCTTGCTTGCATTCAGTGGGTCAGCCTTTAGAAGAAGGGCAAAAGGATGTTCCATGGCCATGTAACCCTTCTAATCGGTATATTGTTCATTTTCCAGAAGCTCGTGAGATTTGGTCCTATGGAAGTGGCTATGGAGGGAATGCACTACTCGGTAAAAAATGCTTTGCATTACGCATCGCCTCTGTTTTAGCTCGCGATCATGGATGGCTTGCTGAGCATATGCTTATCCTTGGCTTAACAAATCCCGAAGGCGAGAAAAGGTACATCGCTGCAGCTTTCCCTAGCTCTTGTGGAAAAACAAACTTAGCGATGATGACCCCGTCTCTTCCAGGGTGGAAGGTAGAAACGGTAGGAGATGATATTGCATGGATGCGTTTTGGAGAAGATGGCCATCTGTATGCAATGAATCCTGAGGCTGGTTTTTTTGGAGTGGCCCCTGGTACTTCGATGAAATCTAATCCAAATGCGATGTACACGATGCAAAGAAATTCCATCTTTACAAATGTTGCTCTTACTGATGAAGGCGATGTTTGGTGGGAAGGGATGACTGACGAGGCTCCACAGCATTTGATTAGCTGGTTGAATCACGACTGGACTCCCCGCAGTAAAGAAAAAGCGGCACACCCTAATTCTCGTTTTACAGCACCAGCTAGGCAGTGCCCTGTGATCGATACTTCGTGGGAGGACCCGAGAGGAGTCAAAATTGATGCGATCCTTTTTGGAGGAAGGCGTTCCTCTGTAACCCCCCTTGTTGTTGAATCTACCTCTTGGCAACAAGGTGTGTTTTATGGCGCTAGCGTGTCATCGGAAATAACAGCCGCTGCTGGTGGCAAAGTAGGTGAGTTAAGGCATGATCCATTTGCGATGCTACCTTTCTGTGGCTACCATATGGGGGATTACTTTAACCATTGGCTGAAAGTCGGTTCAAAGGGTAGGATACTTCCGCGCATTTATGCCGTAAATTGGTTTAGAAAATCAGAAACAGGGGAATGGTTGTGGCCTGGCTTTGGAGAGAATTCCAGAGTTCTAAAATGGATTTTTGAACGATGTTCCTCTAAAGTCGAGGGAGAGCCAACTCCTATAGGCATTCTACCACGCCCTTCGGATTTTGATATTGAAGGTACCAAAGTAACTAAAGAGCAATTGCAGAAGCTCTTTTATATCGATCGCAAGCTATGGCTTGATGAAGTGAATAAATTACGAGAGTACTTTAAAGAATTTGAACCTAAACTTCCGAAACAGCTTAAAGAAGAATTAGACGCACTGGAACAAAGACTCAAAAATGATTCTCCATCATGATGAAAAGCTTTCAAAAATACGATTTTTAACCCTTGCCCTTTTCATCAGTGGATCGTTCAATATTTTGCTGCTTGCTTTTTTGTTCTACTGGGCTTTTTTAGAAAAGCCATCGACGAATTTTTATCAGTTAAAACCAAAAACAGAGCCTAATCTCTTATTGAATGAAGAATTGTTCAGGCAGGTTCGTTATTTAAAATTTAATGAGCTTATTGAATGTTTATCAGGGGGGATATTTCAGGAAGAGCAGGATCTTGCTCTTTCAGTTCTTGTTACTTTTTATGATTTTGACATTCAACGAGCATTAAGCTCTTCCCTTACCCCCTTAATCTCCCGGATTGCTATGAGTAAAACGGGTGAAAAGATGATTGTTTTCCCTCATTTAAATGAGGAGCAGTGGGTGTTAATTGCTGAATTTGCCAAAAAAGAGAAATGGCCCTTAAAAGGGAAAGGACTCTTTTTTTTGTTAAAGCAGCCTAAACTCAAACAAGATCAATCTTTAAGTGACGCTTTTTATCTTACCGAAGAGTTCATTTTAGCACGCAATTTATGTGTTCGTTCTTTAAAAAGTATATCTGATCAAGAACTATTGGCTATGCTCTTAGAAGGACAATGGAGGACTTTAGCTGATTTTTGCAATAAACAAAAAAAAATGCAGGATCTTACCGCTGAAAATCGAAGAAAGTTCTTTTTAGATTATATAAAGCAGGGATCAAAAACGAGCGCTCTTCTTTTGTTGAAAACAGACTGGGATTACGCTCTTAATCACCTTAAAGATGAAATGATAGTGGCTCTAATGCAGCTATTGAGTAATGATGCTCCCGAGTTAATCAAGTATGCTTCTTCAATATTGACAAGCCAAAAAGGGGAGTTGGTGCGCCAGGTTGCTCAAAAGCGTTTGGAAGATATAGGTTTTAAAGGAACAAAAGTTCAAGAACATGTTTTGAAAAAAACACCCAAAGACCCTTTAAAAGAAAATGCAAAAATTAAGGAGAAAATTTACTTTGTCCAAGAGGGGGATTCTCTTTGGAAAATTTCCAGAAAACATCGTATCGATCTCGACAGATTAAAACAGCATAACAATTTATCTTCGGATATTTTAAAACCAGGGACTGTTTTAAAAATTCCTGCCTAGTACTCTTAGTTTTTCAGTAGTCTCAAACGTGCAATGCTCAAAGATTAGATGTATGTTGCTATACCAATAGAAGGGGAAACCGATAACAATCACATGTCCTTCTTGGAATGTTCTAATGAATCGACTGGCGTCTATTAGCAAAGTTGCAGGGGGTGAAAACAGCCACTTTTACATCGATAAGCTTTCAATCAATGTTGAAGTCGAACCCTCGCTTCAACGTCGACCAGTTGAAAGAATGTCGTTAAAACGATCTATATTGAAAGTTTTAATAGCACTATCAAACAATGATCCATAGTTGTGGATGATCAATATCTTTTGAATGGTTTCAACATCATAATAGTTCAAATTCCTTTGATGAATTTAATATCTAAAATTATTAATTGATTCTAATGTTTTTTTTATGTTAATTTTCGGAAAAAATATTAGGAGCGCGATATGGCTATCAATGATAGTGAATTATATTTAACTCTATTTAGTTACATGCCTGTGAGCGATTTACCAAAAAGTGAACAATGTGGTTATAGAATTCTTAAATTGACGGCCTACATTCCTATTGTAGGCACAATCGCTAATCTCTTCGTTGGTGTAAGTCAACTTATTTCGGCTGAGGAGAAAGAAGGTAGGGTATTTGGTGCATTTCACCTTTTAAGAGCCGCTCTTTCTTTATCTCCACCGCTATTACTGTTAACCGAGTTAGTCACCACTGTGGTAGATGCAATTCTTCGCGCCCCTATTGCTGTTGACCGAGGTAATCACCACTGGTAGATGCAATTTTTCGCGTTAAGGCTATCCTGAGAGCTTAAGCAAGTGCAACACAAGATCCGCTCGCTTCTAGGGTTTTTTTAACGACCGCTCTATAATGATGAATAAGATTAAATCCTACGATTTAAAGCGGAAAGTGCTAGTCACAATCCCCACAAATTTCTCTTTGGAGAATGGTGTACAAAACCAGATTCTACCAGAGGGAGTGAATTTTAAGTGACTGCTCCCGCGCCTAGAGGCGAAGGCTTTTAGGGATTACTCCCAGGCAATCCAATCCTAAGGCTAAAATAATTTTAGGCTAAAATAATTTTGCACCGCACTGAAATCCCTGTGCGCCGGATACCCGCATTGGAAACACTTGTGCTCTCTATTCGTTAATTTTTTGGCTCCAAGTGTCTACATTTTGAGCCTATTTGGATTGTGTAACGCAGGGTTCACCACTCCTAACTCCCTACTAGCTTCTACCGCTTTGCAGGTAAAGAATTGACGAAACTGATTCCAACTTCGCGTCTGCTATGCTTTTTGCAAAATGAGAACCTTTCATCATGTGTTGATGTTTAAATCCTCAAGGCAAATGTATTGATACTACTCGACAATCTTTTTAGCTTGATTGTGGCAAAAATCCTTCGAAAGATTCTCTATCCAAGCTGGTGAATAGCTTGAAGAGGGTATCTTCACGATTGGTCAGGAAAAATGGTTATCCAAAAATTCGACAGGCTCTATAGGGAGGTAATCTTTGGTCTCCGAGTTACTTTATCGGAGCTTGCGGTGGAGCTCCTTTTGGAAATCATTCGACGATACATCGAGCAACAAAATGCTCCCATTGTTAAAGGTGTGATTCATCTCAGCCGTGAGGATTGAGTTTTCTCGTGTCCTCCAGATAAAACTAACTTGGTCTTCTATTTCTCTATTGTTAGAGGTTCGGGAAAGCCTTTAACGCGAAGATGCGTTTACTACAGTTGTGACGGTCTCTATGAGAAGTAAAAGTGGCGGAACTAAAGAAAGAGTGGTTCTTAAAAGATTACTGATTGTACCTACATAGGAACATAACCCATCAAACCCCTACTGTTCCCTTTTGGTGAATACTTGTCGTTCGTTGATATGTTACTAAAAGAATTAAGTATAATTTACTGCTGATTCAAACATTTAAGAGCATTACCTGTTTAAAACTACTTTTTTTTGCACAATTAATGTATAATTCTTCTATGACTATTTTTCTTCGTCGTTTTACAGACACGGTCCTTTCTCCTCAAAGCTTTGAAAGAAAGCGAGAAAAAGCGACAGCTTGGGGAATCACGATTTCCTTGGGAATCGTTACTTTCGGCTTGACTCAGGCGATTTGTGCGATAGCTAAGTCTTGTTTATCTACCGAAAGATCACCCAAACCTTCACATTTAAGGGCGCTCGATTTAGATTTTACCTCGTCATCTTGGTTAAACACGACTCATATTCGTTATGGACTTTTCGAGCTTGTTGCTCAACAAGGCGTCATCGTAAGTTATTCAGCTCATAGAGATATTAACGAATTATTAGAACGCGACTACCAACAATTGGCTGTGAGATTTCCCATCCATTTACATGCCCTAAACATCGGTGGTCATTGGGTTGCTATCATCATTGATTGTGACAGAAAGCAAGTGGAATACTATGATAGCACCTCTGCGGGTATGCGTCGTGATATGAAAAAACTTTTAAATACTCTAGTTAATCGAGTGAGCGAAAATACAAAAGAGAATTTTACATTAGCTGCACCGCAAAAGAAAAAAATGCAACAGGATAGCTATCAGTGTGGGGTATGGACGCTTTACTTTCTTAAACACCGCCTTGAGAATCCTGAAGTGGATTTTAATTCTTTAGCAAATCCTAAAAAAGTGATCGCAAAATATAGAGATACTTTAAGAGAAACTATTGATCAGGTAGTAAAGAATCAAGAAGAAATTAAGAAATTAATCCAGCAAGCCTATCCAGATTCTATGGCTTTACGCCAGGATTATAAAGACTTTTGTGACGGACTCTCTCACTCCTTCGCTGGAGATTGTTATCAGGGCTTTCTTCTTCGACACTATCAAAATATCAAGAATTACGTCCAACAAATGAACAGTCAAACAATGGATCAGAGGCTGATCCCTTATTTACGGTCCTTGGACTTGGATTCTGGAACTGGATCATAGCCGCCCCTATGAAAGGGATGGCATTTTAACAGTCGAATGATTGTTAGAACGATGCCTTTGAATACACCAAATCTTCCAATCGCCTCTTCGGCATAATGCGAGCAAGAGGGGTAAAAGCGGCAGACATCGCCGATAAATGGACCCAGTAATAAACGATAAAGTTTAATTAAAAGCAGCATCAATTTTTTCATGAAGAAATAATACGAGAAAAACCTCAATTTGCCAAGAGGGATTACACGATTTCATGAACCAATAAGATGACTACTTCTATAACAATAAGTAAGATAATCGTAATTTCAAGACGACTTGAATGCTGATGATTAAGTTCATTTCCCAGCATTTCAAAAAGCTCATGAATAATTTCCAGTCGTTTTGTTAATACTTCTACGCGTGTTTTGATATCTAGATAGTTGGCAACTAAGTTATAGTAAGGTTCAAGTTCAGGATTTTCCCAAAAAAGTTCTGGCATATCCAAGACGTTGACATGCAAGTTGATCGAGCTTCTTTCTACAAAAAGTTTCCCCATTTTCTTTCTTATCTCTTTTCTAGAAAGGGGAATTTTTCCGCGAGAAGCTAAGTTCTCAGGAATATTTTGTGCTCGATTAAAGGTCTTTAGCGTTGTCGTTTCAAAAGAACCTAGCTTAACCGATTGAGCTAAACCGTGCGAAAAAGCAAGCTTAGTTCGGACCTCATCATCAGGTAAGTGAATCTCGTCTTCAGCTATTTTAGCGCTTTCTGCATATGAATAGGTAAACGCATCAATTTCTAATTCATCGAGTTGGCCAACCTCGTACTTGTTTACTTCATCAAGAAATTGAGGAATTTGCTCAGGAGGCACTCCCCAAAACACACAGGCACCATAAGGAAAACAGAAAATGTGCTGATTTTCATTTGGTTGGGTGATCTCTATATGCAGTGCCTCTCGATAAAGAGAAGCTTTGTAATGTGTGCGAAAATGATCAAATAGGGGTTTAATCAAATATGAGGTCGCAGTGCAATAAGCGTAGCAATCCATTTAAAATTTGAGTTGTTTAAAACAAATTTAATGGAAGGATCGAATTAGTTTCAATGAGAATCGGCGGGTAAGCCCTAAGACCTGAATAGCTACCAAAGCTTGTCGGATAAGGCAAAATAGATTTAGTGGTTAGCAAAAATAAACTTAGATAGGAACTTCAATAGTCATTTGGCCTTGAGAGCTTTAAATTCCTTTTTGATGTAATCTTTAGAAAAAATTAACTTTTGACAATTGATATGAAAAAAATATGTTTAATCACAGGCTGTGCAGGCTTTATTGGTTTCCATACTGCTAGAGCTCTTGCGGCTCAGGGCCATGAGGTAGTAGGAATCGATAATTTTAACTCCTATTACGATGTAAATTTAAAGTTAGCAAGGGAAAAAGAGCTAAAGCGTCACGGTATTCAAATCATCCATGGGGATATTTGTGATGAACAGTTGCTGCAAGGAATAGCTAAACAAGCTCCATGGACTCATTGGATTCATTTAGCGGCTCAGGCGGGTGTGCGCTATTCTCTCATTAATCCCCAAGCATATATTGAAGCAAATATTAAAGGGTTTACCAACATTTTAGAAGTTGCCAAAAACAGTCCTCAGATCAAATTGTGCTATGCCTCATCCTCATCAGTCTATGGACTGAATACTAAGGTCCCCTATTCGATTCATGACCGTACGGATCACCAAGCCAGCTTTTATGGGATGACAAAAAAAGCAAACGAGCTAATGGCCGCAACCTATCATCATCTCTACCGTATTTCATGTATTGGTATGCGTTTTTTTACGGTTTACGGGCCTTGGGGAAGACCTGACATGGCTCTTTATTCCTTTACTCAAGCTATTCTTCAAAATCAACCGATTAAAATTTATAATTTTGGAAAAATGAGCCGAGATTTCACTTATATTGATGATATTGTGAATGGCATTTTAGCCATTTTAGATTATCAAGGTACAAATGAGCTATTTAATCTCGGGGGGCATCAACCGGTAGAGCTTTTATATTTTGTAAGCCTACTTGAAAAAGCTTTGGATAAGAAGGCGATTATTGATTTGGCCCCATTGCAGCCGGGGGACATTCTATCTACCTATGCTGATATAACTGAAAGCCAGGAGAAATTGAATTTTTATCCTAAAACAAGTGTGGAAGAAGGGATTCCTAAATTCGTGGAATGGTATAAGGCGTATGCGAAAGGGGGGACTTGAACCCCCACGGGATTACTCCCACTACCACCTCAAGGTAGCGCGTATACCGATTCCGCCACTTTCGCGAGTGATCGACGAGAAGGATAATAGCAAATTGCTTTTATCTTGACAACTGGAACTTTGCAACTGAGCAAAAAATAGACCGAAGGCTATGCAAGAGGCTGTTTTTCTGAAATACCAAGAAGATCCTCAATTTTAGGATAAAGGTTGGCATCTGTAATGACTTCTTTCTTGCCTTGGCCTTCGTATAAACCATAAAGGGCGATGGCGAAATCAAGATCGTTAGGATCTTGAGTACGTCTTCTAATAATCAGATCAATGATTTGAGGGATGAAGGCTGCTTGCCTGATGGCTCTTCTGTAATATTTGATGTAGATATGAGAGTAGTATTGCTCGTAATCATGTAATCCTACGGGTAGATGATAGGAAGTATTTTTTAGACCATGTTGTTCCTTAAAGCGAACCACATTATTTTTTTCAGGCCTTGTTTCGTTAGGATCGTAAGGAATCGTTTTAAAAAAATCGTAGAGTTCAGCTGAATACTTATTTACATACACGTGGCATCCCAGGCAAGTCCCCCTGAATTTATCGATCAGGGGAAAGTCTATCATTAGAAGGTTAGGGAGCTGTTGAAGGGTGCTTTCTGTTTCTTGAACCATTAAAGAAATTGCATTTTTATTCAAAATAACATCAGCATCAACAGCAATTAGAAGATCGGCATTTGAGTTCTTACCTACTTCAAACGTTTTGGTAACAGCTTTGATAAATGGACGCTCTTCAATAATCTCAAAATCATCCGTTTGTTCTTGAATTGCTTGGATACATAAAGGAAGGGATCTTTCCCCTGCAGCTCGGATAACAACTTTAGCCTTAAGCATAGAACTTCCCTTCGCATGAGAGCTTAAAATTTTGGAAGATTTACTTAAGCTCAGCAAATAGAGAATTGATTTTTTCTTCAAGCTCAGAAGTGATAAAATTTTCTTCAAAGCAAGTCAATGAGCGACCCATAGCTAATTTTTCTAGCTGGATCCTTTCAAGATGCGAAAAATGTAACCCTTGATGTTCAGGGTGGGTATGGCAGTAAAGCTGCCCCTGACTAACGATCATATTCACCAACTCACGTGAGCAATGAGCGCAGAGAGGGTCAATGGCGAGCAAACCATCATGACGCAGAACTTTCAGTTTGAAGCTAGATGCCAAGATTCTTGGATAGTGAACCTTAGGCATCAATTCCAGATACCGAAGAATGAGCGAAAACAGGATGGGTGCTGGCTTATGAGCAAATTGAGATCGAAGTAAAGAATTGAGCATGTCGAGGCTGGAGGACAAAACCGTGTAATCTTTTCGTAAATTTAAAAATGAATGGATAAGACTTACACTTCTTGCCTGAAAAAGATCCTTTTTACTCGGCTTGATCACGACTTCAATCAAATTTAAGGCCTCAACCGCGCAGGGGTTCTTTTTTGCGTAAGCATACTTGATTATTATTCGTACTAAACCCCATTCTGCGGAATAGAGGGAGATGATTTGATGGTGGTCTTGAAAAGGCAGGGTATGTAAAACAATGCCTACTAATTTTTGATCCGTTCTAAAATCTAAAATCATACGCATTATTATGACAGATATTAAATATGAAGGAAATATAGAAGAAGCTAAACTAAGAGAGTTACTGGAAAGGTTCGATCCCAAACTACATTTAGAACAACAAAAAAATTTAAACTATCCCAAGCTCATCCAGGTTATTCAATCTTTCCAACATGTACTCGATCAGTTTATTGATACTTGGCGATTTAAAGTCAGCGAGTTAGAACAGCGATTTAGCGATGAGGAGTTGGCTGGTTTAAAACGGGGAACAACTCATTATCAAACAGATACATTGATAATAAGATGCTTTGATGAGGAAATTAAACATTTAAACCACCCTTACCGTTTAGCAAGACTGACAACTCCCAGGGATATTCATCGCGGGTTGCATCTTTATCGCTATCCTTTTAACGATTATTTAGCTTACGAATTGTCCGTTGCTCTCAAATACACCAATGTTATGCCCAAAACAGGCCTCTCTGTTTTAGAATCCAATCAATTTTTTTCTATTTTAGATGAAGCATCTACTAAGCGGGGGAAACTATGCAGTATTCAATCAATCATAGATGAGGGCATAGATCCTTTTAGGTTTACCCTATCTTTTTTCAAAGATTACCAAAATCGACAGATCGGCTTAAAAGAAACCCTTACGGATTACCATGCTTTGATCGACTTTTCTTCCTTTGAAAAAGCCTTTATCTTGTCCTGGTTAATAGGGGAGATGAATGGTTCAACAAGTAAATATCAATTCGTTCAAAAAGATGGTAAACTGCATGTGGTCAAAACGAACTGCTTGACATGCTTTTCTAGTAACTATTTCGAAACGGATTCTTTTTTAACGGCTTATCCTCACATCACTCGCCTAATCTCTGATGAAGCAAAAGCGGGGCTTTTGCATTTTGATGAGGTAATGTTTATCGAGAAGATGGTCTACCTGGGAAAAAGTGCAGGTGCGATTAGTTGTTTTAAAGATCGTCTAAGGCGAATGAAAGAAGTAGCTGCGCGATCAGCAGCTCGTCTTTCTGATTTTATCCCTATTGGATGGCGTAAAGATCATTGGAAGATGGAATCCTTTTTGATAAAATTACGCAATGAAGGAATTGCATTTACTAATTAGTCAGAAGATTTTATACTATTCATTTCAATCTGCACCGATAGCTCAATCGGATAGAGTACCCGGCTTCGAACCGGGTGGTTAGAGGTTCGAGCCCTCTTCGGTGCAAGCTCTTAAGAAGAAGCATGTCAATACCCATTCTAGCCACAACAAGCCAGCAATTTACGTATGCGATCAAGCAAGCCTTAGGAAAAGGGGCGATCCATAGTGAAATCATCTATAAGACGTGGATGAGGCAAGGAAGTATTCCTTTCAACCATTCAGCTTTTAAGAATGCAAGACAACTTTTGGAAAAAATCTTAGAAATCACCGATTTTTCATCTTTGCCATTAAATCGCAAAGTGACGGAAGGCCATGTTCATAAACTTCTAGTTAGAACAGCTCAGGGGTACGAAATTGAATCGGTGGTGATTCCTATGCAGGCGGGAGGAACCTTATGCGTTTCATCTCAAATCGGATGTAGGATGGCTTGTCGCTTCTGTGAGACGGGAAAAATGGGATTAGTCTCTCAACTCACACCTTATGATATTGTATCTCAAGTGTTCATCGCTAAGAATTTGTTAAATTGCTCAATTAGAAACATTGTTTTTATGGGAATGGGTGAGCCATTTGATAACTATGATCATGTCATGCAGGCTGTACAAATTCTTTGTGATCCCCAAGGATTTGGATTTGGTGAAAGGCACATTACAATTTCCACAAGTGGGGTCATTTCTGGCATTGAAAAATTGATGCATGAAAAAAGATATCGTCCTAATTTAGCTGTATCCATTAACTCAGCTGATGAACAGCTTCGCAAAACGCTCATGCCAATTACCAGAAAATATGACCTTAAGCAACTTCATGAAGCGATGGCTAACTTTAATCGCTATACCGGTCGTCAAATCTTAGTTGCTTATATCCTGATTAAGGATCTCAATGATTCCTTAGAGCACGCGGATCTATTAGCGAATTATCTCCAAGGTTTAGATATCAAAATCAATCTAATTCCTTATAACTCTCAAACAAAAACGATTTATGAACCTTCGAGAGCCGAGCAAATTAATCTTTTTAAAACGAGATTAATTCAAAGAGGGTACCAACCTTTAATTCGTACGACCAAGGGAGATAAAATTATGGCAGCTTGCGGTCAGTTAGGTAAAAAAAGCGCTCTAAAAACCTTATAATCAAAGTTTTGTAAATTTGTTTTTTTAAATTTGCGGCTTGGTTAATAAAGCTGTATAATAGAGTTATATCATCTGTCCAACCAAAGGGGTTATTATTATGAGCCGTAAAGCTAAGGCGCTTGAGTTCGTTAATGATCAATACGATATTGGTATTACTGGAAGAAATGTTCTCGTCACTGACGCAATGAAAAACTATGCTCTAGAAAAACTATCCAAGGTGGAGCGTATTTTACCACGTATAGTAGAAATGAATCTTGTGATGGATATTCAGCGGGAAGATCATCGTGTGGATATTGTGGCTAAAATTAATAATCTCAAAGTCAAAGCCCAAGCGGTTACCGATGATATGTACGCCTCTATTGATAAAGCTGTGGATAAACTGGAGGCTCAGCTGCGTAAATATAAAACCAAAATACAAGATCACCATGCGAGAGGTGCGAAAACAATTGATATGAATGTCAATGTCATTCGACCCCATCTTGAGGATGAAATCGCCGAAGTGAATGATGAGATTGAAGATGAAAATTTACGTCAAGAAGTCGACAGCTATCGTCCTCATATCATCGTAGCTAAAGAAACGAGACCATTAAAGTATTTGACTCATGATGAAGCGATTATGAAAATGGAACTTTCTCAGGATGCTTTTCTTATTTTCATTAATGAAGAAGATCGCAAAACTAAAGTAATTTACCGCAGAAAAGATGGCAACTACGGAATCATTGAACCGGAAAAAGAATAAAACTTTTTGTTTAATTAGAAGAACTTTCGTTCCTATGACGCCCGAAGAACTCGTGCGCCAGAAAGTTCTTCAATATATGATCCATTCATTAGGCTATCCTAAAAGCGGCTTTGTGGTAGAACAATCGCTGCACGGAATGCCTCATTTGCAAACTAAATCAACAAGTCATTTTCCGGAAAGGCGCGCAGATATTCTTTTTTTTAGTCGAGGAATTCATCCAGAGCATGATTTATACCCTTTGATTCTGATTGAGTGTAAAGCTATCAAGCTAACTCCCAAAGTTATTAATCAAGTCACGAGCTATAACTTCTATCTTCAATCCCCAATTGTGGCCATCGCTAATGAACAAGAAATTAAAATGGGTTGGCTAAATAAGGGCGGTTACCAGTTTCAAGACGGGTTAGTAAGCTATTCTCAAATAAAATCCTATATCGTTAATCATTAAAAATCATTCTTCTAAATAGATGCTTTCATCATCCACGAGGATGGAAATGACGCTGGCGTCTTCTCCAAGGCCGGTGATGTTTGTGCCATTTGTAATATCAAATTGCCAACCATGCCAAGGGCATGTAATACAAGGGGGGTTATACTCTCCTTCAGAAAGAGGGCCTCCCATGTGTGGGCAAGCATTATCAAGAGCAAAGAAATCACCATTTTGGTTAAAAAGAAGGATTTCTCGGCCACCTTCTAGCGAAATTTTTAAAAAGCGATTGATTGGAACATCAGCCTTTTTTGCCAGAAATAATTTAGAAGCCATGGTCTCCCCCGACAACACCCGATGGATTTACCGAAAAATAATAAGTCGTTGTATAGGGATTGCTCGATATAGCAGTAAACCAACCAATGGATCCTTGTAAGAAATCCTGAAGCTCCTCATCTTGATCGGGCTCTATAATTACGAAACCTTCTGGCGGAATGGTAATCTCTCTCTCAATGCTGGAAGAATCTTGCTCACGATAAAAGGAGAGTTTTACCGCAGCCTCTTCTCTGTAATCAATTTTAGGTTGGGAATTCATAATCCATACAGATGACCCGGGTTGATCTGCAAGGATAGGACCCCATTTAAAGGTGTAAGGTTTTGCTTTTAAAGAGGGGTTAAAAGGCTGTAAATTCGTACAGATATTACATGGGAGTGCTTTTCCCTGACAGCCAATGTCAAAAGATACTTTGACTCGTGCAGGAATTTTCTCCCCTTCTTCCGTGAACGCGGAGAGACGAACGGCGCAAGCCTGCTTGGGCTGAAGTTGGAGTTCCTCTAAAGCTTTTTTTATCGGGAGACAAATGAATGTTAAGAAGGGCGCTTTAATGTGAAGGTATTTAGGTAAGGCTCCTAACGGATGACCTTGCTCATCAAAAAACTCAAGGTTAAGAAAAAAAGATGAGGGGGAGTAGATTGGATAAAAGGCGACTTGTGTGTACATTTGATCCGTTTCTAGTACTGGGATCATTAAACTTTCAGGATACCACTCCGGATCACTATAATTCCAATAATCAGAAGCTTGAGATGCATTTGAACAATCGTAGTAGGAGTGGGTAATAACAAATGAAAAAGGATTTTTTAAAAAATTACCCACTAAAAGACGAGGGAAAATCCAAGCAACTTCAAAGGATACCTTACACGTACCTGCTTCCCCGTTAAAAAACGAGCCAAGTTCGGGAAAGTCTCGCGCAGGGTAGATAAAAAGCGTCTGATAAGGAGCAAGCGATCCAAAATCCTTAAGTTTATGAAGGACTTCTCCCTTCTGATTATAAAAAGTAAAATCCATAGCTCCTTTAGGAACTAAAGTGCCACCATTAATCAAAGAAATAAATGGCTCTCTTTCATCATCTTTATAAATGGTGAAACCAGACTCAGGAACGCGCGTTTGGGAGTTGTTTTTCATGTCTTCAAAATCGTTGTAAACTCTTTGCGCTGTATGAACGACTGTATTGAAGGAGGGGCCATAATAATTGATGACAGCAGCAGGAAAGGGGTAAACAAGATTTTGCGAAGAGAAAAATTCTACCTCAAGACTCCCAAAAAAATCTTCCTTGCTTAGATCTAATTGTTCCAAAAAAGGTAGAAGCTCTATTCGAAAAGCTTTCGGTTCTGTTATAGAGAGAGTTTTACGAGCTAATAATTTGCCGCCTTCATTGCGAAGAGTAATTACGGATTGGATTTGAGGAATGTTACGTTTGAGATGCCAGTAGCCCATAAAGAGCAATCTCGAAGACATTTCAACATTATGGATGGCAGGAAAAATAGCCGAAGCTCGAAAAATCGGGCGAGGCTCTATTAAACTTTGCTTGTCAGAATTCGTAATTGTATTTAAATGAGAGTAGTAGCTGCGCATAAATTTTATTATAAAACTTTTGTCTTTTTGGTGAGTTGTAAACATTAAAATTTATTGTTACAATGAAATAAATAGGTATTTTTATGCAACAAAACGATCCCATTGATCCTCTTTTAGATCAACTAGGCTCTCTGTTAAATCTTATTCAAAACAACGCTAGAAAATCCCTAGATTCGCCGCTTGATCCCACTCTTAAAGCACGACTTGAACTAGCGACGGATATGGTGCGTCAATTTAAAGATATCACACTTCAAGCACTTAAGGATGAAGGAATAACAGCTGGTGATCTAGCAAAAACAGTAGCCGATACGGATAAGATGGATCCTCACGACCTTCGTCTGATGCGTAAATCAACAGAATTAGGTTACAACACAATTCTTTTAAGAAACGCTTTAAATAGTGCCAGAAATATAGGTTTGACAGGTAAGGATTTTTCTAAAGAATTAGCCTCAAAAAAACTGTCGAAAAAGACCATACAAGGACGCAAAAAGAAGTTCAAACGCATGGGCGGTGACTCTAACTGGATGCCTCTATAATCTCTCTAATTCGAGGAAACAATCACCATGGATAATTCTCTCTATCAAGATAACCTACGTCTGCTGTCTTTAAAGCAACCCATCTTAGCCAACCTCCTTTCTTTTCCAATGGAGAATGGGTGGAATTTCTGTCATACGGGGAAGAAACAAGAACTTAACTTACAAAGAAATGTGAATGGACAGGTCGCGACGATCTACTCCCCACAGAATATTAAAGTTGAGTTGAGACAGTGGGTAGGGATGCATGACTTGCAGGCAGTTGATTGGCTGATTGTTTATGGCCTTGGTCTTGGCTACCATTATGAAACGTTGTTGCCATGGTTAAGGGGTAATCCCGAACGCCATGTGATTTTCCTCGAGGATGATATAGGAGTTTTAAGACGGTTTTTAGAACAAGAGAAGGCAAAAGAGCTTCTTAAGGATGAGCAAGTTGATATTTTTTACGTTGACATGACAGACCCTAACGACCAAACAATTGATACCCTTGCCAAAAAATTTATGTATCAAAACATCCTTTTTCTACCTATTGCTAGTTATGAAAAAGATAAAGGTCAAGAAGGGGTAAAAATCCAATTTCTCATCGATTTTAAAAAAAGCTCATTCCAGCTTTTTATAGGTGAATACCTTGAACGCGGTAAACCCTTCTTTAGCAATTATTACCATAATCTTTTTCAATTCCCTCAAGCTTTACAAGGCAACCTTCTTTGGAATAAATTTAAGGGCGTTCCAGCCATTATTTGCGGAGCAGGTCCTTCCTTGCAGAAAAATATCGAAACCCTAAAGACATTAAAAGATCGAGCTCTCATCTTTGCGGGCGGTACCGCCATGAATGCACTGAACGCTTTTGGTTTAACCCCTCACTTCGGCTTAGGCGTTGATCCCTTTCCTGCACAATTTACTCGATTGATTATGAATTGTGGTTTTGAAGTCCCATTCTTTTTCCGTAATCGCATGAACCATGATGCCATTGAGATGATTCATGGACAAAAGATGTATTTGACAGGAGCTACTGGCTACCCAGTTGCTAACTGGTTCGATGAAAAGTTAGATCTCAAACATCCAAATATTGATGAAGGGTGTAATGTAATTAATATGAGTTTAAGCATTGCTGAGGCTCTTGGTTGCAATCCCATTATCTGCGTAGGTCTCGATCTTGCCTATTCCTTAGGACAGTCTTATTCTCCTGGAATTGAGATGCATGCGATCCATGATACAAAAGAACATTTGATCACAAAAACGACAGAGGAAGAGTTAGTATTACAACACGATGTTTATGGACAGCCTATTTATACCTTGTGGAAATGGATTCATGAATCTACGTGGTTTTCTCATTTTGCTCGTTCTCATCCTCATTTAAATTTTATGAACGCAACTGAAGGAGGCATTGGCTTCCAAGGGGTACCAAACGTTACCTTAGAAGAAGCGGCCAAGAATTATTTGACGAGGCAGTATGATTTCGATGCTATTCTACATAGCGAGCTACTTTCTATTCCAATGCCCCCCGATGTAAATAAGGAACGGATCAAAAAGGTCATCAATGAGTTTGTCGAAAGTCTTAATAGGTGTACTGGCATCTTAAAAGATATTTATAGCCATGATCCCAAGGTTTGGGAAGAAAAGAAGCCTTCTTTAGATGATTCCTTAAAGGAGTTAGAACAAAATTTAAAAAAAGAACTGGCCTATGAGACTCTTTTAAAGGTATTTGATGAAAATTACATCGCTTATATCCAACTTGCTTTACCTGGTAAAACGGCGTCATCGCGAATTTTAGATCAGCTGTCTGGACGTTTTGCTTATTTGATGGAGATTTGCGTTGAAAATCTCAAATTTATTGATAAGGCCTTAAAAAAACAGAATAAGCTAGATCTCCTTCCCTCCATCAAAGAAAGACCATTTATGCATCAAAATTCTAAGGATAGCCATAAAGAAGAAAAATTTTCAGTGGTAGAACACCTTTCCAATGGGAATATTCTTTATCAAAACCTTGTTAACGGTTTGCTTGATGGCCCATCCCTTTTATACAGCCAAGGAGGACAGATCCTGGCTAAGAGCCAATACCATCATGGGCAAAAAAGGGGAGACTCCCTGTTTTACTATGAAAATGGTCAAGTGGCTTCTAAGCAACAATTTGCAGAAGGGGCCATGAATGGAAAGCAGGAATATTACTACGCTAACGGAAATTTAAAAAGTATCATCTCTTACGATCAAGGGCAGCTGGATGGAGATGTGTTACTCTACTATCCGAGTGAGCAGTTAAAGAGACATTTGCAGTTTAAAAAAGGCAAAAGACATGGCAAAGATCTGATTTACAATGAATTTGGAATGCTGAAGATTGAAGCAGAGTACCAAAATGGTAAGCCTATTGGTGTTGCAAGAATGTGGCATGACAATGGATCCTTAGCTAAAGAAGTGATCTTTGATGATGAAAGTAAAATTGTTAAAACGCAATTTTGGGATAAAGATGGGCAATTCATTCCCGATACAAATAAGCACTTAGATTATTTCGACCAGGTTTCTGAACAAACTAATTTATTGACATCTGCTTTAAACCAAGTAGTGAATCAACTTGGAGGCGCCATGCGAACCATTGCTAAAGAGCAAGAACAAAAGATTGGCGAAGGAAATTTTGCTTGGGTAGATGATGAGCTATGTAAACTTCATCAACAGATGGAACAGCTCGAAAAGTTAAACGATAGCATTGCTAAGGAATCTGGTACTTTAGAAGGAGGCCAAGAACCTTTATGGAAAAGCCCTTCTTCTAAAAGATTAATCCAACAATATTTGGAAGTGATGACAGGCTCTATGCATGAGACCATGAGAACGATGTCTTCGGAGCTTAATCTTCTTCAAAAACTTATTAAGGATAATGAAGAAGACCCTAATCAACCGAAATGATGAATGCTTTTTTTGAAGCAAATTTAGAAAAATTAGGGAAGATTTGCCCTAAAACCTCGCTTGTTCTCCCAAATATTGAGACAAGCGACTATGCTTTTTGCTTTACAGATCAAGAAGAACTTAACGTCAAAAATCATCAGTTTTTTTTTCATGCCCAGAGCGGAGCTTTCGCTGAGATTGAAAAAAATCTACAACCCTTCTTAAAGGAGGGGTTAGAAACTTTATACTGCTATGGAATAGGCCTTGGATATAGCTACTTTGTGGCTAAGAGTTGGTTACAACAAAATGCTCATCGCAAAATTGTCTTTTTAGAAGATGATTTAGCTCTCCTAAAATTATTTTTACAAACTGAGCGAGCGGCTGAGATACTCAGCAATCGACAAGTTCGTCTTGTTGTTGTTGATTCAACACAGATTCAAAATAAAGGATCGATAGCGATCGATGGAGCAGAGGTTTTAATCGAACGGTGTAAAACCAACTATTCTATTATCGCTCTTCCCTGTTACTGGAAAGAAAAGACAACACGCTTTAAAAAAGTGCTGCAAGGTGTCAAAACAACTCTGTTTACTTACTCTAGTCGTTTGCTAGAAGAGACTCATCATGAATTGTTGGCAAAAAACTTTTATCATAAATTGTCCCAGCTCTCTGAGGTAAAAAGCTGTGATGCGTTAAATAACGCTTTTGCAAATATTCCGGGTATCATTATTGGTGCAGGCCCCTCTCTAAAAAATGAGCTACCTAAATTAAAACAGCTTGAGGATCGAGCCCTTTTTTTTGGAGCTGGAAGTGCACTAAATGTATTAAATCATTATCACATTAATAGCCATTTTGGTGGAGGGGTAGACCCAACGCTTGTACAGACAAGCAGAATAAAAACAAATACCGCCTTCGAAACTCCTTTTTTTTACACCAATCGGTTTTCAGAAGATGCGTTTAACCATCTTCACGGCATCAAGATTTTTACCCCACAAGTTCCTGAGAAGACATGGTATCAATGGTTTCAAAAGCAGCTTGGCGTGAATAATCCCTATGTGATCAACACTGGATTTTCTACATCCAATTATTGTACTTCTGTGGCTATGTATCTCGGGTGCAATCCGATTATTTTTTTAGGGTTAGACATGGCTTTTTCAGAAGAAGCTAAGTATGTTTCTGGAGTCCATGCTTACCCAGGGGATAGCAAAGAAGTTTTAAATAGCTTAAGGAAACATCAACCAGACGTCATAAAAGTGACAAATGCTGAAGGGAGAGTATTTGAAACAACATTAACCTTTCTTTATGAATCCTCTTGGGTGACTAAGCAGGCTAAGGAACATCCTAATATTCAATTTATTTATGGCTCACAAGAAGGATTTGGAATTAATCAAGTTAGGCGGTTACCTCTTGATAAAATTCAGGATCAATCTTTAGCGCGCCAATACGATTTGTTAAATCATGTTCATTGTGCTTTGGCTAATGCAGACAGGGCTGTTTCTAATGCACGAAAAATCATTAGATCCTTAAGAAAATGGAAGATGTCGCTTGTTAGAACTCTTCGACTACTGCAGAATCTTGCCTATTACTGCCAAAAAGGAAGCGATCTTTTAAAAGTAAGATCTGATATCTACCCCTATGAGCCTCAATCCATTTTTGATGAGATGGCCTTAGGAAAAGAACCTGCTTATATTCATCTATTAAGAAGAGTGGAAATTGCAGCTAAGCTATTGCAAATGGAAGAGATTATTGATTCTCGTTATTACACAAATTCTTCACCTGTGGAACACTATTTGCTCGATCTAAGAATTCAAAAAAGTTGCTACCAACAAATGATAGAAGTAGGTCAACTCCATCTTGAAAATATCCGGCAAGTTTTATGCAAAATGATGACTGCTAATAAAATGAGCTATCAAGAAAATGGGCATCGGCCTTTTGATCAAAATTTGCTTATAGCGAATGATGTTATCCTCAGTCAACAAGTGGGCACGTTTAACCCTGTTCTTATTCCCCAAGAATGTAGGCAACCGCTTGGTGATCAATTGATTCGAGAGATCCATGTATCAAAAGATGGAAAGCTAAAGGGGGAGTGTTTACAATTCCATACGAATGGAGCTATAAAATCTCAGCAGTTTTATGAAAATAATCTTTTGCATGGCCTTTCAACTTTTTTTAGCCAGAAGGGTAAGCTTTTAGCCAAAAGTTGGTTTTGCCACGGAAAAAGAATAGGTACAACCTATCGTTTTTTTAAAAATGGACAGTTAGCAGCTATAGAAAAATGGAAAGATGGCGTACAGGATGGACGGCAAGAATATTTTTATGAAAATGGCCATTTAAAAACTCTTTTAGAATATCATGAGGGTTTGTTAAATGGAAAAATAAAACTTTTTTACCCTAAAGGTCAGTTAAAAATGATCGCTCACTTTTGCAAGGGGGTAAGATGCGGTTTAGAAGAATATTATTACGATAACGGGAATAAGGCATCGCAAATAGAATTTAAAAATGATCAGCCTTTCGGCACGGCCTATTTTTGGTATGATAATGGGAATAAGTCAAAAGAGCTAATGTTTATTGGGGAAAAGGTTATTCAAAAAGACTGGGATAAAAATGGAAAAGAGCTTACAGACGCTTCGACTTTTCCCAGTATTATTCACGAAGGGGTCATCTTGCAGCAATCGATAAGGGATTTAATGAATGGCAAATAAAAGATTTTATCAAAACGTTGAACGTTGGTCGCTTGCTCATCCTAAAGAAGCAAGAATGCTTCCTTATGGCGATTTTACAGGTGTAGAGCTTATTAACCAGTCAGGATTCCTGAATATAAAAACACCTGATGAAGGCTTGTTATATGATGACCATCCGATTAGAGAGGCAGAAGAATGGGCTAAGAGAGTCCCCCTTGAAAATGTGGACGTATTATTTGTTTATGGCATTGGCCTAGGGTACTACTATCAACCGTTAAAAAAATGGCTAAAAGAAGGCAAGAATAGGCAACTTGTCTTTTTAGAAGATAATTTAGGTATACTAGCAAAACTATTCGAAACCGAGCTGGCAACAGAAATTTTGAAAAATTGCCAAGTTCAATTGATTTATCTACCTGATCTCAACGATATTGAAACCTTAGAAGCCATCTATTGGTCAACATTGATGGCAAAAAACAAATTTTCTGCTTTGAAAAGGTATGGGGAAAAAAAGAAGGGAATCTTTGAAGAAATCACAACCAAATTAGCTTATGATGCTGCCTTAAAAAATGCATTATTGGATGAATACTTAAGATTCGGAGCGGGTTTTTTTAGGAATTTTTATCCCAATATGCTGAAACTTCATCAATCCTACTGGGGCAACAAACTTTTTGGCCAATTTGAGAAGGTCCCTGCAATCATTTGTGGAGCTGGCCCATCACTTGAAAAGCATCTTTCATTGTTGCAAGAGTATTCTTGCAATGCCTTGATCTTTGCTGGAGGATCTGCATTGAATGCTCTTAGTTCAAGGGGGATCTTACCTCATTTTGGAGCAGGTATCGATCCAAACCCAGCTCAATATCTAAGACTATCTTCTAACTCAGCTTTTGAAATCCCCTTTTTCTACCGCAATCGGATGCATTCCGAAGCTTTTAATACAATCAGAGGGCCTCGCTTATATATCTCAGGATCTGGTGGTTATGATGTGGCAGAGTGGTATGAAGAAAAATTTGGATTAGAAAGCGAATTTCTCGATGAGGGACATAATGTCGTTAATTTTTGTTTGGAAGTGGCTAGTCGTTTAGGGTGTGATCCCATTATTATGGTTGGGATGGACCTAGCCTTTACTAATTTACAGGCTTATGCACCAGGTGTGGTTGATGATGCCAAGGTTTCGGAGGAAGAGCTTTTTGGCACCGAAAATGAAGATGAGCGTGCCTTATTAAGAAATGATATTTACGGCAAGCCTGTTTATACTTTATGGAAATGGATAGCTGAAGCGGATTTTATTGGTAATTTTGCTAAGAATCATCCAAACGTTACAATTATTAATTCGACAGAAGGCGGAATTGGCTTCCCAGATGTCAAAAATGAACCTTTTGCTGAATCAGCTAAAAGGCTACTGACTAAAACTTTTGATCTCCAAGGTAGAGTGCATGGCGAAATTCAGAATAGCACTTTGCGAAATGTGACTTTTGACCAACTTGTGGGAATTACGAAAGAGCTAAAACTAAGTTTAGAACGTTGCGTGGAGCATTTGGAAGTACTCATTCAGGAGATGAAGCAACTTAGAAAACAGAAAAAGTTATCGGAGCCTTTACCGGTTTCAGGATTAGCAGCTTTAAGTGAGACTGAATTAGCGGATGAACCAGGGTACCAATATATTCTCGATATATTTAATGCTGTTTATGCTCGGGTTTTGAATAAGCGTTTGATTCAACTTAAAAAATCCAGGGCTGGAAGTACAGCAGCGATTAAAACTAAAATAGACCTCCAGCTAGAAAAGTTTATTTTTTTACAAAATACAGCTAAAGCTAATATTATTTTAATCGATCATGCCTTGGAGAATGCTCATGAAACATGAGGAAAAACTCTATTATGAAAATGAACAATTAAAGATGGTGACACCGTTTGTGGACGGGCTCATGGAGGGATGTTCATTTTTTTACGACGAGCAAGGATGTATCCTTTCCGAAACAAACTATCACCAAGGACGTCAGCATGGAGAGTGCCGCTATTTTTATGCTGATGGGAAGTTGCTTAGTGTTCTTCACTTTAAGAGTGGCCGTTTTGATGGCATTCAAGAGTACTTTCACAGGGACGGAACGATTAAAACACGCCTACATTTTGCTGAAGGGCAGCTGGTTAAGGATCCTGAGTTTTTTTAATCTTTTCTTTCTAGAATTTTGAATTTGCAATGAGTGAAACGGAAGAATCTTTTAAATAATTTTGCTAATATCTGTTTGATGACCTTGAATGGTTAGGGTAAGGGGCAATGCCTGTAGATAGTCCTTCTTAATGGAAATTTATTTAATAAACACTGGAAGATGCAAAAAAGTTATTAGTGTTATTTCATTTTTGAAAATCTTCCTTGAGTTGCCCTAGTCGATTAGTGCTCTCTTTTTATATTTTTCCTTGGGATCTAATCAGCTTTAGTTTTAATCGCTGCTGTAAATGTTAATTATTTAATTCACAATGTGGATGGGCCTGTTTGAATAATATGATAACCAGCTATTCTGTGTAAAATTTTATTTGAACGTTAGAAAGGGTAAAAAACTAGGACTTGCCAAACTATCGGGCAAATCCTCAATCCATTGTAATTTTTTCCTTGGAGGTAAACATGGCTTGTGATGGGAATGGCTAGAAGGGCACTGATGGTAAAAAGAGACTACCCCTAGGTGCTTGCCTGCAATTTGACCAAGAACCTTTTTAAAATGACATTGCTTAGAAAGATCACATAACCCCCCCGGAAATAGGCTTAAGGAACCTGATTAACAAGATCCTTTACGAATAGGAGTATAAAGAAGGTAAAAGGAATCAGCCCATTCGCTTTTTAAGCTGCTCTGTCGTTTTAACAAGAAAACGTTTAGACTACTGATCGTGGTAAGAGGTTAAACGTGTTAAATCCATGATCTTTACCTTATAATTTTTAAGTTTGATTGTTTTTTTAAGACCGATAGGGCTTCTTCACTGTAATCGACACATTCTTTAATAATCAATTGGCGTAATTGTAATTTAGATAGCATTATTAAAATCGCATCATTAATAGATAGATCACTTAAATTTAACACCTCTAAAGTTTTCAAATGAGCTATTTCTAAGAGATCGCTCTTTCGAATGATGCAGCTTGATAAATCTAGGGACGTTAGCTTTAGCTTGCTCAATTTTTTTAATTCATTGCTAAAAATGGGAAGTTGAGCAAGCTTCAAGTGCTTTAAATGAGGAAATGCTTTATGGCAAAATGCTATTGCGCTTAGCTTAAAACAGCCGCTCAAGTCGAGCATTTGAATAGGATTTTTAGGCATTCTTTTTAATTGATCGGTGGTAACAGCCGTATGAGCAAAACTTAATGTTTTTAATGTTGTCAATTTTCCAAGTTGAAGAATATCAAAATTAGTAAAGGTGGTTAGATGAGCAAAATGTAAGCTTTTAAGAGGTATGGAATGACACCAATAAATCACGTTAGTATCTGAAGAGGTAATATGGATTTCAACTTTTAAACCATTTTCAATGGCGTTTTTAGCCACGTGGATTTCTTCGTAAGAGGGTTTAAGAAAATTTAAATGATTGACATTGGGGAGCAGATCGGGGTAAAGCAGCCATTTTTCCACAAGAGTTCCGGTTAATGTTTTTTTGCTAATTAACCATTGACAGAGTTTGTCTTGATTGTAAGCGATTTCATCAGTAGATAGGATGAGAGGAAATGTATGTTTTTCTTGATAGTAGGTAGCTATATTTAATAGGGTTTCCTCTATTAAATAAAACCAGCTTTTAAGACGATGGCATTTCTTAGCTTCGACATACATATCAACTAAATCGTTGATATCTTCATTGTTCAGATTACCAATATTAGATGTATGGCTATTAAAAAAATCGACAAGCTCCTCATTGTATTGATCGATTTTTAAACTTTCTAAGGCTTTGTAAACAGCAAGAATATCAGTTAGGGCACTAACCAATGGAAGCTTCGAAATTTTTCTGTTAATCACTCTCTCAAAGTCGTCTGCTTCGATGTCCAATTGAACGAATCGTTTTTCAAAAATAATGGATGGGAAGAATATTGAAAATATCAAAGTGTGAAATCTTTGCACGGGGCCATGCTTAAAGCGAATACGCAAGTTACCTAATTCTTGAATAGATTGTAATAAGTGTTCCTTACTAATAATGGATAAAAAAAAGGTGATCTGTTCTTTTTGACCGTTGATAAGAAGGTAGTTAAATAGTTCTAAAATCGTTTTCGGATCATTTTGATATAAATGGTTTAAAAAAGATTCCCAACAGGCCGGTTTTGATTCAATTTCAATAAGCAACTTGAGCCCATCAATAAAATGGATTTTTTCCTGATTATCCTCTGTGTAAATGAGTAGTTCCATGAGTTGGAGGAGTTGTTCCTCTTTTAAAATAGAAAAAAGAGAAGCGACCTGAGCTTTATGACCGTTCGCTAGGAAATAGTTAAATAGATTTAAAATAATTTTTGGATAGAAATGGTTCAAATATTCTAAACAGGATGGCCAGCTAATCGGTTGAGATTCCGTGTCTGCAAGTTGTTTAATATGATCGTAAATCTCTATTTTTTCACCAAGATCATTGGTTTGAAGCAACTTATCTACAATGGCGGTATGTTGATCAAAAAAAACGCAAATGTCTCTTGGATAGTCCTGAAGTAGCCTTTTTTTCAATTCAATTAAGTTACATTTTTTGGCTAACTTAAAAAGAGAAGGAATGTCTATTTCTTGAATATTTTGAATCAACCATGATTCACAATCTTTTATGAGCGGCTCTAGCTGTAAATACAACGCAAAGGAAAAAAATTCTTCAATCGTATCGATTTTAAAGTTCAGGGGTTCTTCCAAAAAGTAACGACTTAAAATAGCTTTGAAATAGGATAGTTTAAAGGACTCTAAAGAAATCACTTGAGATGTTGTTTCTATGGTGTTGTGTTCGAACATTGCTTGAAAATATGGAATCATGGCAAGAATATCTTTGCGGACTGGAATCTCTTGCTGTTCGATAATGACCTTTAAATCGCCATAGTCATTAAAAAAAGCTTCTAGCTCATCAAGATTTAGAGCAAAAAGAAGTTCTTTTGCGCAAGAGGTCGCACCTATGGTTAAAGTGTAATCTAGTAACGGAGCTACGGCTTGTTGATTGAGTAGATGACAGTGTCTGAGAAAGAGTTTCCAATTTAAGCCTTTAGATAAAACCTGCTCCTTTAAGTTAAGATAATTTTGAAAAGCTTCCTCTGCCTGTCGTTCAGATGTGATGGCTAAAAGTTCATAAGATAGGAGATCCTTAAAGGAAAAAATCGCGTATAGCTCTTGAAGAGGGGCATTTTTAAAGTAAACACAAGCAATCACCTCTATTAAAGAATCGAGCTTATTTATACTTGGTAAATTGAAATGAGTTGCTAATGAAAAAAGCTTTTGATGAGAAAATCGTTGATGGTTCTCAATCAGCCATTGCTCACAAGTTTTTTTAAGTGGTTCTAGTTGAAAATATTCTGCAATGACTAAAAGACGCTTGTAATTATTTTTTTTTACTTCAAATGTTGGCTTTCTTAGTAAATGAGTAAGAAAGTTAATGAAACATTTTCGGGAAACTTTTAGTGGGGTATCCTGGATTTGATAATGAGGAAAAAGGTGCTGTAGGATGGTTTGATTAACTAAGATAGAACTTTTCCTAAGATGGACCTCTTGCTGCTTCCTTCCCGAGAAAATGAATTCTTGAACATCCTCATCCTTTAAACAACTACCCTTGTCATCTTTAAAAGTAGATAAAACTAATTCGATATACTCAGAATGATTGGTCATTAACACTTGCTCAGTTAAGTGAAAGTAAGTCGTCTTACTATGATGATAGATAGCCATAAGGAGTTGCCATGAGCTAATTTTTTGAGTGGATGCTTCTCGCCTGAGTCGTCGGATGAGAAGTATAAATTCGTCCCCCCGATCTATGCTTCTGCTTAAATCTTTCAGGATCAGTTTTATAAAAGGTTGTTGAATGAAATTTTCAGGGGTTACCTTGCTAAGACTTGTCTCTATTTGGCTATGATTGTTGTTAAATACTTCAGTGATCCTATTGAGAGGGTGCGGGTTTCTAGAAAATAGAGATGCAATAGGATGAAAAGGGGCTAACGTGCGAGTAAGATAGTTTTGGACGTTCATATAATGTGTTCATTTTAAAGTTTTGTGTAAAAGTTTGGAGCTAATTTGAGTTAGAATACTAGCTAATAATTTTAATTGTTTTCATTAGTGTAATTAAAATTATATTCTTGAAGCTTGTTTCTTAATGTTCGTACGCTTATTCCTAATGTTTCTGCTGTCTTTGTTTTATTGTTATTCATTTTCTGTAATGTTTCGATAATGAGTCTTTTTTCTAATTCTTGCAGCGTAATACCAATAGGCAATGCGCTTATAGTTGTGGGTAATTCTAACTGATTAAGGTAAATATCATCAGGGGAAATCATGCCTGATGTATTTAATACAACTGCTCGTTCTAAAATGTTTGCCAATTCGCGTACATTACCTGGCCAATCATAAGCTAGCATTTTTTTCTTTGCTTCATCGCTCAAAGTCATTTTTTCCTTGTGATTCTCCAGACACAATTTTTCGATAAAAAACTCTGACAAGGGCAGAATATCTTCTTTACGTTCTCTTAAAGGGGGAAGATGGATAGGCATGACATTTAAACGATAGAAAAGATCTTCGCGTATCTTTTTTTGAGCAATTGCTTCATGCATATTGCGGTTAGATGTAGAGATAATTCTAACATCAACTTTAATGGGTTTAATGCCTCCCACTCTCTCAAATTCCTGTTCTTGGATCGCCCTTAGAAGCTTGGCCTGTAGTCCAAGAGGAACTTCAGTGATTTCGTCGAGCAGGAGAGTTCCTCCATTTGCTAATTCAAAACGGCCGCGGTGCATCGAGGTGGCTCCAGTAAACGCTCCCTTTTCATGCCCGAAAAATTCTGATTCAATTAATGTGTCAGGAATAGCGGCGCAATTAACTTTTATAAAAGGACGGTTGGCTCGAGCAGATTGATAATGAATGGCATGAGCAATGACTTCTTTACCTGTTCCTGATTCCCCAGTGATCATCACGTTAGCGTTGCTCTTGGCAATTTGACTGACATCGTTTAAAATTTTCTTCATGATAGGACTGGCGACGATGATTCCTGAATGAGTGGTACCTGAGTTGTCCTGCAGCTGTTGTTTTAAGCAAGAGTTTTCTTCAACTAAAGCTAAGTGTTCTTTGGCTTTATCAATCACTGCTTCAATCGTGTCAGGTGAAAAAGGTTTAATAAGGTAATTGAAGGCTCCGAGGCGCATGGCTTCAACGGCATTTTCAACACTGCCATAAGCTGTAATAATCACAACGATGGTTCCTGGGGATAACTCTTTGACTTTTTTTAAGATGTCGATTCCTGTTAGATCAGGCATCTTCATATCCGTGATAACAAGATCAAAAGATTGATCTTTAAGAGCAAGAAGGGCTTTTTGCCCATTTTCTGCCAAAGTTACATCAAAGTTTTTTCTTTTTAAGGTTTCTGCCAAAAAATTGCGTACTAACTTCTCATCATCGACAATAAGAATTTTTTCAATCGGCATACAGACCACCTGTTATCTTATCTTGTTCGTAACATAAGAAAGGGTGTTACGTCTAGTGTTTTAGAGGAATTTTAATCGTGAATGTAGTTCCTTTTCCCACTTGAGAATCAACCTCAATTTCTCCACCGTGAGCTTGGATGACTTTATGTGTTTCTGCTAAGCCGAGACCATTACCATTTGGTTTTGTCGTGAAAAAAGGATTGAAAATTTTCTTTAAATTTTCTTTGGGGATGCCAACTCCTTGGTCATTCACTTTGATCACTATGTCGCGATACCTTTCTTGTAACTCAATGGTGAGGTTGCCTCCTTTCGGCATTGCTTGAATTGAGTTAATGACCAGATTGAGCAAAGCGCCTTTAAAAATCCCAGGGTCGATGGAAAGATAAATGGAGGGAGAGGCACTTTTAATAGAAAATAAAATATTTTTTGGAAAAATTTCATCCGAAGACACAGACTTTTTTAAATCATTCATAAGCAAGATTAGGTCTGTGGATTCGAATCTTAGTTGTAAGGGACGAGCATAATTCAGCACATTGACAACCAGGCGATCTAAGGTATCTGTTCCCTCAACAATGTAATTGGCTAGACTTTGCAGCTCGGGATTACCGGCTAAATCTCTTTTTAAAAGAGAGGCGAAACCCTTAATGCCTCCTAAAGGATTCCTGATTTCATGAGCTACTTGGGCGGCCATCTCTCCTAGTTCTTTCATTCGATCAGCCCTGTTAGCACTAATTTGCAGTTGTCGAATTTCGGTGATATCACGAATTAAAATAATAAGCCCTTCTGTGAAATCTAATTCTTGGCTTTGGGTTTTTTTGGGAGGAATGAAGGTGTTGTCGATCTCTAAATCTTTTTGGGTACCATCTTTAAAAACGATGGTCGTAAATGTACTTTTAGGGACATTTCCTTTTTGAAATACCTCCCTCATAGAAAAACCGAAATAATCATCAGGAAAAAAATCATAGAATGACTGAAAAAGAACTTTTTCTCTAGGCATTTTTAGAATGACTTCTGCAGCTTTATTATAGGTGGTAATGTGGCAGCTAAAGTCGATAAAGAGCAGTCCTTGGGAGATATTGCTAAGAATATTATCGAGATAAGTTGTTAAAACATGGAGCTCTTGTACCTTATTGGCTAAGCGTTTATTAGCCTCTTCCAGTTTAGAGTTCACCGATTTAAACTGTTCTTTTAAAGAGTGGTACGCCCCATCTAAGCGTTCGGTTTCCTGGGAGAAGAGAGCGAAGCCTTGGGTCAATAATTCAATCTGTTTAACAGTATTTGGAGCATCGCCAATCTCTTGGGCTATTTTTTTTAGATGTTCAAGTCTTGATTTATCCATTAATTCTTGGTAACCTTAATAAGGTTTAAATATTAGCGTGAACTTTTTCATATACTTTTTCTAAAACAATTTTAGCAACCAATTGGATTAGAGTTTAAGCAGTAATTTGTAACGAAATGGAGTTCACTAATGGTCTTGCAAAAAATTAACTTTTTGTGGGACAATCTCATTCTAAAATTCTAGAGTCGAATTACAGGAGAATCAATGGCTCGTTATACAGGTAACAAAAATCGCGTTGCGCGTCGTTTTGGGGTTAATATATTTGGAAGATTGCGCAATCCATTGCTGCATAAACCGAATCCCCCAGGTGTTCATGGTGCGCGTCGTCGTAAGAAGTCTGACTATGGCCTTCAGTTAGAAGAAAAACAAAAGTTAAAAGCAATCTACGGGATGTTAAGTGAAAAGCAGCTCGTTCGTTATTTTAAAGATGCTCTTCGCTTAAAGGGGAATACGGCAAATCACTTAGCTCAGATGTTAGAGTGCCGATTAGATACCGTTGTTTATAGATTAAAGCTAGCTGCTACTATTTTCGGTGCGCATCAGCTCGTTTCTCATGGACACATCCTTGTAGATGGAAAAAAAGTTGACCGTCGTTCTTTCAAGGTACGTCCAGGTATGGTTATTTCCGTGAAAGAAAAGTCGCGTAAGATGAAAGCAATTAATGAATCTTTAGATTTACCAACACGCAATGTTCCTGAGTATTTATCACTCGATCGCGACAATTTCTCAGGTCAGTTAACTTCTCTGCCTCTTCCAGAGCAGATGCCATGGCCAATCGAAATCAAGCTTTCTGAAATTTGCGACTCATTAGCTCATACAACCTAGTAGTTTTTTATGAAGGCTACTCTCAAGAGTAGCCTATTATCTCATCCATCCATTTAATCACTTTGCTTCTTTTTATGATAAGCAGCGGCGTTACAAAGCTTATCAAGAAAATGGTTCCTTGCAGAGCAAACCTTTGCAACTGCAAAGAAAAGCTCGTTTCATATAATGGCAATTGCCCGAACAGAGCTTGATAGTTAGCACATGTATGAAAATAATAAAGCTCAAAAAGGACAACTGCTCCTGAAGCAATCAGGCTATAAAAGAGTGTGGGAATCATTTTTTGTAAAAATTGTGGGCGGTACCCTTTCTTGTAAAGAGCAACAATAAGGATCAGGCAATTGATCCATGCAGCTAGGCTTGTTGCCATCGCAACACTTTCTGCACCTAGCTTGCATACAAATACAAAAAGACCATTTAAAAGAAGATTAGTTAGCACGCTTAGCAAAGAAGTTTTGACGGGTAAGTGATATTCTCCTAATGCATAAAAGCTGGGTGCAAGAAGCAAAATGAGGCTCATAGGTAAAAGTCCAAAGCTATAGCCCCAAAGACAATAGGTTGTTCCTAAAATTGAGTCTGGTAAGAAGTTACCTCTGCCAAAAATCAGATTAATGGCACTTTGTCCAAGTAGAAGGGTCGCAAAGGTGAGGGGAAGCATCACTTGGATAGCCCTACTTACGGAATAGTCCAAGAAATGAAAAAATGTAGGGTAGTCCTTTGCTTTAGCAGCACGTGAAAGAGGAGGGAGCAGGGCTCCTGCCAAGGCAATACCAAAAAGGGATAATGGTAGTTGTTGTAGCCGGATTGCATACCATAACCAAGCAGGGCCTTCTAGAGTCGCTGAACGAGCAAATAAGGGATCTAAAGCATTATTCACTTGAGAAGCTGCTACTCCAATGTTGGCGAGGAAGAGCGGTTTGATAAAGGATCTAATCGAAGGTGAAAAGCACCAAAAAGAATCAAAAAAAGAAACGTCTTTAGTTTTAAGCGAAGCGAGAACCTTTGGGAGAGTGACAGCCCATTGAGCAAAACAACCAATGACAATAGCGACTGAGAGTCCTTGCATCGCGAGAAAAGGGGGCTTCTGCATGAGATAAAAAGCAGCTACTATCCAAATCATATTAAAAGCGATGGGAGCTACGCTTGGGGTGAAAAAACTTTTTTCACATTCTAAATAGGCTGAGTTTAAACCATATAAGCAAATAAACAGAAGGCTTGGGAGCATCCAGCATGTTAAAGAGATGAGTTGTTGATTAGGTGTAGATATGTAAGCTGACTGAGAGAATAGGTGCAAGCCGAAAATACTGAGGGAGATGAGAAAAATCAAACCTAACGCAAGGAGCTGTGTCAGATGGCAAAAAAAGATATGCGCTTGTTTTTCTTCCTTTAAACGCAAATCTTCGAAACAGGGGATAAAGGCAGTAGGCAATGAGCCTTCACCAAATAAGCGCCTCGCTAAATGAGAAAAGCGAAAGGCGATAAAAAAGGTAGCAAGGGTGCTTTCTGCTCCAAAAGCGTAAGCAATTGACATGTCGCGCAGCATGCCGCTAATTCTGCTCAGCAGGGTGCCTGAAAAAAACTTAGCTGCAGATCGAAAGATCGTATGAGAGGTGTCTTCTGTTTTCATTGCAAGGAATATCGCCCATTTTTTTTCTAAAGTCAATCTTCTAGATAAATGACTTAAAATTTCCTTAAGAAAGTAATTAATTTCATGGTAAAATTACCGCGACTTCTTATGTTTTAAACACTGAGGAAAAAATGAATGGCACCCCCTCAATCATCGTTGGAGCTCATACTTCTGCAGCAGGAGGTGTGCATAATGCGCTATTAAATGGACAAAAAATTGGCGCTAACACCGTTCAGTTATTTACGGCGAATCAAAGACAATGGCGAGCAAAGGCTATTCCCCTAGAAGAGATTGATCTTTTTAAAAAGACAAAGGACGAGACGGGCTTACAGAAAATTATGAGCCACGATAGCTATCTTATTAATCTAGGGGCCCCCAATGAGGAAAACTTAGTTAAAAGTCGCATAGCTTTTAAAGAAGAAATTGAAAGATGCTTGGCTTTAGGTCTGGACTATTTAAATTTTCACCCAGGGGCAGCCTTAACGGAGACAACTGAATTTTGTCTAGATCGTATTGTGGAGAGTTTGTTGCAAACGGCTAACTTGTTTGATTTTGGGTCTTTGCGTTTACTGCTTGAAGCTACAGCAGGCCAGGGGTCAGCAGTTGGTTGGAAATTTGAACATCTTGCTTACATCATTCAAAGAGTAGAGAGTAAGCTGCCGATCGGTGTCTGTATCGATACATGCCATATTTTTGCTGCAGGTTATGATATTCGTACGCCTGAAGCTTGGAACCATACTTTAGAGGAGTTTGATCGCGTTGTTGGTTTAAAACATCTATATGCTTTCCATTTAAATGACTCACAAAAAGGTTTAGCTTCACGGGTTGATCGTCATAGCCCACTTGGAAAAGGTGAAATCGGTCTAGAAGCATTTAGATTTCTTGTTAACGATTCTAGAACGAGGCATTTGCCCATGTATTTAGAAACACCGGATGGACCAGAGCTTTGGGAAAAAGAAATCGCCCTTTTAAAAGGGATGTCCAAATAATTTATTACGGAGATAAGAATGCGTTTAAAAGTTAAACAATTGAAATACCCTGAAGCCGGGCGCCCCTCTTTAATTGGGTCCGAAGCAACCGTTAAAGGGTGGGTGAGAACCGTCCGCAATCAAAAGACATTTAGCTTTATTGAAGTTAATGATGGATCTACCTTGTCAAATTTTCAAGTTGTGGCCGATGCTAAGATGCCCAATTATGAAAAAATAATTGAGAAGTTATCCACGGGGGTATCTGTTGCGATTACTGGCAAGATGGTAGAAAGTCCTGGCAAAAACCAAGAGTTAGAGATGCAGGCCGATAAGATAGAGATTATTGGTACTTGTGATCCGACGACCTATCCTTTACAGAAAAAAAGACATTCTTTTGAATTTTTACGCTCAATCGCTCACTTAAGGCCGAGAACAAATACGATTGGCGCTGTGACAAGAATTCGTAATGCCCTAGCTTTTGCGACTCATCAATTTTTCCAAGAAAGAGGCTTTTTGTATATCCATACCCCTATCATCACAAATTCAGATTGTGAGGGTGCTGGTAAGATGTTTGAGGTCACGACTTTCGATTTAAATAATGTTCCTAAAACTCCAGAAAAAACAGTAGACTTTACACAAGATTTTTTTGGAACACCCACTTATTTGACTGTTTCGGGCCAATTAAACGGTGAGATCTATGCTTGTTCTATGAGCGATATTTATACCTTTGGGCCGACCTTTCGAGCTGAGAACTCGAATACTTCTAGGCATTTGGCCGAATTTTGGATGATCGAACCGGAGATGGCTTTTGCAGATATTAACGATAACATGGATAATGCCGAAAGTTATCTCAAATATGTCTTCAACCATGTCCTTAAAAATTGCCCTGAAGATATGCAATTCTTTGACAAACATATCTCTAATGGCTTGATTGAAAGGTTGCAAAAAATTGTTGATACGCCATTTGAAAGAGCGACTTATTCTTATGCTGTTCGCATTCTCGAAAAAGCTGGCAAAACATTTGAATTTCCTGTGAAGTGGGGTCTTGATCTTCAATCCGAGCATGAACGCTATCTAGCAGAAGAGTTTTTTGGAAAACCTGTCATCATTACCGACTATCCAAAAGACATTAAATCCTTCTACATGCGGGGAAATGATGATAACAAAACCGTTGCTGCGATGGACGTATTGGTCCCAAAAATTGGGGAGATTATCGGTGGTAGTCAAAGGGAGGAGCGCCTTGATTACCTTGAATCTCGAATGAGGGAGCTAAATCTAGCTAAAGAAAACTATTGGTGGTATCTAGAGCTAAGAAAGTATGGCTCAGTCCCTCATGCTGGTTATGGCGTCGGCTTTGAAAGATTAATTCAATTTACCACAGGTATGGAAAATATACGCGATGTCATTCCTTTTCCGAGATATCCCGGTAAAGCTGATTTCTAAGCGAATGTAAGGAGCGCTATGACAGTTCAAATAAAAGCAGTGGCTAGTCCATTACATGTCACGCGCTCCACTTATTTATGGATGAGGATCCTAGGTACTCCTTTTTGGTCTCTCATCAATCTATTAGCCTTCATCCTTTATAAGGATCTTCATATAAATCCTTTGCAGATTACATTGCTTGTCGCTTTAAAGCCAATGTCATCCTTATTTGCTCCTTATTGGAGTCAAGCTATTCATCAACGACCTGATAAAATTGTTGCCAATCTGATCTGGGCAAATATTATACGTTATTTTCCCTTTCTCTTTTTACCCTGGATGAACTCTTGGCTAATCGTTTTAGCGTTTGCCTTCTATATGATGCTTTATCGAGCCACCATTCCGGGGTGGATGGAACTATTTAAACTGAATTTACCTGTGAAGGAGCGAGAAAAAACGCTAGGGTATGCTTGCATCATAGACTATTGTGGCGCTGCTTTAATGACACTTATTTTGGGCTTTTTCTTGGATCGCTTCGAGCAGTCTTGGCGCGTTTTTTTTCCTGCTATGTCTCTTCTTGGATTGGCTTCAACCTGGCTTTTAAAAAGAATACCTTCTCCTGAATCACCTCAAGAAGATCCCCGAGAGCATTTAGAATACCCAACATTGATCAAAGAAGGCATGGTCAAGCCTTGGAAGCAAGCCTGGAACTTGATTGTCGAACGTCCTGATTTTGCCAATTTTCAAATTGGGTTTATGCTAGGAGGGGCAGGGTTGATGATTATGCAGCCCGCTTTACCCGTATTTTTTGTAGATACTTTGAAGTTATCCTATGTTGAGATGTCTTTTGCTTTGGCCATCTGTAAAGGAGTAGGTGTGACTTTAGCCTCACCTTTATGGACAAGATTGTTCAGTAGGACCAGTATTTACACTTTTTGCGGGTTTGTCACCTTGTTAGCAACAGGCTTTCCGTTATTGTTGCTTGCAGCTCCCTTTAATTTAATTTTATTGTTTATGGCATACATTTTTTATGGAGTGATGCAAGCGGGGAGTGAAATGGGTTGGCATATGTCAGGTCTTTCTTTTGCCAGAGAACAAGAAAGTTCGGCATTTAGTACCATTAATGTGCTAACGGTTGGGATCAGAGGGTGCATTATTCCTGCGATGGGTGCCATTATTTTGGCTGCATCAAGCTCGATAGAAGTGATGTTGCTAGGTTGCTTATTTTGCTTTTTAGCGACGTGCCATTTGTTGTATTATGGACGCAGGCATTCTGAAGGGATGGTATAATTAAACGCAGGCAATTTCTAGAGAAACCTGACGTTGTTCTTTGGCTTTAAATAATTCATTATAAAGCGTTGAAGCATCTTCCATGAAACCAATTGCTTCTTCAATTTGTTTGGTGAGTTGGGCTTTTCGAAACTTTAGCATTCGATTAATCTGGTCGATATTTAATAGTGTGATCCGAGGGTCTTTGGCAAGCTTGGGGTCGACATTTCTTGGAAACGAAAGATCAACGATCAGTTTTTTAGGGAAAGAAATGTTGGTTAGTGTGTCTTTCTGGATGCAATAATGAGGTGCTTTGGTTCCAAGGATGATCCAGTCGTAGTGATGCCATTGGCTAAGATTTTCCCAATTTAATACCTGAAGATTGTACCTCTCAGCGTAAAATAATGCTTTCTCTGTTGTTCGATTGCATAGTGTGATGGAAAGTTGTTTTGATGCAAAAAAATGGAGTAGTTTCTTATTGATCTCCGAGGCTCCAACGAACAAGACATCCACTTTGGATAGATCTCTGAAAAATTGCTTGCCAGTTTGGTAGACAGCGTGTTCAACCTCGGCCATTTTTTTGCCATTGAGCAACTGGCTGCGTACCTGTTTGGAAATTTTTAAAGACTTTTGAAATAGGTAATGCAATTCAGAAGGTAATAAATGGCTTGTTAAAGCGGCTTCATAGGTTTTTTTCACCTGTCCTTGGATTTCGGTTTCAGCAACGATCGCACTATCTAAGCCAGAGGTGACGAAACTTAGGTGAAAAAGGCAATCTTTACCAAAATAGGAATAGAGCTTTTGCTCGAATTCTTCTGAAACTTCCTGTCTTAAAATGCTTAAAATGTAAGTGTGTGTAATGGCAAGATTTTCAGAGCTAAAATAAATTTCGGTGCGATTACAGGTTGAGAGCAATAAAAAAGTATGGCCTTCATGGATAGAATTACCTATGCCAAATCGCCTTTGGCAAGCTTTGGCAAGTTTTTCGCGCAAGTTTAAGTCAGCTAATTTGTGATTAATTCCAATAACCCCCACACGCATCTCAGAAGGCTCCCATTAGAAAGTTCTCAAAGAAGGCTTTATAATTAAAAGTTTGATTATTGCCAACTACTCATTTATCCGGAAAAGCAAGAAAGCTCATTTGGCATCAAAAGTTTTTTATAGCAATCAATGGCAAACCAAGCTTTTTCATCATTAGCCAACAAAAGTTTTATGTTCAAAATCCTTTTGGGCCATAGCTAATGACGATGTTGGACATGTACGTGCCTTTATCAAAGAAGATATTAATCTTAATCAACGTTCGAACTGCTTTACATCAAGCAATTCCCTATGGCAATTTTGAAATTGTAGAACTGTTAGCTTTGCTTGGAGTTGATCAAGTCAAAGAGATGCGCTCCGTCTGACCCCGCTCGATCTTCTACTAGATGAAGATTTGCGATCTGCGCTCGAGTTCATTTAATGCTATCGAACATCTTTTGAAAGATAAATTTTCTGCTGACTTAGTTTGGTTGAGTGACGGTTTAGACGGGTGTATAAATTATTTTATGAGTTGAAGAGACGGCAAACAACATATTTGAATATGGGAGCAATAACAAAAGGTGCTGCTGCAAATCTAATTGCCAAACTAGCGATATGTGTAAGCTTAAATTTTCTTGTGTTATTCCGTCTATTATGGCCAAGGCTGCTCCCCACATTCCATTAATACCAGCAACAATTAATCGACGTTGTAAAAGAGTATATTCTTCCAAAAATGGTCGAGATGAGGGCGGGATAAAACGTTCTCGGCAAATTGGACACTATTCCTTCACTTTGAAAGCCGTCTCCGCGCACTTCGAATGGATATGACAGACGGTATCTGTCTCTTTCATGGGTTCCATATAGATTGGATTAGCGAAGATGCTATTGGGAAAGTGCTTTAAAAAATTGTCGAAAAGTTCTCCAATCATAAGCCGAGAAGGCATTTTCTCGATTTAAGGGAATATTTGGTTCTAGGCTATTTAGCAGGTGCATTGATAATCAAGAGATTGATTTGAAGCTCAAAGCATACGTATTGAATGAAATGACTAAACAAGGAAGGCCACTAATAGGAATAATGATCTATAAGAAAAGATCTAAAACTCTTTAAGATAAGACTGAAGGGGAGACTTATCTAAACATTGATGTCTGTTTACTTGTTGCGACTGATTTCAGTTTAGAGCGCCTACCTTCTCTATGAGAAGGCTATAACTGATGGCTATTTTAATCCTAAGACAAATTTAAGGATTGGCTCGAATTCATCAATCTCTTTAAGTGATAAGCTCCCTACCTTTTTACCAAGTCTAACTTTGTCAACAGATCGAATTTGATCAATCATAATCTTTCCAGTAATTTCGTGATTAGTAATACCATATTCAAATGAATAAATCTTTTTTACGTTAGATGTAATTGGCGCTACAATAATTCTATTAGAATTTTGGTTCATAATATCATTTGATAAAACTACTGCTGGTCGGGTTTTTTGAATTTCCGTAGCCTTTGACGGATCAAAATTTACCCAGAAAATATCACCTCTTCTAATAAGAGTTTGTGGCATCTAAACCATCCTCTATCAGAGTATCCCACATTTCAACCTCTGTATTTCTTTCTGAATCTCGACTAGATTCTTGAAATTCTCTCGCTATTCTTTCCTTTTCAGCAGATAAACCTTTTTCCACCATTTCGGAAACAAATTTGCTAATTTGTCCCTTTGATAGATATAAGTGCAAATCCCTAACTAAATTTTCGGGAAGAGTAAGAGTAATTGGTATCTTTTTCATATTATCTCTCTCCTATATTTTATATTTTACGTATAAAATATAAATAATCAAGATCTAGTGAGTGATGCTTCCTGACTTAAAGAGGAAGAGTCAATAAATGGACACAACTTACTTTGAAAGAAATTAGGTAGAATGTTTCTTAAATAGGACAAAGTTCGCACTGCTGTGTTGAATGATTCCCATTAAGAAACTCCTTGTTTCTCCTCCAAGAGAAAATAAGGAGTTTAGGAGGCGCTCAAAGAGGAAGCTTAACTTTTCTTATCGATCCAAAAATGATCAAAGAACTCAAGGCGTCCCCCTAAAACAAGAGCAAAGGTTGGTTGTCCCCCCGCTTTCAAACCTACTTATAGAAATACTAGCGATGAATCAGGCCTTAGAAGGCAATACGTTCGCAGGAGAGCTTATTAAATAATGTTTGTAAATGGGACTTGATATTATAAATGTGACAGGTTTGGCTATCAGGGTGTGGATTTAGCATAATTGGAGCCCAATGACTTTCAGCTACCCGCTAAATGGTTTAATGAAATAGATCTTTACATGCAGAAGTACCGATCCAACAATACTTTCGTTTATAAAACATGCGTAGATGAAACTTATGAAGAAGCATTGCAGCTTCAGGGGTGATGTTAGCGTGTTGTGGAGAGAAAGGTTAGGATTCTAAACCCTATGCAGACGGTGCTTATAACTGTTTTGATTTAGAAGACATTTTGAGAGGAGAACAAATGACCTTCCTTGCCAACATAGCTGCAAAGCAAAAAATCGTACCTATTCTCTTATTGAAGAGAGGAAAATGAGCAGTAATCAGCAGATGATTGAAAGATCATTTAGCTGTATAACAAATCTTTTCCTCGAAATCTAAGAGCATGTACCGAGTAGGGATTTTTGATAAAAGCATTTGAACGCTATTTGCATTTATAGCAATTTTATGTAAGGATCCTTTTGTTCAAGGCTAATTTGCAAGTTTTTGGTAGCAATTCTGTGGATAAAATTTTTTGACTACCCTTGGTGAAAGGGTTTCTTTAGGTACCTCAAGCAAAAGGATGTCGCAATTATTAATTGAAAGAGGGGGTAACTCGCTCCCTGGCTCTTCAGAGAGTTGACAGTGGCTTAATTGCAAGGTTAAGGCATGCATAGCTGCAAAATGCGTCGTGATCAATATGGTTTGATCTGGGTTCTGTTGTATGACCTGATGAATTCCTTCTAACATGCGGTGGGCTACCTCTTGATAGGTTTCACCAGTCAATAACTTTGGTGAGGTAAATTTATCTTTTGCAGACAGCTTGTTCCATCTAGCTGTCTCTTGCTTGAGAACCACATCCTTAGGATGCCCTTCCCACTCTCCTTGAGACAATTCACAAAAGTTTTCATTGTCATTAGTGCTTCTCTTAATGCGATGGGTTAAATTTAATTTATTAAAGATGCGATCAGCCGTTTCTTGAGCTTGCCATGCTGTTGATGATAGAATGGTGTAGCTACCTCCTTTTGGTAAATGATTAGCGAGCAGCTTTCCTAAGTTTGTAGCCTGTTCTTTACCTCTATCAGTTAAAGGCACTTGCAGCCCTTTCCCTTGCACAAATTTAATGCCTTGTTCGTTAGAACAATTTAAAACTCTCTCCATGGCGAATTAAATAAATGCGAACCACATGCTCATTTGAAACGGGTAATTGACTGGTGGATAGAGGAGCTGATTGAGGAACAAGAGCACAGCATAAAAAAAGAGGCATTGCCATTTTAGCCTTCCTAGTAATCTTCGTGGGTGGTCAGTTGTTTGATTTGCTTTTGAATATCTTCAGTCGAGAGCCATTGCGGGTTATTGTCGGAAGAGTAAACGAAGCCCTCCGACAAAGTGGCATGTTTTCTTTCACCAAGAAATCGGTTTAATAGAGCTTTATCCTGAAAAGTAAATTCAGGAACGATGATAAAATAATTGCCAAAGTCAAGGGTATGACGAGAATCATCCATACTAACCATCAATTCATGGATTTTTTCGCCTTCTCTAACCCCTAACACTTCAATAGGCTCTCCCGGTGCAATAGCTTCTGCAATGTCTACGATTCTAACACTTGGCAATTTGGGGACAAACACTTCACCACCCTGCGAAACTTGAGCGCATTCAATCACAAAATTAACTGCTTCATCTAAAGTGATCCAAAAACGTGTCATCCTTGGATCTGTTACAGGTAACGATTTTTTACCTTTCGCTACCATTTTCAGCCATAAAGGAATGATGCTGCCACGGCTCGCTGCCACATTTCCGTAGCGTACGACACTAAAAGTAGGATGCCCTCTGGCCCCAACATAGGCATTACCAGCGAGAAAGAGTTTATCTGAGCAAAGTTTGGTTGCCCCGTAAAGATTGACAGGATTGACGGCTTTATCTGTAGAAAGTGCCAAAACCTTTTTTACGCCACATTCAATAGCAGCATCAATGATGTTCATGGCACCTAACACATTTGTTTTTACGAATTCTGAAGGGTTGTACTCAGCAGCAGGAACCTGTTTTAAAGCAGCTGCATGAATCACAATATCAACTTCATTAAAAGCACGAGATAGTCTCTTTGCATCTCTCACATCACCTAGAAAGTAGCGCATCCGAGAATCTTGGAATATGGGGCTAGATCCTTTCATTTCCCATTGCTTCCATTCATCTCTACTAAAAATAATCACCTTATTAGGGCTAAACTGGGTTAAAAGCTTTTTAGCGAAGGCTCTTCCAAAGCTCCCTGTTCCCCCGGTAATCAGAATGTTTTTCCCGTGAAAAAATTTATGTTCACTCATCATTTTTTCTGTTGTTGTCATAAGGGACCTTGGAATTCTCTTGAAGCTAAAGACGTTAAAATTATATCACTACACTATTCATACCAAATTTAAAATGGAATCGAGATTATGGGAAACATTTTTTGTTTTCTTCCTTCGTTTAATTTGGCAAAATACCACTTTCAATAACAGCTATTCTACATAATCACATGGCAAAACAATACGACGAAGATACGGTTAAAACCCTAGATGCCCTATCGCATATCCGCTTACGCTCGGGGATGTACATAGGAAGATTAGGAGATGGAACTCACCAAGATGATGGCATTTACATCATGCTGAAAGAAGTCATTGATAATAGTATTGATGAATTCATCATGAAGCACGGTAATAAAGTTGAAATTGAATTAGATGAAGAACTGGGGAAGATATCTGTTCGTGATTATGGTCGAGGGATTCCGCTTGGAAAAGTGGTTGAATGCGTCAGTCAGATTAATACGGGTGCTAAGTATAACGATGATGTATTCCAATTTTCTGTCGGTTTAAATGGTGTCGGTACAAAAGCTGTTAATGCTCTCTCTAGCCACTTCTTCGTCAGAAGTCATCGGGAAGGTAAAGCAGTTGAAGCTCTATTCTCTCAGGGTATTTTAAAAGAAAAAAAAGAGTTTAAGACAAAAGAGAAGGATGGGACTTACGTCGAGTTTGTTCCCGATAAAGAGATTTTTAAAAAATTTGCCTTTCAAAAAGAATTCGTGCTGAAAAGACTTTGGCACTACGCTTATTTAAATACGGGGCTTAAGCTGTACTTTAATGGCGAGTTGATTGAATCGGAAAATGGGCTGCTAGATTTATTGAATGAAGAGGTGACGGAAGATCGTCTTTATGAACCCCTTCACTATCGATCGAAAACCGTCGAATTTGCCTTCCTACATACACAAAGCTATGGAGAAACCTACTTTTCTTTTGTAAATGGCCAGTACACATCAGATGGTGGCTCCCATTTATCAGCCTTCAGAGAAGGGATTTTAAAAGGAATTAATGAATACGCTAAAAAAAACTTTCAGGGCATTGATGCTCGCGAAGGAATCGTGGGGACTATCTTAGTCAAGGTAAAAGATCCCATTTTTGAATCACAGACGAAAAATAAACTTGGCAATACCGAAATACGCGGACCTTTAGTGCAAGAAATCAAGGATGCTGTTGCAAAGTTGCTTTATCAAAATGAAGCAACCGCGAAAAAGATTATTGAGCGAATCGTATTTAACGAAAAACTGAGAAAAGAACTCGCTGCCGTAAAGAAAGAAGCAAAAGAAAAGCAGAAGAAAATTTCTTTTAAAATTCCTAAACTTAGAGATTCAAAGTACCATTTCAATGATGATTCTGGCTTTGGCGAAGAGACCATGATTTTTTTAACAGAAGGAGAATCAGCAAGTGCTTCAATCGTGGCATCTCGTGATCCTATGACTCAAGCTGTCTTTTCACTGAGGGGTAAACCGTTGAATGTCTTTGGTATGAAGCTTGATCAGTTGTATAAAAATGAGGAAATGTACAACTTAATGAGCGCTTTAAATATTGAAGATGATACCGCATTATTGCGCTACAACAAGGTGATATTGGCAACAGACGCCGATGTTGACGGGATGCACATCCGTAATCTCCTCATTACATTTTTTCTGACCTACTTCGAAAGTTTAGTCATGAATGGGCATCTCTTTATTCTAGAAACCCCACTTTTTAAAGTGCGTAACAAAGAACGTACCTTTTATTGTTACTCCGAAGAGGAGCGTGATCAAGCGATTGCTCAGCTCAAAAAAGGAGTTGAAGTAACGCGATTTAAGGGATTAGGAGAGATTTCTCCAGATGAATTTAAACAATTTATCAGTAAAGATATCCGCCTTACTCCTGTGACGATCAGATTCTTTTCCGACATTAAGCAAACTTTAGAATTTTATATGGGCAAAAATACGCCTGAACGTAAGGCCTTTATTATGCAAAACCTTATCAATGAGGATGCCGAGCTACAAGTGATTAGTCAGGTTGTGCCATCAAATGCTGGCAGTGAGGTGCAAAATGGATGATGTTAAACATCTCATGCAGTCGCAGTATTTAAAGTACGCTTCTTATGTCATCTTAGATCGAGCCATCCCCAACGTTGTTGATGGCTTAAAGCCTGTTCAAAGAAGAATTTTATATACTCTATGGACGATGCATAACGAAAGGCTTCATAAAGTGGCTAATGTCGTTGGCCAAACCATGGCTTACCATCCGCATGGTGATGCACCTATTTATGAAGCATTGGTGAATTTAGCTAATAAAGAGTACTTATTAGATAGGCAGGGGAATTTTGGAAACATTTTTACAGGGGATCCATCTGCGGCTGCACGATATATTGAAACACGTTTATCTCCTCTTGCTATCGAAACACTTTTCAATCCTGACTTAACTGAAATGTTGCCCTCCTATGATGGAAGGCATAAAGAACCAGTTGTCTTGCCGGCGAAAATCCCATTAATTTTGATGTTAGGGGCAAGTGGTATTGCTGTCGGAATGTCTACCTACATCCTACCTCATAATTTTTGTGAGCTTTTAGAGGCGGAGATTGCTATTTTGGAAGGGTCTGAATATACCCTTCTTCCTGATTTCCCGACCGGAGGCATTATGGATGCCTCTCAGTATGAAGGGGGTAAAGGAAAAATTAAATTACGCTCTCATATCGAAATTAAAGATCCAAAGACTCTTGTTATTAGAGAGATTTGTTATGGAACGACTACCGAATCTTTGATCCGCTCTATCGATGAAGCTGCTAAAAAGGGCAAGATTAAAATCGAATCTATCGATGACTATACTGCAGAACGTGTAGAAATTGAAATCAAATTACCGCGCGGACAGTATGCGAATGATATTTTAGACGCTCTTTATGCTTATACTGAATGTCAGGTTACTTTAAATTCTCAAATCGTTGTTATTAAGGATAATCTGCCCTGGGAACCGACAGTTGACGAGATCTTGCATTTTCACGTGACAAAATTACAAAATTACTTACGTGAAGAGCTTGAAATAGAGAAGGGGCGCCTTAGCGAAAAGATCTTTCAAAAAACCTTAGAACAGATTTTTATCGAAAATCGATTATATAAAAAAATTGAAACTGTCAAGCGATACGAAGAGATTCATGAGGTCATTGAAACAAGCCTCACTCCTTTTCATGAACAACTTAGTCGGATTCCTACCTACGACGATCGTGAGCACCTTTTGAATATTCCTATTCGAAGAATTTCTCGCTTTGACATGGAAAAAAATAAAAACGACATTCTTGCCTTAGACAGTGATTTGCAGAAGATAGAGAAAGAGCTAAAAAATATTAAAAAGTTTACAGTAAAATACCTGTCTACCCTTCTTGAAAAATATCGCAAGGCATTTACCAGAAAAACGCGTATTGAAGCCATCGAACAGATTGATATGCGCGCCATTGCTACAAAAAGTCTAAAAGTTGGATTTGATCCAGAAAGCGGTTTTGTGGGAACAAAAGTAGCTGGCTCTTTATCTTTTGAATGTACCAATTTTGATAAGTTGCTAGTGATGTTTAAAGATGGCTCTTATACGGTCATTAATATCCCTGAAAAGCAATATGTGCAAAAGGGAGGACAGAAAGTAGCTTATGTCGGAATTGCTGATAAGAAGACGGTCTTTTCTGCCGTTTATCGAACGGATACCAGCCACGCTTATGCTAAGCGGTTTATTGTTGATAAGTTTATTTTGGATAAAAGCTATCGATTTTTGGACGAGAGTATGCATTTAGAATTTTTAAGCAGTGCCGCTCATCCAAAGATTGAATTAAAGTTTATACCTAAAATTAAGCAGAAGACGGGTTCCATGATTTGTGACCTTACAGAGGTTCTTGTAAAAGGGGTTTCAGCGAAAGGAGTAAGGTTATCTCCAAGAGAGGTCAAAAAAATTTTAATGTTAAAAGAATAGATGAAACTTTCATTATCTCCACATCCTTTTAATAAAGACCTTCACTGTCTTTTTAAAGATGATGATGAATATGCAATCGTTCATAAAAAGATCATTCCTTCGGCTGCTTTCAAAACAGTATTCGATTTTGGGTCAATAGAGGAACTCCAGGCGTTTTGGGAGGATTTAGAGTTTAAATCGGCTAAATTTTTCTGTTTATCAAAGCTTTCTCGTAAAACGTATACTTCTTTTGAATTGGAAAAACTTTTAAAGAGCTTGCTCGTCTCTGAGCACGCAATCAATAGGGTGATTGAGGAATTGAGGAAAGGGTGGTATTTGGACGATGATGATTGGATTATTAGATTGATCCAAAAAGAGATGAGAGCTGGCGCAAGCTCTCTAGCTATCCGTTATAAATTAATGAAAAAAGGGATACCTCAAGAGGTTTTTCATCAACATCTTAAAAAGACCTATACAGTTGAGGCTCAGCAAGATCTTTTGATAAAAATGATTCAAAAAGAAACGAAGAATAATGGAGACAGGAGAAGATTAATCTCTAAATTAGTGCGGAAAGGGTTTTGTTTCGAAGATGTAAGTCGATGTTTAGAAAAGTTCAATAAATAATTTAATTATCCTGTAATCATAGAAAAATAAATAATAAGTGATCTATAATAAGTTCTGTAAGATTATTATTAGAGGTTTATATGAGCGATATTGCATCTACAGGATCAGCATCTACTCCCTCTGCAACTGGATCCACTGCACCCACCCCTAACACGACATCTACGAGTTCATCTGGAGGCGGTGATAGCGGCTACAGCAGCAATACGACCATTGGTTCTATTTCTGAATTAAAGCAGAAAGCCCCAGAAGTTTATAAAGCGATGATGGAAGGGCTAGCAATGAATATGGTTGGCAAAATGCGTGATGACCAAGAAAGATTAAAGAAAATTATGAAAGAGGGTGAGCAGGCCTTCAACCAATAAATGATGGATGTAGAGTTATTTTTAGGATATCCCCTATCAGAGGAATTGATTGAGAAGTTATTTCGTGTAAAGCAAGAATTGCGTGCTTTGTTTATTCAAGATCATCCCGACTACCTTCAAGAAACTTACTTTCAAGGCCAACGTTTTCTCGGTAAAAAGGTAGGTTCAATTGCCGATTTAGATGCGCTTTTCCTACTACAAGAAAACATTCTAAGTTTATTAAAAAAAATTATTCCCGATCATCCTTACCAAAACGACGCACTTATACTCTTCCCTTTACATAGCAATGAATGAAGAAGAAATCCTTATAGTTGAACCCCATGAAGGGGGAATGCGCTTAGACCAGTATTTGACGGCTAAATTTAATTCCTTCTCCAGAAATTATTTTCAAAACTTGATTGAAGAAAAATTGGTTTTAGTTAATGGAGAACCTGTTAAAAAGCGAATTTTAATTAAACCAGCAGATGAGATTGAGATTCAATTTTCCTATCCTACAGAAATAAATCTTATCCCGAAAGATATCCCCTTGGACATCCTTTATGAGGATCAATCCATCCTAGCGATTGATAAGCCTAAAAATTTTGTTGTTCACCCAGCTCCAGGGCATTGGGAGGATACGTTTGCCAACGCCCTTTTATATCATTGTCAATCCTCGTCAGCCTGGTCTGAAGAGAGTCTGGCTAGTTTACGACCGGGTATTGTTCATCGTTTAGACAAAGATACAACAGGTGTGTTAATCGCCGCAAAAAATATTGAGACACAGCAAAAATTATCTTCCTTGTTTGCTGAAAGAAGGGTTTATAAAGAATATTGGGCTATTTGTGTAGGTACACCTAAAGCGGGAAAAGTGGATGCTCCCATCGGTCGTCATCCGAGAGTGAGGCAGAAAATGGCTATTATCCCAGAGGGTAGGCCAGCTATTTCTTTTGTAGATGTGCTTCATAGCGAGGGGGGTCTTAGTCTAGTAAAAGTGATTATTGCTACGGGAAGAACTCATCAAGTCCGTTTACATCTTAATTATTTAAACACTCCTATTCTGGGTGATACTCTCTATGGGAGTACATCAGCAAATTCACGTTTCAAAACTGATCGCCCTTACCTTCATGCTTATCAACTCAAGCTTCAACACCCCTTTAAAGATGAAGAACTTGCTTTGAAAGCCCCAATCCCATCTGACATGGCAACCATTATCCAAAAACATTTTAAGAACTACCCTGATGCGCATTTTAGTCCAACGAGTTAAAGAAGCACGTGTTCATATCAATGGTAAAGTCATTGGATCGATCAATAAAGGCATTTTGGCTTTGTTAGGCATTCATAAAGCAGATACCATTGAACAAATTCAATGGGGAGTAAAAAAACTCCTTTCCCTCCGTCTTTTCAATGATCATCAAGAAAAGATGAACCTAAGCATAAGGGATATTCAAGGTGAACTTTTGGTTGTGAGCCAGTTTACTCTTTATGGTAACTGTCAAAATGGTCGAAGGCCTGATTTTATGGAAAGTGCGCCTAGTTCTTTGGCTTTGCCGCTGTATGCTCATTTCGTCGAAACTTTGCGAAGGGAGATTGCTGTTGTGCAGACAGGGGAATTTGGTGCTAATATGCAAGTTGAATTGGTTAATGATGGGCCTGTTACTTTAATGATCGAAAAGTAACTCATTTTTTTTAAAAACAGTGAATTCACAAACAGTTTTTTTGTAATTTTTACTATCAGTGTTTTGTTTTTGTTATTAATTTTTTTGTTTTAAAAAAATAATTCCCCTAAATATCACAAATCGACAATAAGGATAATTTTGAGCCACAAATACTTAACGTGAGAAAAAAAATGCATTTTTTTCTTCGGAATGGCATAGAGGAAAAAATTTTTTCCATAGAGGAGAATGAAGGGAGGGCGGATTTTATTGAGATTTTTTTTTGTAGATTAATATCGCTTTATTAAGCTAATCTAACGTTCAAGGCTTAGTAGTATGTTTTTATGGTTTCTACTAACTGCCGAAAGGATTTACTAACTTCGACAAGGAACGAGTTATGAAAGAGTTTGTAGCATACATTGTCAAAAATCTAGTTGATCACCCGGACAAAGTAAAGATTAATGAGATTGGTGGCACACAAACGCTCATCATTGAGCTTTCAGTTGAAAAGTCCGATATCGGCAAAATTATTGGGAAAAAAGGCAAAACGATTAATGCCATTCGCACACTACTTATGTCAGTGGCTAGCAGAAATGGCATACGGGTTAATCTTGAAATTCTCGAGGAAAACGGCAGCCGTCCAGAATAACTCACTGGTGGCTAATAATTTTGGCAGCGACTTGAACATCTCATGGGGATTTTTTCTGTCTCTAAATGTTTAAGTCGTTGTACATCCAGTTTCGCGTTCTTGGATCTGTCCAAAGGCAAAGAAGATCTAACTCTCGCTTTTTGTCAAACTTGTGTCTGGAGAGTCCCTCCTCATTTCTAACATTTCTTACCAAGAAATTAAAAAAATGCAAATCTGCTTCTTTCTTACGCCATGCTTTGCTTAGCGCACAAGGCGGGGGTATACTTTTTGGGTGGAAGTGGCTTGGTTTGAGAGAAGAAGCCACGTATAAATTTGACTTAACTCTGGGCATATTTCAATGAATGTTTTAACCAATAGAATAGGGAAGTGGGATTTTTAGATAAAGATAAAATATCGCTTTTTGAGAGTAGGATGGGTCTTTCGGTTGGGTAAGATAAAGACTCTGAGGCAATGAATAGGTGAGATTAACAAGAGTCGGACCGAGCAGGATTCGAACCTGCGACCACCCGCTTAGAAGGCGGGTGCTCTATCCGCTGAGCTATCAGTCCGTAAGAAGTTGACATTCTAGCTAAATCCAATGCTAAATTTCAATTAAAAAAGCATATAGGGAAGAAAAATATTGATCGAGCATTTAAAAATGATTAAAAAGGTAATGGAAGCCTGATTTGCCGAACCAAAGCAACAAAGCAAAAAAAGTAAGGCATAGTAGCGTTAAGAAATAGGCAATGATGATAAAAAAGCCGTCATCTTCTAAGAGAGCTAGCCCGAAAAAGACAAGAGGTAGTGCGGACACCGTATTTGAAAATGGAACTGGCAAAGGCAATGATAGAAGTAATCCGAGAAGAGCGATCATTAATCCGTGAAGGACATGTAACTTAGGGTTTTTGACAATCCAAACCCATCTAGAAGTAATTAAAAATCTCAGTTTGTGAACAGCCTTTATGGTGGCATCCGTAGCTTTTTGAATGGAGTTAAATGAAATCTTTTTTTTCATTAACTTTTCAGGCAGCCAAGTGTGTTTACCAAAGGCTATTCGTACCCCAATGTAAATAATAGCCAGGCCAAAGGGTGTAGAAAGACCAGGAATGGTGATTGGCAAGCAGAAGGGAAAGCTAAACAGGATAAGCAAAACAGCATAGCCCCTTCCTGATAAGGTGAGAAAGATTGTCTCAAGATCAATGTCTTTGCCATCGGCCTGTTTTAGTAAGAGCTTAAAATTTTCTTCCAATGAATTAAATTTCGGCTTTTTGGCTTTCATATTTTTAGCATGCAATGGTTATAAAATTGTCATTTACCTTTTAACCGATTTATCTTCTAGAGTTAATCTGTCAGTTCGTTAAACTTTAGCCAAATAACGGCTTTTCCTTAAGCCTCACAAGCCATCATTGAGCATAAAAGTAAAAACAATTCTGATTTTCGATGAATAGCTAATACCTTTGTTTATTCACAATTTACCTTGTTTTTTTATCAAAAAAATATTTGTTGATTTTTGAAATATTTGCTAGATTGCATTCATGTTTATTTCATCCTTACAGCTTTAATCAAAGAGGTTTAACAATATGAGTGCTTCAATCAATCAAAGTGTTTCTCAGGTAAATTTATCGGGCCTTTCTTTAGTTACCCCGCAGAAAGAAGTTAACCATGCACAAGCAATGGCAGGCGATTCTATTTCGTCTATAGCTGAGCAGAAAATCGATAAGCTCCCGGGCTCTCCTGCTGTTATTAATACCACGACTTCCATTATCGAAAATGCAGCTATTCCTCTATTTGACTTTGAGGAACTGCAACAAGCCAAGGGAGAACAAAGAAAAGAGCTTATTAGGCAATTTGGTGAGGGGTTGAGAGATGTAGGATTCGTTGCGGTGAGAGCAGAATCATTAATTCCTCTTGTTGAAGCTGCTAACGTAGAAATGGAGAAATATTTTTCTCAATCACTAGAAGAAAAAATGAAAGATTGGCGTCAAAGCCATGCAACAGGCTTTTCTCCTCAAGGAAGAGAAACTGCAGCTGGGGCAAAAAAAGCAGATATTAAAGAGACATTTTTTATCCCACCTAATTATAAAGAGTGGCCCAAAGGTCGCGAAGAGTTTCAAGGGGTAATGGGGACTTATCATAAGGAATTTACAAAACTCGCCGCTTTATTCATGGGATTTTTAGCTGAATTTTTAGAAGAAGCCACCGAAGATATTACTACTAGCATGCAGGATGCTTATAACCTGATTCGTTTAGCCCATTACCCTGCACCGCGACCGGAAGATGATCCTCAAGCTGTTTGGGCTGGTGCTCATGAAGATTTGAACGCTTTAACTTTGCTTCCCTCTTCCAAAGTCCCTGGATTACAATTGATGACCAAAGAAGGAGAATGGAAAGCTGTGAATATTCCTCAAGGCTATATTCTCGTAAATACCGGAGAGCAAGTTCAACATAAAACGGCAGGATGGATACGAGCTACTCGCCATCAAGTTGTTAATCCAGGCGGAGTCTACGCTCGTCAAAGGCGTTTTGCTAGCATCTTTTTTGCTTCTTGGTCTGCTAGTTTTTCTTTAATGCCTTTTGAGAGCTGCATTGCAAAAGCGACTGCAGGAATGGCTGCAGATGAGAAAGAAAAGTATATGAAGGGTTTTCCTGATATTACTGTTGAGCAAAACCTGAACTCACGCCTGATCGAGATGCGTACCATTCCAAATCCTCCTGAGGAAATGGTTAGAGAGCTACGGGAAAAAGGACTTATCAGAAAACCCCCTGAAGAGCTTAAAAGCCTCTACCCCCATCTATTCGCAGACGAATAGCATGCGAAAAAGCAATTGAAAATAAAGAAGAAGGAAGTTGGAAGGATATTTGAAAGATGGCTTCTTTCATTTTGCCTTCTTACTTCTTTGTTCTTTCTCCATACTTTTCGATGGTTAGCCATCTGACAGAACAACAAATAAGAAATAAGTTTCAAGATCTATCTTTCCGCTTATTTTAATAAAAGCTGAAGGCTAATGGATTTGAATATTGTTTTTTTGATTTTATCTTTTAGCTAATTTAGCTCTATTCTTCTAGAATTAATCCGTCAAGTTCGTTAAAATTTAGCCAACAAATGCAAATTTTAGTCTGATGTTATGTTGCAACAAGCATTTATTTCTCTCGGCAGCAATTTAGGGTCTCCCATTGATAACATTAGATACGCATTAGATGAAATTGCTAGATTGGAGGGGATAAGTGACTTTCGGCATTCGCGTTTTTATGAAACTGAGCCAGTGAGTTTAATTAAGCAAAATTTTTTTATTAATGCCGCATGTTCATTCTTTACAAGTATGCCGCCAGAGGAGCTACTCAATAAACTTCAACTGATTGAGAAAAAATTGGGTAAAGTACCTAAGCCTAAGGATGCTCCGAGAGTAATTGATCTGGATTTATTGTTCGTAGGGAAGGAGCAACGTTTATCTCATGAGCTAGTGTTGCCTCATCCGGAATGGAACAAACGTCGTTTTGTTCTTGAGCCGTTGCTCGATCTCACGGAGGAAATCTCTTTTGATGAAGAAGGCGAGCTAAAGATATTTAATATTCGGGAATTTTTACGAACCTTTTCAACAACCAAACAAGTAAGGGTGATTATATGACGATTAGAAAAATACCTGTTGGCAAATTTTTTATTGGTGAAAAAGAACCCTTGGCTGTTATTTGCGGACCTTGTGTCATTGAAAGTGAGGAGCAAATTCTTTATACGGCAGAAGCATTAAAAAAAATCTTTCAAAGAAGAAAAGCTAATCTCATTTTTAAAGCAAGCTATGATAAGGCAAATCGCTCTTCAATCGACTCTTTTAGGGGGCCTGGGTTGGAAGAGGGAATCCGAATTTTAGAAAAGGTTCAAAAAGAGTTAGAACTCCCTATCCTTACTGATGTGCACTCTCCCGAAGAGGCAAAAGCCTGCGGACGTGTTTTTGAAATGTTGCAGATCCCTGCTTTTCTTTGCCGCCAGACCGATTTAATTGTAGCAGCAGCCTCAACACAAGCTGTGATTAATGTAAAAAAAGGCCAGTTTTTAGCTCCACTCGACATGAAAAATGTGATTAAAAAAATAAACTCCCAAGGAAATGAAAAAATTCTGCTTACCGAAAGAGGGTTTAGTTTTGGTTATAATAATCTTGTTTGTGATATGCGTTCGATCCCTCTCATGCAAACGTTGGGCTATCCTGTTTGTTTTGATGCTACGCATGCTGTTCAATTGCCCGGTGGACAGGGAGAAAGTACTGGAGGTGAAAGGCAATTTGTGGCTCCTCTTGCTAAAGCAGCTATTGCCGCAGGTGCAAATGCATTGTTCATCGAAGCACATCAGGATCCAGAGCATGCGAAAAGCGATGGCCCTAATATGTTAAGCTTAGAATCTCTGCCAGCATTGCTAGACCAATTAGAATCTATTTATGAGATTGTGCAACAGTAGCTTTTTGTATGAAATTTGGAAAAGCGACTATTTTAACGCTACTTTTTTTGGTAGCAGGCTGCCTTGTTTTAGCTCGGCAGCTTGTAGCCATTAAAGAAAATGATAAAAAAAATTATCAAGAGTTAGCATCCGTTAGCAATTTAAATACGAACAATGCTTTAGAGCCTTACAGCGCAAAACAAGACCGTTCTAAGATTGTTAAAGAATTTTTTATCCATGGTGACAGAGATGAACGGAAGATCGTACGCATCAAGTGTAGCCATTCTTCTTTATGCTATGAGCAAAGGGCGAAAGAGAAAGTGATCGTGGAAAAGATGAATGATGTTTTTTGTTTAATGCAAGAAACGCTATTTGTCATTTTGGAAGATGGTCGAAAAGCGTTTAAACAAGAAAATGGTAAGTTTTTAATCCATGAAGCCGATCCTTTGAAGGATTCTTCTTGGTTGGTCGACGACGGTCATTTAAATTTAATGCAGTCGATTCAATGTATTTATAGTAATGAGGCTGTTTACCACTATCAAACACAGCAGTTAGAAGCAAGAAATGTTCTCATTGAACGTTACCTAATTCCTGGCTCTAGTTTACCAAAGCATTTTAATGCTTTTAAGCCCATTTTTACCAGCAATGCAGAAAAAGCAATCTTTACTTTTGGTCATCAAATCCAGTTTAAAGCAACTAATGTTAAGGCTTCCTATTTCAAATGAAACTTTTTATTTTTGCTGTTTTCCTCGCCTTGGCTAGTTTAGAGGCTGATGTCGTTAGCATTCAAGCAATAGATGCGACTTATGCGGAACAAACCTTAACGTTGAAGGGATCTGTCGAGCTTAATCATGAGTTTGGAAATGTTTTATCGGAAACAGCCATTTTCAATACCAATCATCGTTCTGAATTAGCAAAAATTCTTCTTCAAGGGGACATCAAACTCATTTTAAAGAATCAGTCACGTTTAGAAGCCGATCAAGCAGAAATTGATTGCCAAGAGGGCAAGGGGACTTTTGTTGCCAATAACCAGGTAAAAGTTCATTTCTGGGATCCTCTTAAATACTTACATATTTACAGCTTTAATATGGGTGTTTTGTGGGACCCAGCAAAGAAGAAGTTAGCGACTAAGGGTTTTGATGGCTTAATAATCGCTGAAGACAAAGTCGAGATTCATTATGGCCAACAGCTATCCGCGTTTGGGGATTTTGCCAGTTATTCTGACCAAGAAATTGTCTTGAAGGGAGATGAATTTTGCAAAATTATTCTTGATGGCAAAGATAAAATCTTTTCAGATCATGTGACATTAGCGCCATCTCAGAGAACGATTACCTTCTCTAATCCTCGGGGTGAGATCATCAGAGAGCAGGAAACCATTCGTTTTTCATCTAAGTCCATGCAATGGAACGATCTAGAGCGTCTTCTCGTTTTGAAGGAACAAGTCAAAATCGAGGGAGATCGGTTAGGGATTTTGGAGGCCCAGGGCCCTGTGATTGTTTATATCAAAGAACGAGAAGGTGTACGCGAGGTGGTGAAGGTTGTCTGTCAGGATCGTGTGGAGCTTGTCATAAAAGATCAGAACAATGATGAGCATCGCCTCTCAGCATCTGAATCTTTAGTCATTGATCGAGAGGCTGAAAAGATTGAAGTTTATGCAAAACCTGAACAACCTACTTGTTTCAAAGATAAGCACGGGAGTATCATCGCTAATCACATGTGCCTTCATTTTTCTGCTGCAGAAGGAATGCCTTTGCAGTTGACAGTTGATGGAGAAGTTCAGATAGCCAACAAGTTTTCATTAAATGAGGATCACATTCTTCAGTACATCCTTGCTGATCAAGCAAAATATGAATTTAGCGATCGTGAGTTAACTCTTTCAGGTGGGGACAATCGAGTTTTGCTATATGATAAATTAAATAATCTTGAGCTAAGTGCCCCTATTCTTAAGATCAAGCGAGATAAATTGACGGATAAAGATTCTGTCAGTGGGGTTGGCGACGTTCGTTTTGTCTTCATCGATCAGGAATTAGAGAAAATTAAAAATCGTTTTCAATCTCAGGAACACGAGACTAGGAATTTATAGCATGAAACCAAAAGTTTGCCTCGATGTCCAAGAGTTAGAGAAAACCTATGGAGGACGTAAGGTTGTATCTGGGCTGTCTTTTCAAGTCCTTCAAGGTGAAATTGTCGGTCTTTTAGGACCTAATGGGGCAGGGAAAACGACATCCTTTTACATGACTATTGGTTTGATCTGCCCCGATAAAGGGAAAGTCATTTTCAATGGTGTTGATGTTTCTAAAATGCCTATGCACAAACGGGCGCAGATGGGCATGGGATATCTTGCGCAGGAGCCCTCTGTTTTTCGCGATTTGACGGTTGAAGAGAACTTACTTTGTATCTTAGAAAGCCTAAAGTTGACCAAAGATGAAAGGAAACAACGGCTTGGCATGCACTTAGAAGAGCTCAATTTGACTCATTTAGCTAAAAAGAAGGCGGCCGCATTATCGGGAGGAGAACGTCGACGTTTAGAAATCACGCGAGCCCTCATTACATCTCCAACTTTTCTTCTTTTAGATGAACCATTTGCAAATATCGACCCTATCTCCGTTCAGGAGGTGAAACATCTGATCAAATTGCTTTCAAAGAAGAATATTAGCGTATTAATCACTGACCATAATGCCAGAGAAATCTTCTCTGTGGTTGATCGCAGCTATCTCGTTTTTGAGGGAAAGGTGATTCGTTCTGGGACGGTCGACGCCCTCATTAACGATAAGGAAGTGAGAAGAACCTACTTAGGCGAAGATTTTAGGATGTGAAGTTTAATAAAGTGATTTCACGACTTTCCAATTGGGTTAACTAGCTTATTGTAAATCCAATATAGTGAGTGGCTAGCTAGCATGTGATGATGCTTCTGTTTCGAAATTAATTCTCGTATCAGGCATTAATCTTTGTAATTTTAAAATGCTTTGTTCTGTAATTTGTTTACATAAACTAAATGTAAGAGATTCGAGGGGTAAATCTTTTAAATGCTCTAGCCCTTGATCTGTAATTTGTTCAAGATACCATAATTCAAGAGATTCGAGAGGTAATTTTTTTAAATAAGTTAAACCCCTATCATTTATGCCAGAGCAGTTTCTTAGGGCAAGGCTTTTAAGGGGTAAATCTTTTAAATGCTCTAGCCCTTGATCTGTAATTTGTTCAAGATGCCATAATTCAAGAGATTCGAGAGGTAATTTTTTTAAATAAATTAAACCCTTATCAGTTATGCCAGAGCAGCTTCTTAGGGTAAGGCTTTTAAGGGGTAAATCTTTTAAATGCTCTAGTCCTTGGTCTGTAATTGGACCTAGTACACTTAAAGAAAGAGATTCGAGGGGGAATTTTTTAAAATGGGCAAAAACGTTATCAATTATGCCTCGGCAGTTGATTAGGTCAAGACTTTTAAGAGGTAAATCTTTTAAATGCTCGAACCCTTGGTCTGTAATTTGATTTAGTGATTCTAAAACAAGAGATTCGAGGGGTAACTTTCCTAAATGAGCCAAACCGTTATCGGTTATCTGGTAGCAGTCAATCAGGACAAGACTTTTAAGGGGTAAATCTTTTAAATGCTCTAGCACCTGGTCTGTAATTACTTCCGGCATTGAATCTGTTATGCCAATCCATGTAATAGGTAAAACTTTGAGATATTTTATATAATGGTCACTAAAAGCATCGCAGTCATGGATAACAGTTATGCCAAGATTTCCCAGTGATGGTAATTCTTTTAATAATTTTATCGTCTGCTTATCATAAAGCGTAATGTTTAAAGTATGTAGGTTAGTGCACAAGTTGAGCAACGGTTCAAGTTCGTCACCAAGGTCATCTTGAATTTCTAAGTGTCTAACTCTTGGCACCCAATTAACTAATAACTGCTTTTGTGATTGAGTGAAACCAGTATGCTTTTCGTACGCTTGAAGAATCTCCTGTACAAGGGTTGATTTTACGGATTCCAAGCAATATTGATCAGCTAGATCAAAAAGATCGTAACGATCAATATTCTCAAAGTTTTCTAAGATCCATGTTGTGCAAGTTTCTTTAAGTTGCGAAAGTTGGTATTTATTAGCTAATTCAAGATATTTTGTTAGATTGGCGGCTGGAAGATCTAATCTCTTATCGAAAAAGTAAAAATCCATCACGCTAGGAAGCAATTCCTCGAATAACTCATAGTCTTCCTTTTCTTGAAGGTGGATTTCATTGGTTTGGGCTTCATTCATGCCGCTAGAAAACATCTTGTCAAAGTAGGGGCTAATCTGTCGCAGTAATGTTTTGTGAACAGGTAGAACGTTGTCTTCAAATATAATCTGGCAGTTGTTCAGGAGCTCTAGATGTTCATTAAGCTGTCCAGGGTAAAGTGCTTTGATGAAATCCATATAGATTTCAGGGTTTTCCGTATCTAAAGCAATGCCAAATAAAAGATTAAAGTCTTCAAATTGATGTTGCGAGAGATAGCCTAGGTATTCTTGCCAGGAAGGCACTTGCATTTTAAGTCTTTCAAAAATCGCTATCTTATCAATGTTAGATGAACGAAGAGCGTTAAAATATTTTTTTATTTTAGCGGAATAATGGAATCGTTCTAACTTTTCATGTAACAGTTCTATTTCAGAGAGATTAGAAAAAGGAAGCACAGGTTCATCTTCGTCTACGGATTCGTCGATATCGGAATAAGAATCTTCACTAACTAATGATGGTAAAGGCAAGCTGTTGAGTGAAGAGGAAATTGTAGATTCTTTGTCAGATGAGCTGCTTGTGTCTTCAATGGAGGTGTCATTGTTGCTATCAGCTGAGGAGAGAGTTTTTCTGGAAACTGTGTGTGTTCTACTTACCGCATTCTCGGTATCTTGTTGTTGAAGGTTGAGCTGAGTCGCCTTAAAGTAATAGGTCAATCCCCAAAAAGCAATTAAACCCGGGAATAAAAGTAACGGCGCTAACGCGACTAAGCTTGTGATCGCAACTCCCTTTTGCCAAGTTTTTAGCTTAACAGATCCTTGAGAAAATGGATTAAATACATGATGACAACAATCAACCTTCATTAGATGCCTCTTTTTTAAGTTAATATAATAAACGTTTTGTTTATTAAAATAAAAATTTTCTTTGTTGGGTCTATTAAGCTTTTTTTAATTAATTCTTATTTGTCTAGAATGTCCAAATTAAAATTGATAAAAAAGAGTATTCAATGGCGAAGCCTACTGTAGTTGTTGGGATGTCTGGAGGGGTGGACTCTTCTGTATCAGCATTATTGCTTAAACAGCAAGGGTTTAACGTGATCGGCATGTTTATGAAAAATTGGGAAGAAGAAGATGATGGAGTGTGTCCAGCTGCTCTCGATTTTGAAGATGTCGTCATGTATGTAACAAGATAGTGACCTTGCCCCGTAATTACATCCATAGCCAAATAGAAATTCAAGCAATTAATTTCTTATTATTTTCTTGTAAATTTCTAGCAAATTGTTCGGGGCTTAGTCCTTTCAAACTGGTATGGGGACGATACCCGTTATAATCTTCACGCCATTTTTCAATAATGCTACGAGCATTTCTAATGCTTAAAAACCAATTTTCGTTTAAGCATTCATCTCGAAGTTTCCCATTGAAACTTTCAATGTAACCATTTTGCATCGGCTTACCTGGTTGAATATACTTCCAGCTAATTTTGTTATCCCATGACCACTTCAAAATGGCATTGCTTGTAAATTCTGTCCCATTATCACTTAATATGCATACCGGCTTTCCTCTTATCTCCATTAGTTCAGATAGCTCTCGAGCAACACGAACTCCGTTAATTGATGTATCTACCACCATTTTAAGATTTTCCCTTGTAAAATCATCCACAATAGTTAGAATCCTAAGCCGTTTTCCGTTAGCCAAGGCATCTGAAACAAAATCAAGAGACCATCTTTGATTTGGTTTACAAAGCACTTCAGGTACTATCCTGGATCCTAAAGCTCTCTTTCTTCCTCCTCGCCTCTTGACTTTGAGACCGGCTTCTTTGTACAGCCGGTATACCTTCTTATGATTAATTTTTAACCCTTCTCTCTTTAGCAAGATACAAATTCTGCGATAGCCAAATCTTCTTCTTTCATGCGCAATCGAAATAATTTTAGCCTTTATTCCTGTGTCATTTTTCATTTGTGCTTATAGCGCCCTACAGATCTATCAAAAGAGAGCAAACGACAAGCCCGCCTTTGACTTATGCCATGATTGACTATTAAGTCATTCATGGCTTTTCTCTTTGCCTGCGGGCTTACCACTTTTTTGACAAAAGGTCCTTTAAAGCCACATTATCAAGTGCATAATCAGCCACTAGTCTTTTTAATTTCCTATTTTCTTCTTCCAAGGCTTTTAATCTTTGTGCTTCAGAGACACTCATCCCACCAAATTTCGCTTTCCAAGAATAGTAGGTGGCAGGAGCTACGCTGTATTTGCGGCAGACATCAGCCACCGTTGAACCTGCTTCAACTTCTTTTAGTATTTGAATGATTTGTTCCTCTGAGAATCTTTTTTTCATTATTCGTACCTTAAATTTGTTAAATTTTAGCACGAATCTCTATTTCTTCTCGGATGGTTTTTACGGGGCAAGGGTCAATGGCGTGTCAGTAGTTTGCGCTGTCTAGGTATTGATTTTTCTGAGTCCGCACCCTATAAAGCGCCACTTATATTTGAAAATTTAGCTTCTTATCGTGGGTATTATTCGAATTATTTCAACGGAATCCTCTTTGTGAATGGAACAGTCGTTTCAAAGGGAGAAGCCTTTTTATCATTTATCGAAAAAACAAACTATCCCCAGAAAGAATCATCTTTATTGATGACCGCGAGGATAACCTAAAAAGCTTAGAAGCCGCAATCCAGAAATTAGACAGGCAAATTGGGTACCATGGATTGCATTACATTGGAGCTCAGAAATATCCATCGAAGACGATTTCAGAAGAAGAGTTTGAATCAAGATGGCAACAACTCGCTTTACAAGCAAAGCAAATCGACTAAAAAGGGGTCAGCTCAGAATTCGGATTATAAAGCACGTTAAGGATTTTGGCTATCAGGATCGAGGCTAAATTTTAGGCAAAGTGAGTTTTTCACAACAATATTACAATTTATATGCAAATTTTTCTATTGTCTGTAATATTTCTTGAAAAGTAGGTTTCTCCTTGTAATAGAGAGATTGGCTTAGCTCATATTCATTCTGATATTTCTGTCTTGTTTCTTTTTCTCTAAGGAAAAATGCTTCATTCTCCACTATGATTGGATTGTCTCCACTTCGAAATCGCTTTTCTTTGTGATCCTTATATTCCTGCGTTAAAATAAATTCTTGGATTTCTGGGTTTTTTAACAAACGATAGACATCGTAGTAATGCCGCATAAAATTTTCGGAAAAGGTGCCTTGTGCCTGCTGTTTCCGAAATTTCGTAGAGATGGTTTGAAGCTTTTCAACAAGTGTATATCCAGGGTGATAGCAAAGGACATTTTTAGCTCGATTATCGCGGATATCTACCTTTTTTTCAGCATAGTCATACGCCCAAGAACTTACTGTTTTTGGGAAATTTGGTGTGACATCATCAAATCCAACCTCTAAAAGAATCCCATCTTTGAGATCTTTTGGATGACTGTAAGATGTTTGGTAATAAAGCCTGATCCCTCCGCTTCTATACTTATCATCATCAAATACCGTATCGCGCTCACTTTTTAAAATCCCGTCTATTTTGATGTTTTGCGCGAGCCAATCATAAAAATGTCGTCGACTATCTCTATGAATCTCCTTATTTTGATTTCGTCCTACATAAACGGATATTTCTTTAGGTGGCTCTATAAGTATATCTATGTCCTCAGAAAAGCGTTGAATAAGATTGTACCCTTTGGAAAGAGAAGTCCCTCCCTTCATTTGAAAATCCATACCTTGACTTTGGAGTCCGTATAGACAATGCATTATCCAATAATCCTTAACTATAAGGACAGGGCTGATGGACAATTCATTTGATAAAATCAATATAAGGTCATTGAAATTTGGATGATTATGCAAATAGTCGGTCATTATCTATATTTCCGCGATGAATTTAAGCACCTTTTTTGCGCGTACTCCACCATAATTTAAAAGGGCATTTTTAAGATGTTCTTGATTCATTGATTGTGCTTTTGTCTTTACCAGACTTAAGACCCATTCTCGGTTTTCAGCCAATTGATCGATATGATTTACAAGATCAACCAGCAAAAATTCTTCACAGAGATCCGATGGAAAGTGGTGTTTTAGGACAAACCGAAAAGATCGCATTCCCAATTGGAAGACACCATGTCGTTTATGGTTGTATACGATAGTTTCATTATAGAGTTGAGTGGTTCCAACTCCTAAACTGTTATAGGCATTAGGAGTCATTAATAGAAATCTATCATCCTTTAGGAAAGCTTTTACAAGTTCATCGTCGGTTGGAGGTACTGGCCCAAATGGAGATTCTTTCGGACAATAGTACATTCCACCTGATAGCTTAAATAGAGCTTTTTCTTCTTGAAGCTGGCTTAAATGACGATCAACAGCATTCGACCATTTTTCGATGTCTGATCGTCTATAGACTTGTCCAGGATTTAGATGAGTCCTGATTTCTTGTAATGCTGTCATTTCTCTTACCCTCCTGTAATTAAGTATACCACAATCTTGGAGTTTTGCAAGAATTTTTATGTAAAAATCATGCAACTTAATGGTTTTCTTAAATACTGTAATACAGTCATATTGCCATCCTGTCATACGATATTACTTTACATAAATGCTCTAACCTTCGATAACGCCTCTTTTTCGCAGCAAAAGTTTATCCATTAAAGGCATAAGCTTATTTTTCATGTTCGATTTTATCTTTGTGATAAGTGAACGCCTTTAGTCATAAGTTTTTCAAATAAGTCTGATGAAATATATCCTTTATCTCCGAAAACCTTACCAAAAACCTTCTCTGTTAATTCAGGAACAGGTTTTCTATCGTCTGTATTACCTGTCGTAATCATATAAGCTAAAAGCTCTCCTTCTTCATTAACGACTAAATGTAGCTTGAAGCCATAGAAATAACCTACGGATGTTTTTCCTCGCTTTGCTATTCCTTTAAATACTTTATGATTATGAATGCGTTTCGGATGGCAAACTTCTAATGCTGCTGAATCAACAAAGGATATGCCAGAACATTTTCCAAGGCGAGACATTAGATAGCAGTGCAATGGAAATACAAGCTGTGCCTTCAACTCTACAAATCGATTATAACTGGGAAGATTGGGGAAATCTTGTTTTAAATAATTACAGACATAACCTTTATAAAAAGTCTTAAAATTTCTGTATCCCACAATATGAAATAGAATAACCAATATCATAATCTCGCTTGGGGATAGTCCTGGGACCCTTTTAGATCTCTGTATCTCTTCAGCAAGCAATCTTTTTTCCCATAACTTATCGAAATTTTTCCAAAAGTCGTCTATAGTACAGAAAAGTTCTATCAGATTAATCATTTTCTCCTCTTTGGTTTAGCAAGTTGTGATGAACAAGCATAACCAATAGAGGAGCTTTTTCTTCAATTATTTTCTTGATCTCAAGCTAACGTCGAACTGACGTTATTTAGCAGTTCAAAGGCTCACTTATTTAGCGATGATGAGCCGCCTAAATCTAAACTATGTAAAGAGAAAGTTACCAGTTACGAGTGCGAAACGTTTGTTGGAGACTTCTCACCGGAGGGTTTAGTTGTCGAGAGTAGGTTACGGGAAACTAGGCGTCGGAATGGGTGATCATATTAATGCTGGAATTGCGGCCCTACGAAAATTCTAAAATTATTGGTGTTGGTCACTTCTGGTAAATTTTTTGCTTGTTCCTCGGCTTGACAGCTTTGAAAGTGCATCTGATGGCGCATCATCCGATGTTCGCAAATTATTAATGATATCTTCTATTGCACAAAAATTATACAAGGAAAAAGCTTATCCCCTGTTAATGAGGTAACTAAGTAAGCTAATCTCCTGATACTAATTTTATTTTATGCGTTTGAATTGGTTTTCATTGCATGGTTTTATAACGTTTTCAAGGTAAAAAGACAATTTGCGTATGAGGCATTGCTTTTCTTAAATTTGCAATATGGCGACGCTTGATTCGACCACACCTTTCTATTGTAAATGATTTTAGAGGTAACTCTTCTAGATGGGCTAGTCCTTGATCAGTAACGTAAGGTAATGAATACAAAGCAAGCGATTTAAAAGATAAATCCTTTAAATGTTCAAAACATTGATCCGTAATTTCATCCAGTGCCTCTAAAGCAAGGGATTCGAGAGGCAATGTTTTTAAATGCTTTAGCCCTTGGCCTGTAATTTGTCCTAGTGACTCTAAAACAAGAGATTCGAGGGGTAGTTTTTTTAAATAAATTAAACCCTTATCATTTATGCCAGAGCAGTATCTTAGGGTCAGGCTTTTAAGGGGTAAATCTTTTAAATACTCTAACCCTTGGTCTGTCACTTGTAATAGTGATTTTAAAACAAGAGATTCGAGGGGTAATTTTTTTAAATGAGCAAAACCGTTATTAGATACGCTAAAGCAGCCATCTAAGATAAAGTTTTTAAGGGGTAATTTTTTTAAATGTTTCAGCCCTTGGTCTGTAATTTGTTCTAGGAAATCTAGAGCAAGAGATTCGAGGGGTAACTTTTTTAAATGAGCAAAACCATGGTCAGTTATACTTTGGCATTGTCCTAGAGTAAGGCTTTTAATGGGTAAATCTTTTAAATGCTCTAGCCCTTGATCTGTAATTTGATCTAGTGACTCTAAAACAAGAGATTTGAGGGGTAGTTTTTTTAAATAAGTTAAACCCTTATCATTTATGCCAGAGCAGTCTCTTAGGGTAAGGCTTTTAATGGGTAAATCTTTTAAATGCTCTAGCCCTTTGTCTGTGATTTGTCTTAGTGAAACTAAAACAAGGGATTCGAGGGGTAGTTTTTTTAAATGATCTAATCCGTCATCAGTTAACCATTTGCAGTATCTTAGGGTAAGTCTTTTAATAGGTAAATCTTTTAAATGCGCTAGCCCTTGATCTGTAATCTGATCTAGTGAATTTAAAACAAGAGATTCGAGAGGTAATTTTTTTAAATGAGCTAAACCTTTATCAGTTATGTATCTGCTTCCTCGTAGGGTAAGGCTTTTAAGGGGTAAATCTTTTAAATGCTCTAGCGCCTCGTCTCTTACTGGTGAAATCGAATCCATTAGTCTCATCGACGTAATAGGTAAATTGGGAAGATCTTCCATACCATGTTCTCTATAAGAGTTCCGGCTGTAGAGGTCAGTTATCGCAAGATTTTTAAGTGACGGTAATTCTTTTAATAATTTTATCGTCTGCTTATCATAAAGCGTAATGTTTAAAGTGTGTAGGTTAGTACACAAGTTGAGCAACGGTTCAAGTTCGTCACCAAGGTCATCTTGAATTTCTAAGTGTCTAACTCTTGGCACCCAATTCACTAATAACTGCTTTTGTGATTGCGAGAAAACGCGTTTTTGGCTGTGGTACGCTTGAAGAATCTCCTGTACAAGGGTTGATTTTACGGATTCCAAGCAATATTGATCAGCTAGATCAAAAAGATCATAACGATCAATATTCTCAAAGTTTTCTAAGATCCATGTTGTGCAAGTTTCTTTAAGTTGCGAAAGTTGGTATTTATTAGCTAATTCAAGATATTTTGTTAGATTGGCGGCTGAAAGATCTAATCTTTTATCGAAAAAGTAAAAACTCATCACACTAGGAAGCAGCTTCTCAAATAACTCATAGTCTTCTTTTTCTTGTAGGTGAATTTCGTTGGTTTGAGCTTCACTCATGCCGCTAGAAAACATCTTGTCAAAGTAGGGGCTAATCTGCCGCAGCAGTGTTTTGTGAACAGGTAGAACATTGCCTTCAAATATAATCTGGCAGTTGTTCAGGAGCTCTAGATGTTCATTAAGTTGTCCAGGGTCAAGAGCTTTGATGAAATCCATATAGATTTCAGGGGTTTCCGTATCTAAAGCAATGCCAAATAAGAGGTTAAAGTCTTCAAATTGACGCTGCGAGAGATAGCCTAGGTATTCTTGCCAAGAAGGCACTTGCTTTTTAAGTCTTTCAAAAATCGCTATCTTATCAATCTTAGATGAATGAAGAGAGTTAAAATATTTTTTTATTTTAGCGGAATAATGGAATCGTTCTAACTTTTCATGTAACAGTTCTATTTCAGAGAGATTGGAAAAAGGAAGCACAGGTTCATCTTCGTCTACGGATTCGTCGATATCGGAATAAGAATCTTCACTAACTAATGATGGTAAAGGCAAGCTGTTGAGTGAAGAGGAAATTGTAGATTCTTTGTCAGATGAGCTGCTTGTGTCTTCAATGGAGGTGTCATTGTTGCTATCGGTTGAGGAGAGAGTTTTTCTGGAAACTGTGTGTGTTCTACTTACCGCATTCTCGGTATCTTGTTGTTGAAGGTTAAGCTGAGTGGCTTTAAAGTAATAGGTCGATCCCCAAAAAGCAATTAAACCAGGGAACAAAAGCAACGGCGCTAACGCGACTAAGCTTGTGATCGCAACTCCCTTTTGCCAAGTTTTTAATTTAACAGATCCTTGTGAAAATGGATTAAATAAATGATGACAACAATCAACCTTCATAAGATGTCTCTTTTTTGATCTTAAAATAGTATCATTTTGTTTTGAAGGAGTGAAGTATTTCTCTGTTAGATTTTTAGGTGCATCGGTGATCGAGATGTCAAGGGAAAAGCTTATCTACTAATGGTGGTGGCTAATGCCAGTCTTAGGTAAGCTAATCCTCCTTAATACTAATTTTATGTTATGAGTTTGAATTGGTTTTCCATTGCATGGTTTTATATCGTTTTTCAAGTTAGAAAGACAATTCGCGTATGAGGCATTGCTTTTCTTAAATTTAAGATATGGCGATGCGTGATTCGACCACACCTTTCTATTGTCAATGATCTTAGCGGTAACCCTTCTAGATGGGCTAGTCCTTGATCAGTAACGGAAGGTAATGCATACAAAGCAAGCGATTTTAAAGATAAATCCTTTAAATGTTCAAAACATTGATCCGTAATTTCATCGATTGCCTCTAAAGCAAGAAATTTGAGGGGTAATTCTTTTAAATGCTCTAGTCCCTGGTGTGTAAGTGTTATTGACTCTAAAACAAGAGATTCGAGGGGTAAATGTTTTAAGTGAGCTACACCGTTATCATTTATTGTTCGGTTGTATCTTATGGTAAGGCTTGTAAGGGGTAAATCTTTTAAATGCTCTAGCCCTTGGTTTGTAATGTGATGGAGTGACTTTAAAACAAGAGATTCGATGGGTAGATTTTTTAAATAAGCTAAACCGTAATCAGTAATGCCAAAGCAATGATCTAAGATAAGACTTTTAAGAGGTAAATCTTTTAAATGCTCGAGCCCCTGATCTGTAATTTCTAGTGATTGTAAAACAAGAGATTCGAGAGGTAAATCTTTTAAATGCTCGAGCCCTTGATCTGTAATTTCTAGTGATTGTAAAACAAGAGATTCGAGAGGTAAATTTTTTAAATGAGCTAAACCCTTATGAGTTATCCCTTGGCAATTGTATAAGGTAAAGCTTTTAAGAGGTAAATCTTTTAAATGCTCTAGCCCCTGGTCTGTAATTAGATCTAGTGATTGTAAAACAAGGGATTCTAGGGGTAATTTTTTTAAATGAGCTAAACCTTCATCAGTTATGTATTCGCCTACTCGTAGGGTAAGACTTTTAAGGGGTAAATCTTTTAAATGCTCGAGCCCTTGGTGTGTAATTCGATGGAGTGACTCTAAAACAAGAGATTCGAGGGGTAGTTTTTTTAAATGAGCTAAACCTTTATCAGTTATGATGTTGTTGCGAGGTAGGGTAAGGCTTTTAAGAGGTAAATTTTTTAAATGCTCTAGCACCTCATCTGTTACTGTCGATATCGAATCTGTTAGTCTAATCGATGTAATAGGTAAATCTTGAAGATCTTCCATTCCATGTTCTCCTCTAAAAAAGTCCCATCTGTAGAGAGGAGTTATCGCAAGATTATCAAGCGACGGTAATTTTTTTAATAATTGTATCGTCTGCTTATCGTGAAGCGTAATGTTTAAAGTATGTAGGTTAGTGCACAAGTTGAGTAAGGGTTCAAGTTCGTCATAAAGATTGTTCTGAATTTCCAAGTTTTCAATTCGTGGTAACCATTGCGATAGCATCTGCTTTTGTAATTGGGTGAAACCAACACTTTTTCTGTATGTTTGAAGTATCTCCTGTACAAGGGTTGATTTTATCGATTCCAGACAATATTGATCAGCTAAATCAAAAAGACTATAGCAATCAATACTGTCAAAGTTTTTAAAGATCCATTTTTTACAAGTTTCTTCAAGTAGGGAAAGTTGGTATTTATTAGCTAGTTCAAGATATTTTGTTAGATTTTCGGCTGAAAGGTCTAATTTTTTATCGAAAAAGTAAAAACCCATCACACTAGGAAGCAGTTCCTCAAATAACTCATAGTCTTCTTTTTCCTCTAGATGAATTTCATTGGTTTGAGCTTCGATCATTTCGCTGGAGAACATGCTGGCAAAGTAGGGGCTTATATGTCGCAGTAATGTTTTGTGAACAGGTAGGACGTTGTCTTCAAATATAACCTGGCAGTTGTTCAGGAGCTCTAGATGTTCATTAAGTTGTCCAGGGTCAAGAGCCTTGATAAAATCCATATAGATTTCAGGGGTTTCCGTATCTAAGGCAATGCCAAATAGGAGGTTAAAGTCTTCAAATTGATGTTGCGAGAGATAGCCTAGGTATTCTTGCCAAGAAGGCACTTGCTTTTTAAGCCTTTCAAAAATCGCTACCTTATCAGCGTTAGATGAACGAAGATTGTTGAAGGAGTTTTGTATTTTCCCAAAATAGTGTAGATGTTCTAACTCTTCATGTAACTGCTCTAATGGAGAAAGATTCGAAAATGGAAGCACGATGTCATCTGCGGACGGAAGATCGTCGTTGCTAAGGATCTCCCTAGAAACAGCATGGGCCTTGCGAGCTGTACTAGCGTCTTGCTCATGAAGATTGAGCTGAGTGGCTTTAAAATAATAGGTCAATCCCCAAAAAGCTATTAAACCCGGGAATAAAAGTAACGGTGTTAACGCGACTAAGCTTGTGATCGCAACTCCTTTTTGCCAAGTTTTTAATTTAACAGGCCCTTGTGAAAATGGATTAAATAAATGGTTACAACAATCAACCTTCATAGCATTTCTCTTTTTTTTTAAGTTAAAATAATAACGTTTTGTTTTTTTTTAAAGAAAGACTTTCTTTGGCTGGTTTATTAAATTCTTTTTAATTAATTCTTATTTGGCTAGAATATCTAAATTAAAATTGATAAAAAGAGTATTCAATGGCGAAGCCTACTGTAGTTGTTGGGATGTCTGGAGGGGTGGACTCTTCTGTGTCAGCGTTACTGCTTAAACAGCAAGGATTTAACGTGATCGGCATGTTTATGAAAAATTGGGAAGAAGAAGACGATGGAGTGTGTCCAGCTGCTCTCGATTTTGAAGATGTCGTCAATGTATGTAACAAAATAGGCATTCCCTACTATTCGGTTAATTTCGTCAAAGAATACCAAACGCAAGTCTTTGACCATTTTCTAAAAGAATGTTTAGCAGGCAATACCCCAAATCCCGATATTCTTTGTAACCGAGAAATCAAATTTCAGGTTTTTTTAGAAAAGGCTTTAGAATTAGGTGCCGATTTCTTAGCCACGGGGCACTACTGCCAAAATCTTTTGCTTAATGGTCGGCAATGCCTAGTTAAAGGAAAAGATCCTCAGAAAGATCAAACCTACTTTCTTCATGCGATCAAAGAGCAAGTACTAGACAAGGTCCTTTTCCCCATCGGTCACTTAGAGAAAGCAGAAGTGCGACGCCTAGCCTTAGAGGCCGGACTTGTCACAGCGACCAAGAAGGATAGCACCGGTATTTGCTTTATCGGAAAGCGTAATTTTAAAGAGTTTTTAAGCAAGCATCTTCAATATGAACCTGGGAATTTTGAAACTCTAGATGGCAAGGTTATCGGCCGTCACTCAGGCATTCCTTATTACACCATCGGTCAACGTAAAGGATTAGCCATTGGGGGAGCAGGAGACGCCTGGTTTGTCGTTGGTAAGGATCTAGTTAGAAATGTTGTTTATGTCGAACAAGGAGCACTACATCCAGCTCTTTTTGCTGATGAACTAATAGCCAAAGATCTCACCTTTATTGGTGATCTCCCAAGGCAATTCCCTTTTCAATGTAAGACAAAAATTCGCTACCGGCAGCTTGATCAGCCTGCGGTTATTGAATCAATAGAAAATGGCAAGGTTCATGTGCGTTTTCTTGTGCCTCAAAGGGCCATCACAACAGGACAGTCTGTGGTCTTTTATAACGATGAGGTCTGCTTAGGAGGTGCTGTCATTGAGTCGGTAGGTGCCACCTACCACGCTCGCAATAAGCAACTTTCGCAAGAACTAGTTGCCGTAGACTAATCTTATGGTTATTCAATGAGGCTGATGGGTAACGCCTGAAGATTTTTTAGATCTTCATCGTCGAGAATGTAATCAGACTCATTTTTAGGTGCTATAAGCTCAATCTTTTGAAGTTTGGGAAATTTTTTTAATAAGTTGATCGTTTCTTTTTTATAAATCTTAATTTTTAATGAATGCAAGCGAGTACAGAAATTTAATAATGGCTCAAGGTCCTCATGAAGATCATTATAAATTTCTAAATGGTTAATCCTTGGTAGCCACTTCTCTAATGTGATACTTTGTAATTGAGACCAACCTGTGTTTTCTTGGTGCATTTGAATGAGTGTCTGAGCAAGCTCTGATTTTATTGATTCTAAATCATATTGATCAGCGATCTCAAACAATTCAATCGCATCAATGCCAATATCTTCCAAATTTTCTAAAATCCATTTTTTGCACTCTTCCCTTATCAAGGGAATATCATAGTTAAGAGCAAAGTCGAGATAGGCGGTTAGGTTTTCTTCTGAAATCTTGAGCCGTTTATCGAATAAGTATGAATTTAAAGTCTCTTTTAATCGCTCACACTCTTCAGCAGGGAAGTTAGTCGCTTCTTGCTCTTCGCTATTGGCAAAGAAAGAATGGTTAATGTAACGGAGTAAGGCTTGATGAGTGAGCAAAATTTGATCCCCAGATATCACTTGGCAATGATTAAAAGCCTCCAAATAGGCATCGAGTTGTTGATCAAGGGCTCTTACAAAATCTAAATATTCGTTAGAACTGCTATCCTCTAAGACCACACCAAACAAGACATGGAAGTCCTTAGGCTCATGAAAATACAGGTAACGAAGATATTCTGGCCAGTTAGGGGATTGCTCCTTAATTTTTTCTAAAAGCGCGATTTTATTAACAATGACAGAGGAGCGAAGAATTTGTAAGTACTTCTGTGTGTCGCTTGAAGCATGGAATCTCTCTAATTCTTCCTGTAGTAGCTGCTTCGATTCAGCAAGATCTGACAAAGGTGTTGGGAGACTGTTATCGCCTTTACTTAATAAAAAGGAGTTCCTAGACTGTGTCGGTGAGGAAAGTGTGGGATCTTTTATAGAAGAATGATCGCGTTGTCTGGTGGGGAGAGTTTTTGTAGAAACGGAATTCGTTCGATTGGCTGTACTTTGATGATCTTGTTCGTAAAGTTTAAGTTGAGTGGCTTTGAAGTAATAAGTCAAACCCCAAAAAGCAATTAAACCAGGGAATAAAAGCAGTGGCGCTAACACCACTAGGCTTGTGATCGCCACTCCCTTTTGCCATTTTTTCAGTTTAACTGGTCCTTGAGAAAAAGGATTGAATAAATGGTTAAAACCTTCGACTTTCATAAATAATTTGATTAACTCTTCAAACTATTTTAACTGTTAATTATTTTTTGTGTATATGATAATTAATTTGTTTGTTGATGAAAGAGAGGAGGAAGCGAGGTAAACGATTGCTCTCAAAGTGATACCCCTTAGAAGATCAAATCAGCAGCCCATTAAGCAATGGGCGCTTCAAGAGATAAAATATTTAAAGGTTCCTGATCCGCATGGATAAAAAGTAGGTTTTCTTTTTCCAAAAGATCCCTTCCTGCAAAAACAACATTTGCTCCTTTGCTAAGATTAGGAACGATCTGCCTATTAACTGCATTAATCACTTCTTCTTTAGTCATGGCTAAAATAGCATCTCTAAATTTTTGGCGGACTTGATAAGTTTTACCCTCTTTCATCCAGCTATAAGCGACAATAGCTCGACTTCCGGGAGCCACTGGAGAGTCCAGGCTTTGGATCATTTCAAATTTCGCTTCCTCAAGATCATCCTCATCAAAATCACCCTGAGCAATTGTTTCTACAGCGGATTGATAAGCTTCAAAGGTTTTAAAAATATTGGGATCTCGGTAGGAGTAAAAATAGAAATTTCCCGAGAGGGAATTACATACCGACCCACCACCATAAGCGCCACCTTCCTCACGAATTTTCCTATGCAACACAAGGTTGTCAAAGAGATAAGAAGCAATATTAAGAGCTGGAGAATCAGGGTGAATATACGATACGGTTGGGAATACTTTTCCACTAAAAGCCACTTGAGAGGCGATCATTCTTCCTTGCGATGAGACAGGAGTTAATGGGTAATCACAACGCCAAGGAGCACACGAGTGCATTTTTAATTTTGATAGGCCGTAAAAGTTTCTGCTATATAATGCACTAAAAATTTTCTCATCAGAGCTAATAATAAGGTCACATGTCCCTCCGCAAAACAAGTTATTTTTTAAATAAGTCAGTTTCTTAAGAAGAAAATCTTTTTTCTCTTCAAATTGGTTAACAAGGTCCTTAAGCTTCCAGTAATAAGGGAGCCCATACCATTCATCGGCAATCTTTGAAGGAAGATTTAAACCGGCCGATGATAGGTTAATCGCATATCTTAAAGCTTGTGAATTAAGGCTGCTTTCAAGTCCCGAAATTTGTTTGATTAAAATTGTTTTTATTCTTTCTAAATCAATGAAGTTGGCTTGTTCAACCATATCCTTGATCAATACAAATAAGTTTTCGGCTTTTCGGTGAAGAGCTTTTCCTCGAATATGAAAAGAGGGATAGAATCGAGAAGCGTCCTCTGCTTGCAAGTTCAATGCTAGGTAAGTGGAAACACCGCCCGTATGAGCTTGGATATAATGTAAGTTGTCCTCAAAATTACGATCACCTGCCCCAATCTGAGGTAGGAGGACAGAAAGCAATCGAACAAAGAAAAGATCCTCCTCAGAGATAGCTGGGAGAGAAAAAGCTAGATCTGCATAGATAATATCATTCGTAAAGCAGTTATGATGATAGATATGAAGATGATCGATCACTTGATGATCCAACTGAAAATGACGAGCTTTTCTAGGGATATCATCAACATCAATTTTAGGTAGAATGTCTAAATCTTCATCTTCCTGATCTTTTTGAAAAAGCCTTAGCCTTTTTGCTTCTTCAATTAAATGTTCTTTCTCCTCTTCAGAGAGCCGTTGCCTTAGATCTTCTAAAATTTGTTTCTCTTCCTCTAGCTCTTTTTGTTCTAATCCCTTATCTGGATTGCATACAATGCGAACAAAGTGGGTGTTATCTAAAAAGTATTTTTGAATTAATTTTGTAAAGAAATCCTTATCACAATTAACCCGATTTCGTAACTCCTCAAAAAGAGAGTGAATCATTAAACCATATTCTGGTTTTCCGCCATGTTGCTTAAAAAGGGCTGAGCGGAAAAACAGAGAAAGGCCAAAAGGAGAATGATCACCAGTAATTTCACTTCGATAAAACTCTATTTGATGAATCGCATTTTCGATGAGATCTGAAGGAATACCTGTCTCAACGATTTCCCTAAGAGAGCTAAAAATCAAGTTCTCGATTTCATCGGCGTTTTCTTCTTTGCATCCCCTTAAAGTAATGGAGAAGGGAACTTCGCTGATTTCATTGTCAATAGAAGAACTTGCTTGTTTACAAAGACCTGACTGCATCAGCTTGCGTTTAAGCAAAGAGGCATCGGTATCCATTAAAATAATTTCTAAAATGCTTAAGGCTAAACAGATATCCTGCTCAACGAGGGAACAGGTGAGCCAGCCAAAGGCAATATACGTTTTTTCATCAACATCTTCATGCGGAGCTAATGGGTAAGAGCACACAACGCGAACCGGTTCTTTGTAACGTGGCTGATGAGGTAGAGCTGGTAAAGGAGGTGCTTTTTCAACATTGTTTAGTGTTCGTTCTAGCAGAAAATCAAGGTGGCTTTTTAGTGGTAAATGACCATAAAAGAAGAACAAACACCGGCTTGGGTGGTAGTATTTTTTATGAAAAGCGATTAATTCCTCATAGGAGAGATAGGGAATTACTTTCGGATCACCACCAGAATTATAACCGTAAGTTAAGTGAGGGAAAAGCTGAGCAGATAAAAGCTCTTGCAAGCGAGAGCTAGCAGAATTCATGACCCCTTTCATTTCATTAAAAACAATGCCACGATGGATAAGAGGTGTTGTGGAGTCGTCAAAAGCATCAAATTCTAAGCGATGACCTTCTTGGCGAAAGCTAAGTTCATGTAATTTTGGGTTAAAGACAGCATCTAAATACACTTCTAGCAAATTATAAAAATCTTTTTCGATTTGAGAGGCAGCGGGGTAACAGGTAAAATCAGACCCTGTCAAAGCATTCATGAATGTATTTAAGCTTCTGCGTCCCATAGCGAAAAAAGGATCTTTTACAGGAAACTTCTTGGAGCCGCAAAGAACAGTATGTTCAAGAATGTGTGCGACACCATTTGAGCTATCTGGCAACGTCTGAAAAGAAAGGCAAAATAGGTTTTCTGTGTCCTCATTTTCAATATGCATGATCGAGGCGCCGCTTTTCTCGTGGATTAATTCACGCAGGATGCATTGTAGCTCAGGAATAGGCAGAACTTTGGTGACTTTGCAGCCGTTATACTCATATCCAATTTGGTTAAAAGGGGAATAATCCATGCTTTTCTACTCTCTTTATCTATTCGATCTATTTACCCAATGGGTTTAGGGGTAATGATCTCTTGATTTAACAAAAAAGTAAATAAACGATATAATCTTAAACAAAAATTTCTAAAAGAAAGAAGATGAATAAAATGCGTAAACTTCCCGTTCTCCCTAACATTGTTACAGCATTTGCTCTGACTTGTGGTTTGTTTGTTATTTTTAAAATGAACATGACACCTGTAGGGGCAGTTGATATTCATGTTCTTACGGCTACGGCAGGTTTGTTACTCCTTGCTGCTTTTGCAGATTTAATCGATGGCGCTTTAGCGAGAGCATTAAAGGCAGAAAGTAGTTTCGGAGGACTTTTTGATTCGCTCGCCGATGCGATTACTTTCGGTGTTGGTCCCTCTATTATTGTTTTAAAGAGCTTATCTATTACCCCAGGTACGGTTCTTTCCTTTTTTTTGACAGCTGCCGCAATGATTTACACGGTCTGTGGAGTGCTTAGGTTAGTGCGTTTCAATGTTGTCAATTTAAGAGATAAAGACAATCCTGATCTAGTTCTCGCTGGCCAGAAAAACTTTACAGGACTTCCGATACCAGCCGGTGCTGCTGCTGTCGTGTCTGCTAATCTTTTACTTGCTTCTGAAGAAATGCACGCTGTTTTAACCATGTCAGAGGAGACGAGAGCTTGGTTGCTCTTTGGGATTCTAACTGTCATTGGTTACTTTATGATTAGCCGTTGGAAATTCCCCAGTTTAAAAACTTTACGTATCCGTGTGGCTTCCTTTCAGCTAGTTCTGATTACTGTCATTGTGGCTGTTATGATTTTTTATGGCATTCTCAATCACTTTCCCGTGATGTTCGCTGCAATCTCTTGGGGATATTTAATGGTTTCTTGGGGGCTCTCTGTTATTCGCGTTGTGACAGGCAAAGATGTGACTGCTTTGGAAGATTTTGAGCCAGATCCTGAAGAGTTGGATTAAAAGCCATCCCGCTACTGGAGCAAGATGGCTAAAAGGCCTAGCCTTTGCCGTTTGTCATAATGAGATGATTCCAATATGTTTGCATTTCTGGATAAAGGAAATGTGTTAATCTGTAAAAGGGAACAGGCCAATCATGGTGATGTTCAGTATTTACAAAAGCGATTTTGCCATCTTTAGAAAAAGGAATATTAGCAATAAATACTGAATCTTTTAGGCCTACATGATTCAGCAAGTGATAAAGCGCTTTTAAGTGATCTTTGGTGATTTTTTTCTTCCATTTTTTTGCATTAGCAACGCTACTGACGAGGCTCATATCTTCAGCAATAAGAACAAAATGTTTCTTTTGCGTTCCAGATCTAGTATCTGGTGATTCTGGGAGAAGGTACAGCCACTTTTTAGGCACTTTGAAAAAAGGATGATAGTTTAATTCATCAATTGCTTGCCTAATGGCCAATGCACCATTGATTCTTTTGGTTAGTTCATAAACTTCAGAGATGCCAATTTGGTCATCAAGATAAGTCTTAATAAGGTAGCCCTTTAACTTATCATGCACTGCAACAAGGATGTTATCCCACTTTCTCAAATGTAAAGTGCTAAAGCCCGCTTTTTCCATTGCTTTAACAGAAGCGGTTGCTCGCTGTTTTGCGAAAATCCCATCGAGTTTTTTCTTAAGAGGATGATGAAAAGGAAGAAGGTGAGGAAGGACTTGGTCCCAGCTTTCTTGATCCAAATCTTGGCTTTTAATCCAATTGTGTTGAACAGGGATATCTTCCCAAAAATTAAAAGATTCTGTGGCGGTCCATGGGCCAATTGTTCCTTCATTAAGTGTTCTGCAACGAAAATAGTATTCTTGATTTGCCATCATTTCAGCTTGAGCTTCTTCGGGCAAGATCATCACATTTTCTTCCCCAACCCCTTCCAATGAGGGATGAATCCAGTCGAAATGCTCAGTGTCAGAAACCTGCCATTGGATCGATGGCTCATTTGATTGAATATAAAAGGTAGGAATTTCTTTTTGTTCAAGGATCACTTGTGGTGAAGAGGCAAAAGTGAGATCGAAAAAAGATAGCAGTAGTAAGGAAAAAATAGGAAATTTCATAATAACTCCAATTAAAAGTATGGGACAAATCGTAATTGGAGAGGTGATAAAAGGAAATTAATAAGATTTTTTGAAATGTTAATAATGGCGCCACAGGCCAATGAGGATACCCTGAATCGTTACTTCATCTTTTTCGAGAATGATAGGTTGATGTTGGTCATGGCTTCCTTCCAAGCGAACATAAGAGCCTTCTGGATAGTAGCGTTTGATGATTGTGTCGTAGTTATTAATCGTCGCCAGTACAATTTCCCCATAGTGAGCTTCTTGGCGCGCTTCTACAATCAGAAGATCTCCGTCAGAAATTCTCTCTTCGCTAAGCGTTTCTCCCTTTGCTTTCAATACGTAAGTATTTTCAGGTGTAGGCACTAATGAAGAAGGGAGACTGACATTCTTCGTCTGAGGAAATGTTTCTATAGGAAAGCCTTGAGCGATCAAACCAATAAAAGGGATTTGGCATTCTTGACTTGCTTCTTGCTTAACTTGTGTTAAAGAGATGGAAGAATGTCGATGATCAGAAAAAAAACCCTTCCGTTTTAAAATTTTGACAAAGTTATAAACGGTGCCTAGAGAGGAAAATTTAAAATGATCTTGGATTTCACGAAAAGTTGGCGTTCGCCCTGTTTCCTGAAAAGTGTCGCAAACAAAGTCATACACTTGCTTTTGCGATTGAGTAAGCGTTTTCATTTGAGTAAACCAACCAGTCCATGATTAATGCTGTGTACCACATGATTGCGGCCGAAAAAACAGTATCGCTGAAAAAATGCCCCCCTTGTGCAATTCGAGCCACACTTAATGCAATGCCCAATGACCATGCAAGGGTAAAGCCAATACGTTTTAAAGTGTTGTTCTTCATTCTTTTTCCTATAAGAGCAAGAGCAAAAAAGAAAAAACCTGTGGTGCAGTGTCCGCACGGGAAAGAGCGAGACGGCATCGGTTGTTTAAAAAAATTCGGCTGGTAGAATGGGCGGAAATTTTGTGAACCACCAAATTCTTTAACCTGCTTGGGGCGTGGCCTTCCCCATTGATCTTTCAGAGCCAGATGTGTAATAAAGCCAGCTCCCATGGACAGAGTGAGAATTAAAGTTAGAGCCGGTGCTCGCCATTTGGTAAGAGATTTTCTTATATAAGATAATACTAGAATGAGCGAAGCGATTCCAGCGGTCATCTGAGCGGGATAGGGGCCATACAGGTATAAATAATCTAAAATTGGATGAGAGACGAAATGCTCAACAGGGTCGTTACCTATTGAATAAAAAAAACCGGTGATAGCCAGGTCTAAATGAGAAAAAAATGGGGTGAGCAATAAGACCACAATTAAGGGTAGGACCCATTCAGGATTTTTAATAGCAACTCTCATACTTCTCCGATTTTCTGAAAGACATTTTAGCAGAAAAAGGTTTAATATAATCAAGTGATATAGCTTTTAAATGATATGAATGGATTGAGAGATGTCAGTTTTTGAAATTACTTTAGTTGTTTTTGTTCTAGTTGCTCTTGTTTGCCTTTTCTATTTTTGGAATAGGTATAGCTTGCTTTTGCTAGAAAAACGCAATGATGAAAAACTCTATCAAGATCTTAACACCCGTTTTTTAAGACAGGGATGTGAATTAAGGGAAATAACTGAAGAAAAAAATTTTTTGAAGCAGCAATTGACCGAAAAAGAGGTGATCCTTTCTAAAGAAAGAATGGTTTTTTCGGAAAAAATGGCCCTTTTACAAGATGCTCAAGCGAAGCTTTCTGATACGTTTAAAGCCCTCTCTTCCGACATTTTCAAAGGCCAGGCTAATGCATTTTTAGATTTAGCGGCTGCTAAATTTGAAAAGCTACAGGAGTCTGCTAAAGGAGACTTTGCCATCAAACACAAAGCTTTTGATGATCTTGTAAAACCCATTCAAGAAAAGTTGGCTAAATTTGATCAAAAAATTGAGGCTATTGAAAAAGATCGCACACAATCTTTTGCCACTCTTAATGAGCAAATTCGCCATGTTGCTCTAACGCAGACACAGCTTCAAAAGGAAACTTCAAACTTAGTACAAGCTTTACGAGCGCCACATGTGAGAGGACGTTGGGGGGAAATGCAGCTAAGAAGGGTAGTGGAAATGGCAGGGATGGTCTCTTATTGCGATTTTCTCGAACAGGCAACTTTCCATGCGGATAATAAGAAGCTACGTCCTGACATGATTATCAAATTACCTAATAATAGGAGCATTATTGTCGATTCGAAAACGCCTTTACAAGCTTATTTAGAAGCTTTAGATGTTCAAGATGATGAGTTAAAGAGGCAGAAGCTTAAAGATCATGCCCGTCAAATTCGTACCCATATCGCGCAGCTTTCAGCAAAATCTTATTGGGATCAGCTTCCTTCTGTTCCAGAATTCGTGGTTTTATTTTTGCCCGGCGAAACATTTTTTAGTGCGGCTCTTGAGCAAGACCCATCATTAATTGAATGTGGGGTTGAACAAAAGGTAATCTTAGCTACACCAACAACATTAATTGCACTATTGCGAGCTGTTGCCTATGGTTGGCGTCAAGAACTAGTCGCGGAAAACGCTAAAATTGTTTCAGAGTTAGGGGCTGAACTCTATAAACGGATTGCAAAAATGGTAGAGCACTTTGAAGGAATGAGGAGAAATTTAGATCAAACCGTGGAATCTTTTAATAAAACGGTAGGCACTTTAGAAAGTCGTGTGTTAGTAACAGCTCGTAAACTTAAGGACCATACCCTCAGTCAAGACACTGAATTAAAAGCTGTTAATGTGGTGGAAAAAAGCCCAAGGTTGATGGCTTTAGAAGAATGCGAGACAAGAAACTAACCGTATGTTATGGGTAGACTTATGAGGTTAACCATGAAAAAGCGTTTAAGTTATCTGTCCGTCTTTCAAACAAGCAAAGTGCTTGCATTGGTTTATTTCGCATTAATGGCGTTATTTTTCTTCCCTTATGCCGTCTATCTCTTATTTGTTCCCGATTGGGAAAGTGCTTTCTTTGCTTTTCTGGCTCCATTCTTTTATGGAGGTATCACGTTAATCTTCTCTATTCTAGTTCTGTGGGTTTATAACCAAATAGCTGCGATCACGGGTGGGATTGAATTCGTGGTGACCGAAAAGTCTATCGATGAGGAGCCAAAATAATTAGCTCAATTTTAGATTTGAAATAAACTCTTGTGAGACCCCTGCTTTCTCGCGATGTTCGGGGTGAAGATAGAAGCCTTTCGCTCTTTTTGGCGTTAACAAGGTTGTTTTTAGTATTTTTTCCCAGGTGTCCCATTCAGATTCATTTTGATTTTTTAAGTTTTTTAGCCATTGCCAGCCAAAACGTACATGAGAAATTTCATCCTTCAAAATCGTCGCCATTAGCTCAGCCGAAGCCGGATCTCCTACGTGAGCGAACGTTTTGCCGTAAATAGGAGCAAAATCTAAATTAGCCATCTCGAAAGTTAAACTCATCATGCTTACATAATGAAGAGGCGATGTGATGTAGGGTGTGTGTGTCCAAAAATGGCGATAAAGAGGAAGATCACCGAAATTGACATCCATAGCCTTTAATCGCTCTTTATATAAGTTGACATGATCTTGCTCTTCTTGAAGAACATGAGCAACTCCCTTGCGAAAGTTTTTTGGGGCATCAGGAAATGCCAACAATACATAGGCCATGATTTCTACGGCCAAAAGTTCATGACCTGCAAAACGATGAAGACAAATCGCTCGTTTATCTTCTTGATGTAAATCTTGAAAGGGAGGGAGCTTTTCTTCTTTACTCCTCCTGTTAAATCCCATGTTTTGGGGACGGCACGGTTCTTTAAAAATGATAGCGGTCCCTGGCTCCTCATCAGTAAGGAGCTCAGGTTTAAATAGTTTATCGTCAAGATGATCGGCCGACAAGATTCTGACAGCCCATTCGCGAATTTCCATACTTAGTTCAGTGACAAGACAAAATAAGCAGGGTAAGCAAAGTGATTATTTGGTCTTTCCACACCTTCTAAAGTAATTTCGCTGCCAATTTGATCTTCCAGATCAACAACAGTGCTATAAAGATAAGCAATTGGTTGATTAAGTTCTTTACTAACAAGAACATAGTCACCAGGTCTATTTTTAATGGTGTGGTTATAAAGCTCTAGCTTACCTTTCAAAGTGACGGATTTTTTTCTTTGATCAACATAGAAATCGTCTATAGAACCTTTTCCATTCTGTCCTAACCAAAATTTATAGATGGATTCTTCTTTTGGATTCCAAGCGATTGGGAAAAGAGCTCCTTGTGATTGAGGCACAGGTTGCAAGGCTGGCGAAACTGCAAGTGGATTTACAGATACAGGTTCTGGCTTTGCTACAATAGGATTAACAATTGTTGGTTTTTCAAATGCCCTAGCTTCGAGATAAGCAATTTTTTTATTCAAGTATTCTTCTTGTAGTTGAGCTAATAGTTCTTTAGCTTGAGTAGCAAAAGCGGGAAATTCATGGCCATTCTGGATAATCAAATGATAATTTTTAGTGATCGTATCTAGATTAACATCAGGATATTCTTTTGCCATCTCCACTGTGCTTAATTGCAATGTAGAATCAAGTAGCTTACTCAACTCTGCTTCTTTTTTGAGTAGCTTTGCCATCAATGAAGCATCACCGATTTTTTCGATGTAATCTTTAGCGACATAAAAACGTGCAGAAGCAGGTGGTGAAATTTCATACCATTTATTATGGGTAGAGCATAGAGTAAGGCCATCAACACGATCACCTGAGCTTAATTTTGCAATGATAGGTGATTCCAAATCGGGACCTAATCTGACATTAACGTTATTACCTTCAATCTGATTGTCTAATACGAATGTTCTAAATACATAAGCCTTAATGTCTGCAGGAGGCTGTACAGTAAAAAATTCATCAGTCTCTCCTAATACAACAAGCATATCACCTTTTTTTAGCTCTTTGATGATTTGCCCATCTAAGTTTGGCTGATTACGTAGCCTTACTTTATTGCTTATGACTTTACCGGTGAATGGGCTAAATGCGGAAACATTTTGCGAAGATTCAGCTGCGGCAAAAGACATTTGGCTCACGCAACAAAAAATAGAAGCACAAGCAAAAAATAACCCCTTACGCATAATTAAACTCCTCGTTCTTAAGGGGTGAATTTTACGACTTCATCTTCATAGATGGCAAACAAAAAAAGCAGTAAATGCAAAGTTTTGTGTTTTTAGCTTTTTAAAACGACGTGAATGTGCTCGCAACCTGTTTTTCCACATGTACAACCAATGGGTTGTCCGAGAAAAACGCTGTATTTTTCATCAGGGCTTAACTTATTAATAACCGTAAAAAGTTGGTCTCCAGATTGAATGACATCCCAGTCTTGAAATTTAAGATCTTCGTCAGTGACGATTTCATCGCTGAGGACTTCTGTTTCAATCGGATCTGATTGCTGACCTAAGCTTGTTCGAATGGATCTAGCGATTTGGCAGTGAAAGCAATTGCAATTTTCTTCGGGGGTAGGCAGGAGGTTTAAATCTTCAGGAGCTAAAACTTTTGCAATGGCTGAAATTTTTTCCAAAATTTCTGATGGTAATTCCGGTGAGTTAGCTTGAGCTGGATTATGTTGCAATGCCGATCCAAAGCCATCTGTTGCTCCCATACCAAAACGAAGAAGTGGTAATTCATTCGTGTGGGAGTTGCTAAAGAAGGGGGAAGAGTGGAGTTTTTGTTCGACTTCATGATTTCTTTTTCGATGGATTTCTCTTTCAAGATAATAGCCATGAGCTTTAAAAATCGACTCCAATTGATCTTTCGCTAGTTCAGGAATTTTAATCATTTTCCCTGTTGTTAATGTGACAACAAGTGTCTCATCTTCAAGGTTTAACGCTAGAATGTGCTCCCAGCTAGTAGATAAAAATGGAGGAAAGCTAAAATATTTATCATTAACAAACATAAAATACCTATTATAAAAAGATGCTTTTACATCTGCATTCATTTTATAAAATGATTCTTACTTTTGTCAATGAATTTAGCACTTGAGCGTCTTGTTCGCTAAATTTTGTTGTAACTCGTTGTCTTATGAGAAACATGCTGCTAAAAAATAATCTTTTTTCTATATCTGACTTAAAACAAAGAGAGCCCTAAGACGAGATATAAACGGATGATTTAAGTTTATATCTTTTTAATCGAGGTTTTTAAAGAAGGAAGCAGATGAAAGATAAAACATTTGTGATTGATACTAACGTTCTTTTATATGACCCAGAATCTATCATTAAATTTCCTAGAAGTGAGGTAATTATACCTGTAACAGTTCTTGAAGAACTAGACAAGATGAAGCGTTTGCCAAATGAACTGGGTAAAAACTCTAGAGCTGTCTTTAGAAAACTTGATTCTCTCCATACACTTGGTGAAGGCAACCTTCATCAAGGCGTTAAGCTTCCCAATGGATCTACGATTCGAATCCAGCTGGAAATGAGGGAGGAGATGCCTAACTTTTTTACTCTGACGGTCAATGATAATCGAATTATCTTAACAGCCTACCTCCTCCAAAAGGAGGGACGCGAAGTGATCTTTGTCTCTAAAGACTTTGCTGCTCGTATCAAGGCTGAAGCTATTGGCATTGAAGCCGAAGACTACGAGAATTTAAAGTTTTCTTATGAGTCTATTTATAGAGGCATAAGGAAAGTAGAGATTAGCAAGCATGAAATTGATCTTTTTTACAAGGACGGTTTACTAGAACGCACCGATTTTAATTCCTTTCCAAACGAATACTTCGTGATGACATCACCTGAGCATTCATCAGCCGTAGGTAAATATGATCCTGTCCGCAATCATATTGAACCTCTGCTCAAAGTAGGAAATATTTGGGGTATAAAACCTAAAAATGTTGAACAGCGATGCGCCATGGACGTTTTATTAAGAGACGATATCAAACTCGTGACTCTTATTGGTCAAGCTGGAACGGGGAAGACCCTTTTAGCTTTGGCGTGCGGTTTAAGAAAAGTTTTTGATGAAAATTTATATACGAAGATTTTAGTTAGCCGGCCTGTGATTCCTCTAGGAAGAGATATCGGTTATTTGCCTGGGACTAAAGAGGAAAAACTATTTAACTGGATGCAACCTATCTATGACAACCTGGAATTTTTATGTGATTCTTCAGGGCATGAAGCAAATGAGACGCTAAGATGGGTGATGGAAAGTAAAAAAATCGAGATGGAGGCTGTCACCTATATTCGTGGAAGATCTCTTCCGAAAATGTTTATTATTATCGATGAAGCACAGAATCTGACTCCCCATGAGGTCAAAACGATTATCTCAAGAGCTGGTGAAGGTACTAAGGTTATTTTGACAGGGGATCCAACACAGATTGACAACCCATATCTAGACAAAGATTCTAATGGGTTAACTTACACTATAGGAAGGTTTAGCGAACATAAAATTTATGGTAACGTCTTCCTAGAAAAGACTGAACGCTCAGAGTTAGCTGCTCTAGCGGCCGAAATCCTTTAAGAGATTGGCTTCTCCTAGCTTAGGCTTGGATGAAGCCAGCCTTTCTTTAGTAAAGGAACTGCAAAATCTAAAAAAGACTGTAGCGTTGTATAGGCTGTTGTGAGCATCGTCTGACGCAGGCTAAAAAGTTGAGGGTTGCCTTTAAAGAGAAATCCCATCAGCTGTTTCATTTTATTAATCTTTGTTTTGTTAGGCATATCAACGGGAATTTCACTCACATAGCGATTCAAATAGTCTTCTAATTGACTCCAAGAAGGTTCAAAAGTGTCTTTGGCATAATGGGCACGTATACGATGAAAGACAAAAGGGTCGATCACGCTTCCTCGGCCAATCATTAACGCATCGCATCCTGTCTCTCTAATCATTCGCATAGCATCTAGAACACTTAAAATATCACCATTGCCGACGATAGGAATTGTTAATAATCGTTTCGCTTCAGCAATCAGTTGCCAGTTAGCTGGAGGGCCATAACCTTCCACCTTTGTACGTGGATGCAAGGTAAGATAGCTAATGCCACTTTCTTGTGCTGCAAGAAGGTTTTCTTTAAATAAGCTCGTATCTTCATACCCAGAACGCATTTTAATAGTAACAGGGATTTTCACTGCTTTGACGACTTCTTTGGCAACTTCGTATAAGAAATTAGGTGTTTTTAAGAGACTAGAGCCAGCTCCACGTCCTGTTACAGTGTTGGAAGGGCAGCCACAATTGATATCAATGCGAGGCGCACCTCTCGACGCGATCTCGATAGCCATCTCAGCCATTAAGTGGGGGTCTGATCCCATTAACTGAGCCGCCAGGGGAATGGGATGGGTTTCATTGGCATCATATTCTTTAGCAAGGCTTTTGACGTGCGCATTAGTGGGGACTCTTAGAAAGTCTGTGACGGCTTCATCAAAACCGCCAATAAACGCCATCGCTTTACGAAAAGTGCGATCACCCACTCCCTCCATAGGGGCAAGGATCAAGTAGGGGCATCCATTAGGATCTTTAGGTAATAACATAGGATTAGGTTCACATAAATTCTCAAAAATTATACGGTAAAATTTTCTAAAAATCATGTTTTTTTTAACTCATCACTCTGTAGGTGCTTATGACTTCTTCTTCTTCTTCTTTGTTCGATTTGTTCAGCAATAAATCTAGAGCTATTTTTGATATTTCTGCAAAAGACGGAGTTACTAATGAGTCGGTAGTAGTGGAAGTGCTAAGGTGCAAACGAGAAAAAGCTAAAAAAAATGATTCCTTAGAAAATCTTGAGAGTGCTTTTGAGTATGTAAAAAAAATTGTAGATAGGAAAGATATCCATTTAACTTATAAATCTTATAAACAATTATACTATGTTCTTGAAGATTATGCCGTTCAGTTATATCGAAACGACGATTATACAAGAAGTGCCAAGCTTTTAGGCTTTTCCCTTTTACTTCAATTGAATTATCTCAATCAAAATCCCTCAAAAGATGACTGGAAAGCATATTCAAGGATAGAAGAAATCATCGACTCATTTACCGAGGATTTTTTCATAGATGCCATTCAACATGTAGCTTTTACAGAGGACTTGCTAGAGCAGGCTAAAGAACAGGGGTTATATCATGCACTTGGGGGGGTATTACTTAGTTTGAAAATTGTTTATGGGAAAATCAATGCTTATAAAAAATGGCCTTTTACAGACATTGAATGGAATGCGAAAAAGAAAGAATACCATTTTAAAGAATATGGCGTGTTAGCACTGCCTGCTGAGGTGAACCTTGAAATGGGTTATTGCACATATGATAGAGAAGAAGAAATTTTGACTGTCTACCCAGAATTTAATTAATCCTAACTCACTAGAAGTAGCCTCACTCAAAAAGGAGGTCATCATGACGATGAGTGTTACCGCTACTAGCTTATCAACAAAAACTGGGAGTTCTACCTTTGGTTTAGAACGAGTCCAGCAATTGCGTGAAGAAGCGCTCGCAAAAATGGATATCCTCGAAAGAAAGAACTGAAGAGAGTCGGAGGAAGCAGCGAAGACAAGGATTTCCAAAAAGCTTTAGCAAGCCTATTAGTAAGCTATGCAAATAAAGCATTGTATAATCAAGCCGAAGAGGAGATCCAGAAGCAGGCTTTAGAAAAAGCGCTCGTCTTTTAGAAGCAGTTCTTCTTCATCAACTTAAAGATTTAAATCTTGATTGGCAAAAAGCTGATAGTCTAGAAAGTTTGGTCGAAACGTTCGAGCAGGCCCCTTATTTGAGTTATTAAAGTCATTAAAGTACGATCCAGCCGCCATCACTGCACGAGCAGAGCAAGAAGGTATAAGGAAAGAACTTTCTGAAACTCTTATTTGGATGACCTATTCTCATCAAAATCTTTTAGGATTAAAGGATTTTGCTGATTTCCACAAAAATTGGACGGAAATTACAAAAGCTGTGATTGGTGATAGGGATTTAAATGAAAAAGAGTCCTTACTGACTATCAATATAACCGCACAAGCTTCTTAGCGGCGATTAATAAAAAAAGCATGGAAGAGACAGTTAGATCTTACCAGGAATTAGAGATTGTTTTTAAGGATGCATATGATAAAAATGATCCTATTTTGCTTGGAAAGCTCTCTCAAATTCACAATATGATCGGTTTGGTTCAATTAAATGCGGCGAAACCGTTGGAGCGCGAATCTGAGGAAGCTCAGATCATCTATAAAAGGGCTAAACAGCATTACGATTATGCGTTTGGCTTACGTTCACAGTTAGAATCTCAATCACCAAGTATTGACCACAGGTGCTTTCTTTCGAACATCAGAACGAGTTTGATCGAGTGTTTAGTGGGGATAAAACCGATTGATGAAGAAGGCCGAGAGTCACTGCGTTTGCACAAGCTGGCATTAGAAGCTTGTATTGATGAACTAAGCTACTTTAACGATCGTAACAGCTATATTGAATATTATAGAAAAGCAATCGATAAAGCTGAGCAATTCCTTGCTAGCTAATTTCTGAAGGGGCCATTGGCCCCTATTATTTAATTGAGAATTGTCTGCAATGGTGTGAATTCAGAGCTTAAAACTAAGGCTGCCGTCGGCATTTCCTGAGTGAATTCTGTAATGGATTTAAGATAACTCACATATTCAAGCGATGATGTTTCCTGGCTAGGTGGTGCTAGGCTCAAGAAAATCAATCCCGCATCTTTAGAAAAAGCAGGTACATACTTCAGGTATTCATCGCTTGGTGATGGGGTCACTAATACCTCAATTTCAAAAGTCAATCGTCTAGTTTTGCTCAGCTTTTGAAATTCTTCAAAAGCAGCTTGCCTTTCAATTTCATTGGCAACAAGTGCTTTTAAGCAGATTTTTGCTTTCTTCCACTTTGGGTTTCTTGTGAGCATGTAAGCTAAAACAAGCATAAATTCACCATTTCCCTTATGGGATGGATGCCACCAAATGTGAATATCACCAGCATCAAGCTTAGAATCTAAAGACTCATTCTCGCTATTCAAAATCACCATATTGCAATGCCTTTGGTGAGCTTTATAAATAACGGAGGCTAAGTTTTCAAGATCGTCAATGTTATGGCTTCCACAAACAATTGTGTTGGGAGTTAAAGGACCAAGACCATAATTTTCAATCATGCGGTGCATGTTGACATAAACTTTTTTAGCATAATCCACTTGCACTAACGCCTGGATATTCTGTTCTCTTAATCCTTTGACAAGGCTATCTTGGATTTCTTTTTTTTGTTCATCGCTTTCAAGAGGATTGGTGACAAAGGAAGCCATGGTGATGAAGCCTTTGCCTTGCGTAATCGCTTGCGAAAAATGCAAAAGAGCCCCCTCATTGCTACGAGCGAAGACCAAAAAGTTAGGGCGCCACGATTTAGAGATAGATTCACTTAATGATAACCGATAAATCGCAAATCGAGAAATGAATAGAAGAATGCCTTCGCGAATATCATCCCAGGAGTTGCGGAGTTGCCTTCTCGTAGCTAAAATATAAATGCACGTAACGATAGTAACAGCCAAGATGGCATAACCGGGATCAATCATCATCATGACGATCAGGCAAAGGGCTGCCCCAAAAAGGGAGATGCTCCAATGAATACGAAACCTTGGTCGCCAGCTTGGATTATCCATCAAGGTTTCTAAGCCAGCTGAAAAGTTTAAAACGCAGTAACAGATGAGGCAAATCATGGTTAGAAGGGGCGCGATCAGGTTGACGCTACCAAAGTAAACTCCGCACAACGAGATTAAGCATGTAGTAAGCGTAGCTATCCTGGGCTCTTGCGAGGTGCCAAAGTTTTTTCCAAAAATTTTTGGAACGACACCATCTTCAGCTAAAGCTTGCAAAGTACGGGGAGCACCTAAAAGTCCACCGAGAGCACTTGAGATGGTTGCTCCCCAGATACCGAGGATAATCAGCGCTGGAACTTTTGAAATCGCTTGAATAATGAAAGGATGCCCAACCAAAAATTCAAAAGGCACATTCTGAGCAAGGAAAAAGGAGATGAACATGTAAATGGCGTAAGCTACAAGAAGTGCACTAATGGTTCCAAGAGGAAGCGAACGTCCAGGATTATGGAGATCTCCAGATAGCGATACACTTGATTCAATGCCTGTCATGGCAGGGAAAAAGATCGCAAAAACAGTCCAAAACCCGACGGTTTGATAATTCTCCGGAAGACTTGGAACTTCGCTAGGAAGTAGCTCCTTTCCTCCCATAAAGAAAGATATAAGAGAGCCTACGATCATCACAAAAATAACCAGTTGTACTTTTAACGCACCGTTTAAAGAAAAATAGGCTAATAAAGTGAGTGCAAAAAGAGTACCAATACCGATGGAGGTGATGGGCCAATAAGGGATTAAATCATGAAGAGATTCAGCAAAACCGATGACACAAAAGGCAATCGATAAACACTGTTTTAAGTAAAGGGGAATGCCTACTGCAGAACCGACTTCAATGCCTAAAGATCGAGAAAGGAGGTAGTAGACCCCACCCTTCCCTACTTCAATATTTGTGGAAATGCTCGCCATCGATAGAGTTGTCACAAACGCAATAAACGAGGCTAGGGTAATGATTAGGCAAGCTGTTGATAGGCCTTGACCGACAATCCAGCCCATTCTTAAAAAGATAATGACACCAAAAACCATTAGAATACTGGGGACAAATACGCCCATAAAAGTGCCAAGTCCCTGCTTCTTCTCCTCTTGCTGGGGAATCATGTTTTCTGGCCAAGTTTCGGTAATTTGATCTGTAATCGTGCTCATATGCCTCTCTTGGGTTGGTTTTGAAAGGCTGCGAGGAAAGATTTAAAGCTTTTTCTTTACGTTGGATAACTTAAAAGCTTTAAGTTTTTCTGCACAGCTATAAACTGCTCAGTATAAATGAATACCCCTTAAAAGGATAATGTTCTTTTGTCTAGCAAATTTTTAAATGAAAAGGTTGTTGAGAAAAAAGTTTAAAAATAAGAAATTTTTTATCTTTGTAGAGTTTTATTAAAAAGATTAAAATAACTTATCCAAAATTAATAAAGAGGCAACTTTGAATTCAAAAATAAGATGTGTGCGTAAAATTCATTTTTGTGCAGGGCATCGTGTGATGGACCATGAGGGAAAATGCGCTACGGTTCATGGGCACAATTACTATGCTCATCTTTTTGCTGAAGCTCCTCAATTAGACTCATTAGGACGAGTGATCGATTTTTCAGTACTAAAAGCCCTTGTAGGGTCTTGGGTTGATCAATATTGGGATCATAATTTTTTAGTATGTGAAAAAGATACTGAGGTTGTAAAAATGCTACACAACATTCCTCGCAAGAAGGATCCTTATCTTTGCTCGTTCAATCCCACGGCTGAAAATATTGCGGATTATCTTTTACGAAAGGTTTGTCCTCTCTGCCTGGAGGGAACTGGTGTCATTGTGACAAAAGTTATTTTATATGAGACAGACAATTGCTATGTGGAAGCAGTGCTTTGAAGTGGGAATATGCGGTATTTATGGGCAACGAGCTCTGGTTGATAAGAGAGCTTTGATTGTCGGAGTCCTTTTTCACCTAAGTCTTGTTCCCAATTCAAACATCTAATTTGTTGGCATTGAAGTTGATAAGCTAATTCTTTAAAGAGAAACGGGTAGATTCCCTTATACTTCACAAGACCTTTAGCGAAATGAATATCAAATAAGCTGGAATGGAGGATTTCTCCCAAAATAAAAGCTGCCGGTTGTTGCTCAATGTAAATGATATAACCTTGTAAGCCTAACTGGTCGGCCAGTAGTAATCCTTCTTGACAAGGAATAAAATCAGAAGAAGCCTCCCCTTGAAATGATTCTTGCCAGGAAATGAGAATGGTTAACGCATCTTGAAAGAGCGCGCGGTCGTAAGGTAAGACCTTCGCTTGGTAAGATGAAGAAAATTGCTTCACTAAATTTCTTTTAGCGCTAAGCTTTCTGCCTGTATAATGAGCGATTTTTTCTCTTTTATAAAGATAATCGGAGTCATTTCGATCATAAGTAATATAAAAGTGTTCCTTTGATAGGAAAGAAACCCATCTTTCGGGAATCGGATAAAAGTAGCTGGCCCATTTTTGCATCGAAACTAAATAGTCGTAAGGGATCGTTGAAAAGTCTTCTGTCGGCATAAGGTATGTAGTGCCATCTCTCGCTTGTCCTCTTAGCCAAAGCATTCGGTCATCATCTAATACTTCAAAATGATATTGATTCCTGTAGAGATAACGACTAGCAAAGCTATATTCAGAAAGACTTAGAGCCAACAATTGAAATTTTGGTTTTAAAAGAGCTTGATGATCCAAAGAAAGAGGTTCAATTTTCATAAAGAATAGGCTTAAGGTTAAAAAACCTATTAATAGCAAAAAGAGGAAATTAAGAGAAAAAAAAGCAAGACAAGAGGCATCGACTTTTTTTCTTAGAATAATGAATAATGATGAACAGATAAAAACCAGGTGGTGATTGCTGGTTAGATTAAGGACAATTTAACATTAAGATTAAAGCAACGAGAAAGATAGGAAAGATCGTGACAGTAGTTTGCTTGCTAAGAGACTAATTTTATGGAGAGATTCGGTTGTTAAGATGGCGAATAGGTAGGTCCTTATATAAGCTTAATGGCAATGCTGAAGTTTCTAACTGAGATTGTTCATGCAATTGCCATAACCTCATTTTTTCATTGAAGAGAGGATCGTTTTCAAAAAGAACAGCTTCCTCTGGCGACATTGAGCTATCCTTTGCCTTTAAATACCTTGCTACTTGAAAGTGTCCTAGTATGAGTTGGCAAACATATTCTGAAATGCCATAGCTCCTAAGAGTCTCTGCACTAGCCTTACATTGATCTAGAGAGCAAACATAACTAGATTTTCTTTGTTGGATATGACCAATTGAATGAAAGAGTGCTGCCAAAACCATTCTTTCATCCTCATTTTCTTTTAAGGCAATAGAAGCACATTGCAAGGAATGCTTTAAGCAATCTTTAGGTGCTGTTTCTAACAGAGCAAATAATTTGTCACATAGGTGCTGATGTAAAGAGCTGTTTTGAATCGAGCAATTCTCCTGCGGCTCCTCTGTGGCTATTGAAGTAAATGAGCAAGCACAACAGAGGGCTAGGAGAGATAGAGTCATGTTTAGTCCCGAGAAGTAAATTTTTGAAGATAGGGTAATGCTCTTTTAATAATTTCAGATTCATCAGCATCTACTCTCTGAAATTTTCTACCTTGTTCTTCCATCAATGCAATCAGCTGTTCAGGAGGCAACCATTCAATTGTACTAATGGCTTCAGGATCATTAGTATCTCTAGTAGAAGGATCCCAATGTTGAAGTTGACAAAGAATATATAGAGTGGTCTTTTCAAAGCAAAGCCTTGGCTCCCGTAATTCACCGGCAAGAGAGCCTAAAAAGGCAACAGGTGTAGCTGTAGCTCCAAATTCTTCTCGAAGTCCTCTTTCTAATGTCATTAAAATTGTTTCATCATTTTCCATGCTTTCGCGCATTAAGATATAAATATCCTTGTGTCCCAAAACATTGCTAAAATGATGGCAAGCGATTTTTCCTTCATGATTAAAAAGGATAGCCCCAACGGATAAATGGTAGGGTTGAATAGTGGTAGCTTGAAAAAAAGAAGAACCTTCTATGCTAGAACAAAAAGAGCTAAAAATAAAAAAAAGAAAGTAAATATATTGTTTCATGTCATGCCTAAAAAATAGTGAAATTAAAGAGATTAATAAAACTCCTCTTTTTAAGATAGCTTCTTATGCTTTTATTCGATCGGTATCATCACTTCATTTCTTCGCAAAAAGGGCAATGTCCAAGGAGGATTATAATAGGCAAAAAGTAATTGGCTTTTTATTTTAATGTGGCTTTCTTGGATAAATTGCTTTAGCCGTTCCAATTGAGGAAGGATATTTTCATCACTTGTTCTTCCTGAATAGCGAATAGTTACATACCTAGTAGCGGGAATTTTAACGAGTTTAATGTTTGGATGATTGGGCTGTGGAGCGTCATCAAAAGCGTATTCAGAAGGAAGTATAAACTGAATTTTCCAAATGGATTGGTTCAACAGAGAAGAAAAAGAATCATTGATATTAAAAAGAGCACTGGGTTGTTCAGTCACGGGGGCTGTCATGCTCATTTTGTGTTTTTGAGAGTTCTCACCGAAAATATAGTGAGCAAGCTGCTTAAATCCAGCTTTTAGGGCTGTCTTTCGATCACCCTTTACGGTAACTTCTGCCGCTATAAGAGGGCCGTAATGCCTAAGTTCTATTGCTCCTTCCTGACGCAAGATTTCATATTTGGGTTCATGATATGTAGCAGCAAGAGATGTATAGAGGCAAAAGCTAATAAATAGACTAATTACACGCATATAGCGACCTTTGGGTTGTCATTCTGAAAACTCGTGATCTTTTTGAATTACCGTTTTGAGCGATTAAGATTAAATAAAATAATTTTACTGATGTCAATGATTTGAAGAAGATAGGGAAGCGTTGCTAAGTGTCTGTGATCGTAATCATTCACATTAAACAAGGATCGTCAGCAAATAGGGAAGATAGAAGCTATAAAACAGAAAATAAAAATCTTGTCTTCATAAAATCCTCAATGGCACAATTTCCTTCTGGTTTACGATTTCTCTTATTTAAAAGCAATTGGATATGAAATGCCTACCTTGACGATAAAGAAGTGGTTATTTTATGTAAGTATTATTGTTTTATACCTGAGAATTTTTTCATTAATGAATCTCTTCGCGGAAAATTGGTTAATCGTTGCAAATGGCACCCCTGTGCTAAAGGAAGAATTGGCCTCATATATACAGGGGCGAAAAATTTTAGCCTTAGATGGGGCTGCAAACGGCTTTAAAAAATTCCACCTTTATCCTCATTATATCCTTGGTGATTTTGATTCCATCGAAGATCCTCAATATTGGGGAATCAATAGTGAGGAATGGAACCCTTATCAGGGGCATTTTGGCGTAACCATTGTCCCTGCCATGGACCAAGATCTCACTGACTTAGAAAAGGGGATTCTTTTCTGCGATCAGCAAAAAGCAAGCTCCATTTTGATTATTCAGACGACTGGAGATAGAATGGATCATACCCTAGGCAGTTTTGAATTATTAAAAAAATACCAATCCTTGGATAGGCCTCTAATTGCTCATACGGATCGCGAGCAAGTTTTTTTCCTTAGAGATACCGCAATTTCTATTGAGAGAGGGGAGAAGGGGTATTGCGCGATCTTGGGCTATCCTAAGGCCACCATCAACACAAATGGATTATTGTATAATTGTAGCGAATATTTGATTGAGCTTGGCGTTAACAATAGCATTTGCAATCAAATCGATCAACCCACATCAACAATAGCTATCAAGGGAGAAGCATTGATCATTCTTCCTAAAGAATGCACCTGGCACATCAATCGTTTTAATGACAAGTAACAGCTGTAAGCCTTGGATTTGAGTATTGCCAAGAGGGTGAAAAAGCCATGCGCATTACCCGATATTGAATCAAGCGGTAAATACGCAGGCTAAGAAAACACTTCATGAGGTTACGTTATTTTTTTTTGGTAACGCAACTCCATTTGTTGGAATACTTACCTAAGTGGCGATGCAATACTCCTGATCATCTATTTGGCATAGTCTTGCCACTATTTGGTTATGCTCCACTCTTTTGACAAGCCCAAAGGCTGGCAAGAGGGAGCGTCTTGCTAACTGATTAACCTTTCTCAAAAGTGGATCAAGCCCATCAATATCAGCGCCAATCATGAGATCGTGTTTTTGATTGAGGAGTTGAGCATTACGAAGGTAATCATCCGTGCTTCCAAAAAACTCTCCATCAACCGTTATTGTTGAAGGTAAGCATAATGCAAGCTCTGTTAAGAACTGTTCGATATCTCCTCGATAACCAATAAGCTGTGCCCATTGAAACTTTGAGTTACGGGGAAGGTGAGCCACCCGATGACTTTCGCGAATGCTCTCCGCATATTCGGTATCTATTAATGAAAGACGAAGATGGCCTGTAAAGCCATTGTTTTTTAAAGCATCAATGAGCCTGAGCAAGAGACAGAGTTCGCCATGCAACTTGCCAGTTGCCAGCATCGCAATATGAATATTAAAATTAGAGCGCTGGGTACCAATTAAATTAAACACTTGTTGAATGATTGAATTTTCATAATTTCTTCTACGCTCAGGATGAAGTTTTCTGTTAAGGATCTCGCAGCGACATTCCGTTAGGTTTTTTCGCACATTGCCGCAGTGACCGGTGTTATTTCCTGCACGACAGCCATGGGGATTTTCTTCAAGTAAAGTGTGAGCATTGCCTCCAATGATCCTTTGATAAATGGCTTTCATTGACTCATCGATTGTGTCGATTCTTCTTGCACATTGAAAGTAAATACTGAAAGGCGCATGCCAACATCCTTGACCTGTTATCCGGTTAATTGTTTTAGCGGCTGCAACAGTAATGCTAGCTCCTTCTCTTCCTCGCCTTACATAATACCCGGGCGTCGAGCAAATACGTGTGACATAGCAGACTTGTTGAATACTCATTTTTTACCTTTTTTTTGAAGTTTGTCTTGTCAAGTATATATTTTAAAAAAACAAAAAATGCATTCTTTTTTTTTGAAAAAACTTTCATTTTTAGCAGGTTAATCTGAAAGGGAGGATTTGGATTACAAAAATTGAATTCTGGGCGGAACAAGTGAATATCACAAATATGAGCAGGCTGCTATTCCTTTAAAAGTGAATGGATTTTCTTCATTTTGGCCCACAGTTAATGGTAACATTTCTTATGGCAAGCTAATTTAAGGTTTTGGCCTGAATATGGACGATGTAAAAATCGATGTTTCACTGGTTCGGCGACTTGTTGCCTCTCAATTTCCAGAATGGAAGGATCTACCGATTGCTCCTGTCGTTCCTAGTGGATGGGATAATCGAACATTCCATCTAGGAAAGAAGATGCTTGTGCGTTTACCAAGCGCCTCTGATTATGCTCTGCAAATAGAAAAGGAGCAAAAGTGGCTGCCTAAATTAGCGCCTTTTCTTCCGCTTGCAATTCCAGTTCCATTGGCAATTGGAAAACCAGAATGGAGTTATCCATGGAGATGGTCTATCTATTGCTGGTTGGAAGGGGAAGCCGCAGCCCATAGCTCAATAGCGAATTTAGATGAATTTGCTGCGAGCCTTGCTCGGTTTCTAACAGCGTTACAGAAAGTTGATCCTATGGATGGCCCAATGCCTGGCTTGCATAGCTTTTATCGAGGTGGATCTTTAGTTGTTTATGACCAAGAAGTACGCCAATCTATTGCTATTTTAGCTGATAAAGTTGATCCGGTAGCCGTGACTAAAATTTGGGAAATGGCTTTACAAACAGCATGGAATAAACCTCTAGTATGGGTCCACGGAGATATCAGTTTAGGTAACCTTCTTCTTAAGTCAGGCCAGTTATGTGCAGTGATCGATTTTGGTCAATTGACTCTTGGTGATCCTGCTTGTGATCTTGCGATCTACTGGACATTGTTTCACGGGCATAGTCGCGCTATTTTTCGCGAGGTACTGGCATTAGATCAAGGAACTTGGCTACGTGCGCGAGCATGGGCTTTGTGGAAAGCTTTAATTGTTGCGGCAGGATCCGCCCAATCTAACAATGTAGAAGCAGCCAATTGTTGGAGAATTATAGATGGGATTATTGCTGACTATCGATCGAATCCTTTTTGAGTCAGGATTGACTATCTTTAGACAACAATCCTCATCGCCAAATAGATATTTTAATGTTCGATCTCTAAGATACGTTAATTCAGTGCAACGATCTATTTGTCCTTTCTCGCTTTTACGGGCAAGAAGTCTATTGTAATACTTCATGTTTAAGTATCTTTTAATCGCTTTTTGTACTATAATTAAAACTTTAAACTAAAAATTAGTTCACGAAATGACCATTAATAGTTACCTGGACATTTCTCTAAATTCGCAGACTTTTTATATTAATGAATCTACAAAAAAGTCTAAAAAACGCCATAATGCGATTTCTACCCTTGAAAAAATCGAGCAGGTTTTAAAAGAAAGTCTTAAATATTCTCCTACCTTTTCGGTAGGTCACTCTCTTCACAAAATGACAAAAGCTGAGTCCATTTGTTTTCTTCAAAAAGAAGCAAAAAGGATCCATAAGGGATACACTCAAAAGCAGTCTAAACTCTGTTGGCTATGGAGAAAAGTTTTTAGCAAGAAAAAGAAAGCTGATGCCATTTATAAAAGAATTGCCAAATTTACGCCTATGACCACAAATGCATTACCGATCATACCTGACTGCATACCTTCTATTTTAGAATATTTGCCGACTAGCGATCTTCTAACTTTTTCCCAGGTTAACAGTAATGCAAAAGCTCATGCTGATCTAGCATTGAGAACCGCCGTTCGTAAGCTAGGCTGTAAAGATCAGACCATACCCCTAATAAAGAAATACTTAAAAAGTCTTTGTACCGATCTTAAGCTTTTATCGAAAAAAAATTGGAAATACGGTCCTAAAAAAAATGTTTATTTTCGCAATTTAATCGTACGTAATGCCCAAGGCAAGATATCGATAGAAGAGAGTCTTGATCGTTTAAAGCAATTACCTGTTGATGATTTAGCTAAGTTATTTGTCCATAAAGCCCAATTTCAACTTCTCAAAAAAGTGATCCTGACCCCTTCAATCACAACAGGGGGAACGTTTAGCGATCAAAAAACAGCAGACTTGGCACTTTGCTTGGCTGTTAGAAATAAAGAATTAGAAGTTGTAAAATTTTTACTTTCACATGGAGCAAATGCTAATCTCACTCCAAGCGACATCAGTTGTTTAGTAAAAACCCCAACAGAAGAGACGCTCTTATCACTTAGTATTAAGCAAAAAACCCCAGGCATCACTCATTTGCTTCTACAAGCCAATGCAACTATAGCTCCAAATCTACTGCATGTAGCCGTTCGCGTATCGAGTAATCACAGAAATATTAAACTTTTATTAAAGTATGGAGCAGACGTCGATCAATTGGATGATAAAGGGAAACAAGCGATTCTAAATGCCATAAAAAATAAAGATTTAGACAATGTCAGAGCTCTGATTGAGGATGGAGCCAAGCATTGCTATACTAACGAGATTCTTCCAATGGCTTTGTTTTTTGCAGTACAGTACGGCACTCCAGAGATTATAAAGCTATTAATTCAACATGGGGCAGATCCATATAAAACACCACAAGGATTAAATAGTTTAGTACCCTTTTTCTGTGCTATAATAAATGAAGATGTTGCCAAAATACTTGCCTTTATCGAAGAAGGAGTTAACCTCAACTATGCTTGGGGAAGAGGTGGCCTAACTCCTCTCACATCTGCTACTTTAAAGGGATCCCCCGAGGTTATTAAATTATTGATTCGCCATGGAGCAGATCCCTATGAAGATGATTCTAATTCATGTTCCTTATTTGGAGCGATAATAGAGAAAAATATTGCAATTGTACGTGCTTTTATCGAGGAGGGATTTGATTTAAATCGCACTAACAAATTCAATGAAACTCCTTTGCAAATGGCTGTAAAGCATGGCACACCAGAAATGATTAAGTTATTGATCAAACATGGGGCATCTCTTTATGAAGGTAGTCCTCCTAACTTTTTTGATTCTCCTATTTTTGTAGCTATAGCGAACAAACAGCTTGCAAGCGTACTGGCATTTATTGAAGGGGGAATTGATTTAAGCTATACAGATCAATTTGGTAAACAACTGTTGGCTAAAGCAATTGAATATGATGCCATTGAAATAGCAAAGGTATTAATTCAACATAGGCCAGATCTTAGTCAGTGGGAAATTTGGCAAGACTTCGTTAATCAGAAAAGGATGGATTTGCCAATCCTGGATAATTCTAATAAAGAATAGATGTTATGTCTTTATTTACAAAAGAGTTTGTGCAATTGCGGGGATGCGAATGGCAGGCATCAATCTCTCTTCCAAGTAGATTTTGCTTCACGACCCTATTAAGCATCAGAATGATGTGAATTAGAATGTACAAGCCCAAATAAAAGAGCTTAATAATGATAGCGTAAAGTTTGGGTGGAATCGGACCAGGCTATCCGATTCTCTTGCGGTGCTGGAGCCCCTTACTTAATTCAGGATTTATGGCTTATTTCAGCAAAAATCGTTACTTCTTCTGCTGCCTTATAGCTGTAATTGATTAAACCTTGATTAAAATTCTCAATTGTCTGCCACATAGAACTGGTGTATTTAGTATTCCATTCATGATCATCAACTTTAAAAGATTTGATAATGAATCCTGTTCTTCGACGTATTTTATCGGCTAAAGATGAAAAACATTCATGCAGATGATAAGATTCTTCAGTGTAAAGGCAAAATTGATGATTAGTCCAGCTGTAAACCTTTAAAGAGACGCAATCAGAGCTTAAATTGTTTAGTAATTGAAATATTTCAGGAGCCACGCGGGTTTTAATGGTGACATCTTGTTGAATGGCAACCTCGTTTTGTTTGCAATTATCTACAACTGCTTGTAGGCATAGCTGTTTTAAAGATGGCAATGAGTTTGAAGGTTGCATTATCAATTTCCTTATTTAATTAATAAATTTAGGAAAGATTATTGCCAGTTTTATTTATTTTTTTCTAACAAAAAATAAATAGATTTTTTTCGTCATTTTAATTTATCGAAAAATTCATCGAGCATTTGTAATCTAAAAATAAAATAAGATCTTTGACGATTTCCTGGCCTACGCCTAGCCAATGGATAATGGTATTATCAGATCCATCATTGAGATGGTATCTGCAGTTGTATTCTGGAGGTAACGTTGGTAGCTTGATGTTGTTGTGAAAAGCCATTCTAGATAAGGCCTCCTGATCTCCCCTTAAGCTGTGATTATGCTCGATGCCCATTTTTGCCCAATCAGAAAGGATTGGAGCACCATTCTTATAAACAAAAACACCTGAGTTGTATTCCACCTCATCTTGTTGGATTAAGCCTGTTTCTTTATGTTTTTGCTGCTCGGAGGGGTGCTCTTCGGCAATGGCAAAGCCAAGTGGATTTTCGCAGTAGGAAAAAATAGGCTGAATGGGCTTTCTTACTTGGCAATCTACGTCCATCCAAATCGTTCTTTTGAAAGGGGATTGGAGACAAGCGAATGGTTTTTTAAACCAAGATAGGCGAGCTTTTTCAATATCATAGCCTTCTCGCCATTGCCATATTTTGGCTTGCTCAGGATGGGCTTCATCTAAAGAGGTGACAAAATATTCAATAGGAATCTCTAATGTTTTGAGCCGACCTCTTTTGAGGCACCACTCTTTTGCAGCGGCTGACATATCTCCGAAATCAATAAAAGTAACTGGGTATTCGTTATGCATGCGGAAATTCATCCACCACCAGGGAAGCAGCCATTCATGGCTTTCCGTGCAGCCCACAATGACACCATCTTCATCTAAAACAGCTTCATCGCTCCACTGGTATAACTGACTTTTCATAAACTAACCTGTAGTTAACACACATACTAACTTCTTCAGTAAGCTGGATGAAAGCCCTTCGTGAATATAAGCTCCATCGATACCGAACTTTGTGTGAGCATATTTATTTTAAAGGAATCTCTAAAAACTACTCATTGCTGTTAAATTCTTTTTCGAATCTTGCAATTGTTTTTAAAATCAACTTCCATTCGGGAACTTCTCTAAAAATCATAGCTTCCATTAACATATAATCTTTTTGGAGTTCTTTCAAAATATATGAAGGGGGAACTAACTTCAAAGTTCCCTTCCGTGCAGTACCGTAGCTTGCCCAGCCTGATGCAAAGTAAATGCTTTTGTGATTGGCAACTCTTTCGAGTAATGTAGGTTCTGCAAGTGCTTTTTTCCTTATCGGAGAATTTAGTAACCGAAAAAAGTCATAGAAATGCCTGGAAATTCGAGGTGGAAGCATTTTATGTTCTGGCAGATGAGCATATTGATGTAGGATTGTTGCTTTCTCCCAAAAAGTTCGTTCAGCATTCAACACGCGAATCCGCGTTTCTGGTTCATGGATTTTTTCGCTTAATGCCTCTTTGGTATAGCTTTGAATAATATGGTCACTTATTGGCCAATGCTCTGACCTTGCACCTATTTCGATTTTCACAATAGGACGGATGTAGCCGTCTCTTGAAGTCTTGCTTGGATATTCAAATAATAAAGTTTTAGAATCAGAGTCTTCTTGATCTGTAAAAAGTTGCCATCCATCGGTTGTCCCAAGCTTTATACTAATCGCATTTTTTAGCTCATCTATCAACTGAGCTTTCACATAATTTGAGCACGCTTGGGAAAGATTTTCGATGAGAATATTTTGCTTTTTTCTGGAAGGCGCATTTTCAGGATTACGGGGTGTTCCAAAACCAAAAAAATCTCGTTCAATTGAAAGGTCAATATCTTCTGAAAAACGATCAATCAATCCATATACTTTTGAGAGCGAAGTGCCTCCTTTAAAGGTCAGATGAGGTTTTACTTTTTCTAATGAAAACAATCTTCCTAGGATCCATACGACCCAAAAGTCCTTTTCAATAATTTCAAAAGGCATATTTTGGATATCAGCAGCTGTCCTAAAGAAAAGCTCTCGCTCATCTTGAGATAAAAGGTGAATTTCATTCATGGCTTAAACTCCATTATTTCAAAGACAAGGGCTCTTATCCAGGCTGGAGCGTATTTCATATTTTTCTTAATTTCTTCTGGTGTTGATCCCTTAAGAAATTTTGAAATTCGCACCCGTGCTTTTTGATCGATATGATTCTTTCCTAAGTTTTTCAAAGCTTGTATCACGATGCCTTCTCTAGTCCCAGCTGAAAGCATATTTTTCTTTGTGGTCCTTTTAAAGATAATTTCTTGGTTGCCAACTTTCACTTTCTTGGATGGAGCTTCAGTTAGAAATATAATTCGCCCAGGAATTTGCATTGATAAGCCGACTAAATTTGCCGCATGAGCGCCTGCCGGCTGAATTTGAACCCCATTTTTTTCCGCAATTGCTTTTGCCACTTCGTTCAAATCAGGAGGAATAATGCCTAATATATCGTGTTCTTTAGGATAGTCGTACAGGCCTTGCGCAAGCCTTCGAATAAATTTTTGTTTTTGAAGTTGAGATAAAGCTTTTCTAACGGAGGCGTCACTACCGAGATCTGTAAAATGTATTGGGGTAAAACACCAGCCGTGTCCGTGCTCAATAATTCTATTTTTTACTGCGGCTTCAATACTCAGACGCATTGTAATCACTTACCATTTTTCACAAAAAGTAGCATGATTTTGTGAAATCTGCAATGAGAATCCCCCACATTTCACAATAATAACTGCTAATTAAACCCATGAAGGAAGATTTTTTAGAAATCTAACATCCCTGAAAAAAGGGATTAATTTCACAAAAAGATTACTTTTCGCTCAATGCTCTTAAAATCCTTTTTACATTGGTGTCTAAAGTTTCAAGATGAGAGTCGATTTCCAAGTCATAGGATACATTCTCATGTACTTTAAAATACTGAGCACGTGCGCTGCCTACAAATCTATTCCCTCGAGCACATTCCCGTTCTTCTAAGATCTCTAAAGGAGCGGTTACCCCTACATAAATGACTTTGTAATTTTTCAATGTTTTTTTCCATTCCTCTACTTCAATTGCCCCAAAGGCAACATCATCTATAATTAAATGATAGTTTTGAGAAGCAAGCAAATGGGCGATATCTTTAAGAGAGCGTGCTACTTTTTGAGCAAAGGGGCCAACATGAATATTATAAATTGGATGGCCTGTTGGATCGGTTGCTGCTTCCCAAGAAAATCCAAGAGGAGCAGAACCTCCCTCCCAGTTATTGATTTTTGCAGGCATAAAACCAATTATTTTATCGATGCCTACATGAAGGTATGGCTCTAGCAGAGCTTCTTGCAAAGCTTTTGCTAATGTTGTTTTTCCCGAACTTGAGGGACCGTTCAGATAAATAATTTTTGTCACTTGAGCCTCGCTGAAAATAAAGAGCAAGCCATCAAGAAAAATAGCAAGAACATCTTTTCGTCGCAATATACTGCTGATTGCTTTCTTGACTGGGAAAGATTGTTTCCTTCCTTACCTGTGAGTAATCGGTCTATTTTAGGCAAATATCTATGCAAAAGACTTTTTCTTGGCGAGCTCCCTTTACAAAAAGCCTCTTTGATTGATAAAATACCCATAAACTAGGTATTTTGTCGTGAGATCAGCCAATAAAACAAGGTATGCGATTTTAGGAATGTTGCTCGATGGGCCTTGCACAGGTTATGAAATCAAATCCCTTATGGGAAGATCAACGGCTTATTTCTGGCGCGAGTCCGACTCAACTATTTATCCCATGTTAAAAGTTTTGGCAGCGGAAGGAAAAGCGCTATCTGAAATTGTTTATGTCGGAAAGAAAAAGAAAGAAGTCTTTTCAATTACGGAAACAGGCCGGGCAGAATTTAAGACTTGGTTAGAAAGTCCAACGGGGTTAGAAATCTCGCGTAATGAGTTTCTGCTCAAACTCTTTTTTGTTACAGATCATGAAGAAATGGTTCAGCTATTTCGAGAAAGGTTAGAAAAAATCGAGAAGACCTATGAAGAGTACAGAAAAATCGAAGAGAGGATAGAGAGCTTAACTGATTCACCACGTAAAGCGATCCGCCTTAAAGCTCTAAAATATGGGATTGCCGCCACTGCAATGGAAATTCAATGGTTAAAAGAAGGAATTAAGGAGGAGGAGTAATGCCAAAAAAATTAATAGATAAGGTAGCGATAGTAACGGGAGGGTCGAAAGGAATTGGAGCTTCTATTGCTGAAGAGTTAGCTGAGGAGGGGGCTTCTGTGGTGGTCAATTACTCCACAAGCCAAGAAGAAGCAAATCTTGTTGTGCAATCCATTAAACATAAAGGTGGTAGATCCATTGCTGTCCAGGCTAATATGACGAATCCAGAAGAGATAAACCATCTTTTCACTGAAACGGAAAAAGCTTTTGGAAAACTCGATATTCTTATCAACAACGCAGGCGTCTATGAGTTTGCTTCTTTAGAAAAAATAACGGTTGGACATTTCCATAAGCATTTTGATCTAAATGTGTTGGGGTTATTGCTTGCTTGTCAGACAGCCGTTAAGTACTTTAATCCGGCAGGAGGAAGTATTGTCAATATTAGTTCTCTAGCAAGTAAGTCTTGGGCGCCTTATGCCACTGTCTATAGCGCCACGAAGGCAGCGGTTGATTCGATCACAAGATCTTTAGGATGTGAACTCGGTTCAAGAAACATTCGCGTAAATGCTATCAATCCTGGGATCATACAGACTGAAGGAACGCAATCTTCAGGAATTATTGAAAGCGATCTTCGCAAAAAAGTGGAAGCAAGAACGCCTCTTGGCAGAATCGGTTTGCCTAAAGATATCACGAAAGCGGCCGTATTCTTTGCGTCCGATGATTCCGCATGGATAACAGGTGAAACGCTTGTGATAACGGGTGGCTTTCGCTAATCAGTTCATTTTTAACATTGTTTCGATCTGACGCCTTTGGCATCTTTGAAGCGAAGGCTAGCTTTCAAGCATGATACAACCGACGAGTATTAATCCACTTGGTTTTTGACCAAAAAGAGCGACTTATCGAGCATGCTGAAAAAATCTTGGTAGATTAAAGGGTCTTCAATAGCTTTTTCACCATAGGTGATACTGATTCTGACACTGATATCCATCGGTGTCTTTTCTCTTACAGTGACTGTAGATTTTACCTTAACCATTCCCTTATATTTAGAAGCGGAGATGGTACCTAGATCAGCATCCACCCTGTCGAGAATAAAGCTTAGATCCTGTAGAGTAGCCAATGAAGCGCGCATGGCTTGCTTTTTGGAAATGTTTTCATATTCACGTGTTTGAACTTGACGTGTCAGTAATTGGGATTCTGAGGAAGTGATCGCAGCTCTAGGGGCCGAGCAACCTGCACAGAGGGATAAAATCAAAAGGATGGCCGATGGATATTTCATACGTTGTTAACCTCTAAAAATAGAGCCTTGTCTAATTTTTCGTAAAATTCCTTGTAAACATTTTGATCCGTTATGTTTTCATAATACTGCGTATTGTCGGTCCTGGTGACGACGCGTTGAAAGACGGTTCTAGCGACCGCGCGGCTTTCTTGATCTTTGTCCAAGACAACCATCGTTGCTGTGATTTGCTGAGTTCTATCAACCGGTATGGCTTGTCCGGAAAGTACAGCGATTGCTATGGCACCGACCACCTGTCCAGCTGAAATGGCACTAGCTTCTTTTTCTGCAGTGAGCACACCATATTCAGAAGAGGATTCTTTAATGGTGTATCCCATGTCTTGCAGGACTGAGAGGGATGCTTGCAATAAACGCTTGTCCGATTGCACATCAAAAGAGCGTGACTGGGCCGACCGAATGACTAAAGTACTTTTTTCTGGCTGCATCAGATCAATAGGAACTCTGGCGCAACCGGAAAGACAAACAATACCTAGGATAAAAGGAGATAAACATTTTTTCATAAATTAAAAACTCGATGAATGGTAGGTGAAATCTTTAACGAGTTTATTATTGTCGAATTTGATAATGACTGTAAGCGTGCGCTGGCTCTTTCTGGAATAACTGGATTGAGAGTGACCGCCTATAAGGAGCAACCATACACCGCTGCCTTTGGTAGTATCTGCCACTTCCGAACAAACTTTATCATACACCCAAACTTCGTTTTTATTTTCATCGAGCGATACGATGTTTGGAGAGCCTAAAATAGTAGCAACATCGGAAGCTGGCATTCCAATATACACTTCCCTTTGAACGACTCCTGTGGTGATTTTATCATTAGGTTCGCAAACTTGTATACGAGCGCAAGCTGTCATGCAGCAGACTAAAGGCATTAACATGTATTTCATTTTCATGCTCCTAAAATTAAGGGGTATATCGTATCTAAAATTCTTCTTTTACTCAATATTTAGTTATTATAGGTAGTTGGATTTAAATTGTTTTAGTAAGTTCACAATATCCAGGTTTGAAACCCCGTTTTTTTCTGCAATCGCCTTGAAGACTTCGTTCAAATCAAGGGCATTGATACCCCTATAGGTCATGTATTTTAAGGTAATCATAAACTCGGATAATGTTTTGTTTTTGAAGTTGAGAGGGCTTTTCGAATAGAGGCATCGCTACCCAAATCCGAAAAATGCTTTGGGGTAAACACCAACCACGACCATGGTCGATCATTCTATCTGACTGGGGTAAAACCGTAATTTTTGAAATGATAAATGTGTTACTATTGAAAGCCATATGATAAAGTAGATGGCTACAGTTAAAACAACCATTTTCTTTGAAAAACGCTTTTGGGCAGGAACTTTTGAATGCATAGGTAAATAAGGATGCGCGGTTGCACGTTATCGGTGTATAACCATCTGACCCTAAAGTTCATAAATGTGTTCTGAATCGCTATGTGGAGCTAAAATTTGGAGAAGCCAAAGAAGTCAGCACACAAATTCAGCGGATGAGCCTAAAAAGAGTGCAGGGAGAAGTTCGTCGAGAAATGGAAAAAATGAAGGAAATATCAAGGCCTTCAACTTTAGCGCATGACTACATGCGAGAAGAGATTGAGAAAAAAAAAGAAAGAGAAAAAGCATAAACAGCACTGAGAAACAGGCTCGTAAAGATGAGCTATTTTCCCTCAAACAAGAAAAATATCGTGGTCATTGAGCCAAAAAGCAAACACCTCTCGAAGATATCCCATCCAGATTTGCTATTAGCTGACAACCTTATCTATAAGCCCTCTGGGCTTGCCCTTCAGAATTTGAAAACAGAGGATGAAAGTGCAGATTACGGAGCTGCTGAATTCACCATAAACAACCATGCTATCAAATTTCGCGTAGGAAAGATTACTCCGACAAAAGTTGGACAATTTGTCACTTTTTGGAAACGGATAGACGAGGGGCCTATTATGCCTTATGACTCTAACGATTCTTTTGATTTCCTTGTAGTTAGTGTGCGTGCTGAAAATCATTTTGGCCAGTTTGTTTTTCCAAAAGCTATACTTTGCGAAAAAGGAATTGTATCTTGCAATGGAAAGGAAGGTAAAAGAGCTATGCGCATTTATCCTCCCTGAGATAAAGCTGATAATTCTCAAGCTAAGAAAACGCAAGCTTGGCAATTACAATATTTTATTAAATTCTCTGAGGATACTTTTGATTTCTCACATATGAGATATTTATTTGATATTACTTAACGATTAAGTAGATCTTTTCTTTTGCCCTAATTCTAGATTTTCTTTATCAAACGCTTCCATCCGCGTGACAATGTATTGAATGTGACACTCCTTCTCCATGAGCCACAGATGTCACGAAGTCACATAAGAAAAAAGGGATGGCTAGACTGTTCGTTCTATTTTAAAATTTGTAAGCTCAATTTTTGTCCCTGTTTCGGGATAGGATTATTAAATTGCTGGCAAATTGACAAACCCCCAACAAGGATTTTCTATTTGCGATTCAGTATAATTTTCGTTTACATACTCGCCAATTACTCTTCTCCAAAATTTTGTTGCTGCTTCAGAGCTTGGAATTTGCCTTACTCGCCATGGGCCAGGATGTTTATTAAAAACAGCAAAAGCCATATTTTTACCAACGCAAAAGTCTACGATCTCAAAAATAACCATCAATAGACTCGGCAACTATCTGGGAGCTTTCTTTCCAATAGTCACCGACATTTGGAATGCGCTAATCGACGTCTATAGAGTATTGTCAGTCTTGATTTTTCTTTTTTCCCCACATGGGGAAAATTTATCTTCATCATTTTGAGCTAATTTATCGAAAATATAGGAATTCGATTCGTTAATCAGTTCTAACATATACCCCTTCTACTTCTGTGGAGTTGAGGTGACAGTCGCGATTTTGCTTTAAGAAAAGATCGGCATCTTTTTGATTTCTGAAAATAAGAAAATCAGTCTGAGGATATTTTTCTCTGAGCTCTTCAATGCGGGCCCTTTTTTCTTTATCAAAGTTCCAGGTGTATTTCAAGAGTTCCCAGTTGATGGTCCGTAAGCCTCCAAAATCTCTTTTGTAGTTAAACAACCGTTTGAAAAACCTCCAGAAACAGACAAATCGGGAAAAGTGGAAATATATCAGAATATCAGCCTTAGCGAATCTCATTTCAAAAGTCGAAAAAGAACATCCCTCTACGATCCAGGCTTTTTCTTCAAGCATAGCCTTTTGAGTTTCTATGAATTCTTGCCTATCCCTTTTCTTCCCGTCAGGCTCGAACGTGTATCTGTCCAGGTGGTGAACTGGAATGTCTAAGATTTTACCAAGCTTAGAGGCAAATGTAGACTTCCCACTTCCCGGGAGGCCAATTAGTGCAAACTTTTTTGGGTAAGTATTTTTCATAGATAAGCTGGGCTTAATTTCTTTTCCTTGTGAATTGATAACGTTACAGTTGTCACGACAGTATAGCATGTAAATCTCAAAAACCAAGGAAGTTTTACTGTGGTTCCATCCAGTCTAGTGCGTAATTGAGCTTTACGCATTGAAAATCTCTGATGAGGTTTTGGATGTGTAAGTCACTAAAAAAAAAGGCTTCAGTCATAAAACTGAAGCCTTTTGTTTTATTGGAGGTGGAGAGAATTGAACTCTCGTCCTTAGCAAACTCCATATTAACCACTACATGCTTAGCGTTCTGAACAGCAACTAATCTCAATGCAGAACGCGGACATTCAAGACTAGTTCGCTTCACTTAATCTCGGAATACTTAACTCTGAAGCTAAAGGTAAATATCCCATACCAAGTCAATAACGATAGACTCTAAAACCCTTGGTCCAATCTTAGGCTATCGGGTAGTTTAGTCTGTTAGGACTAAGCTGCCATTGCGAATTCTGGTTCGGCAATTAATTGTTTATCGGCTTTTTAAGGAGGCCAACCGACATCCTCCGCATGCAATCAATACTTCATTTCCAAGTCGAAACCGTGACACCCCCATACCAATATTAGCAGGATCCATGATTCTCGTGAACCCCCTAGCATTAATCTTTTTTTTTCGCTACAATCCTTAAGTTACGAATGCTTTTTAACCAATTTTCATGATTTTAACAAAGATACCCTTATGTTTGATGAACTTGTAGAAGAAACTTTTGATCAAAGAGAAAGAAAAGTCCTAGATTTCTGGGAAAAGAATCGCATTTTTGAGCGCTCTGTTGAAAAAATTAACAGTAAACACTTTTCTTTCTACGATGGTCCTCCTTTCGCTACAGGTTTACCCCACTATGGGCATCTCCTCGCTGGGACAATCAAGGACGTGATCCCTCGCTACAAAACGATGAAAGGATTTTGTGTGCCAAGAAGGTTTGGTTGGGATTGCCATGGTCTCCCTATCGAGCAGGAAATTGAAAAAGCGAACAATCTTTCAGGCGCTCACTCAATCCAAGAATTTGGAATTGCAAGATTCAACGAAGAATGTCGAAAAATCGTTTTAAGATACACCAAAGAGTGGGAAAGTATTGTCACTCGAATGGGGCGTTGGGTCGATTTTTCCAACACCTACCATACGATGGATCTCACCTTCATGGAATCCGTTTGGTGGGTTTTTAAGCAATTGCATGATAAAGGTTTGGTCTACGAAGGGTATAAGGTAATGCCTTTTTCAGCTAAGCTTGGAACGCCGCTTTCTAATTTTGAGGCTGGAGAGAATTACAAAGAAGTTGATGATCCTGCGATTACCGTTGCCTTTACCTTAAAAGATGACCCGGAAGTCTCTTTTCTAGCCTGGACAACGACACCTTGGACCTTAGTTTCCAATCTAGCCTTAATGGTCGGGCCCGAGATCGAATATGTGAAGATTAGAGATGAAAAGACAGGTCGTTTATATATCTTAGCAGGGAATCGGTTGTCCCATTTTTTCAAAACCGAGGATGAGTATACCATCCTAGAAAACTATACAGGACAGAAGCTCATTGGATTGCGCTATCAGCCCCTATTCGATTACTTTAAAGATAAAGAACAGCAAGGAGCTTTTCGAATTATCCCTGAGGCGAGTGTTTCTTTGGATGAGGGTACAGGTATCGTTCACTCGGCCCCAGCTTTTGGTGAAGTAGATTTCTATGCTTGCCAGCGAGAGGGGATTGAACTTGTTTGTCCGGTGGATAACAATGGCTTATTCACTGCTGAAATCCCTGAATATGTAGGACAGTTTGTTAAAGATGCCGATAAAGATATTATTAGACGTCTCAAGACTTCTGGCCACGTGTATCATCAAGCAACTATCCATCACCGTTATCCTTTTTGCTGGAGATCTGACACACCTTTGATTTACAAGGCCGTCAGCACATGGTTTGTATCAGTTGAAAAAGTCAAAGAAAAAATGTTGAAGGCCAACGATCAAATTCATTGGACACCTGCTCACATCAAGCATGGACGTTTTGGTAAGTGGCTAGAAGGGGCAAGAGATTGGTCAATTGGTCGAAACCGCTATTGGGGAACTCCTATCCCTCTTTACCGTTCAGACGATGGTGAAACCATGGCGATTGGTAGCATCAATGAACTCGAAGAACTGACGGGTACTAAAATCAACGATTTGCACCGCCACTTTATCGATCACCTGACCTTTGTAAAAAATGGGAAAGAATTTAAGCGCATCGGCGAAGTTTTCGATTGCTGGTTTGAATCCGGGTCGATGCCATATGCTCAAAACCATTATCCATTTGAAAATCAGGCCTATTTTGAAGAAAATTTTCCAGCTGATTTCATAGCAGAAGGCTTAGATCAGACGAGGGGATGGTTTTACACTCTTACCGTGCTGGCGGCTAGCCTATTTGATAAACCAGCCTTCAAAAACGTCATTGTGAATGGCATTATCTTAGCAGAAAATGGTGCTAAGATGTCGAAGCGGTTAAAAAATTATCCGGATCCGATGGACATGGTACACAAGTATGGTGCCGATGCTGTCAGACTTTATATGATGCATAGCCCGGCTGTTAAGGCGGATGATCTTTGCTTCTCTGAAAGTGGCGTGGAGCTAGTCTTGCGGCAAATTTTGTTGCCCTTATGGAATGCTTATAGTTTCTTCTTAACATATGCCAATGTTTACAGTTGGAGACCCAGTCAAAGGGAAGAGAGGAAGGATGCTCTGATTGATCAATGGATGATTTCTATTTGCCAAAAGCTTGTGCATGAAGTCGAAACTGGCATGGATGAATATGATCTCAGTCTGGCTGTAGAACCTTTTGTCGGTTTTGTTGATCAGCTCACCAACTGGTATATCCGTCGTAGTAGACGCCGTTTTTGGGCGGATCAGGACACCAGCGATCGCAGGCAGGCTTTTACAACGCTGTATGAAGTTCTCATTAACCTAGTGAAGATTGCCGCACCTTTTATTCCTTTTATTAGCGATGCGATTTATAAAAACTTAAGAACTGAAGAGATGCCCGAATCCGTTCATTTAGCAGATTTCCCTGTCTATCATCAGGCATGGCGCAATGAAGCTTTAGAGCAGGGCATGGCAGCAATCCAGCGCGTTGTCAGCTTAGGGCATGCTTTACGAAAGGAAAATAAACTCAAAGTTCGCCAACCACTAGCTTTAGCAGAGATTGCTTGCAAGTCCGATGAAGAGCTAGCATTTCTGGAAAGCCAACAGCATTTGATTGCTGAGGAGCTGAATGTTAAAAGGGTGGTTTTCCATCGAGATGATTCTCAATTCGTTCTTTTGAAAGCAAAGCCAAACTTTAGAGTCTTAGGAAAAAAGATCGGCAAGTTGATGCCTCAAGCTTCTCAAGCAATCGCGCAATTTTCTCATGAGCAGTTAGAGAATCTATTGAATGGAAAAAATGTTGAAATCCTTCTGGAAGGACAAAACGTTGTTTTGACTCCTGAGGATATTCAAGTGGAAAGAATTGTTCGCGAGGGTTTGATTGCGGCAACCGAAAATGAGATTACCATCGCCTTAGAAACTGCGTTAAATGAAGAACTCCTCATCGAAGGGCTAGCAAGAGAAATTGTGAATAAAGTGAACACCATGCGGCGTGAAGCCAAGCTAGATGTCAGCGATCGCATCCATTTAACGATGGAGACGACTGAACGAGTCAGACAGGCCTTTGAAATTTATCGAGAATACATTGTAAATGAGATTCTTGCGACACGGGTGTCTTTTGATAACTGTGATGGCAGCGATTGGGATCTTAATGGTGAAATGGCAAAAATGGCCATCAGAAAGTCACCTAAGTAGGTTTCTCTCTTGCGCGGTGAGAGGCAAGGACGCTTTTGGTTGAAAAAAATTGAAAATACAAGTAAGTTTGCTTACTCATCGTGCATAAAACATAAGCTAAGGAAGTTTAACAAACGTTGCACTGGCAACAATTAAAGGAAGAAGAAAGGTATGGAAACGATTTCAGCTGACGAACTGAATGGTCAAATAACTGATGTCATTAGTCGTGCTACAAAAGACTTAAAGCAATTTCGCATTACTTCTTCCGAAGGCGCTGTTGTCCTTTTACCAGAAGAAATGTATGATAGGCTTGTTGTTACCTTAGAGTTGCTTTCCACACCGGGCTTACTAGAGATGATGGAAGCAAAAAATCCTAATTCACCTATGTTAATGGTTCCTGCCGTGATGTCCTAGCAGCAGGATTAAAATTCAGCAGAGAGAGTTTTTGAGCTGCTTTCTAAAGGTTGCTAAGCATGAAGGTGTCGCCCCAGCAACGTTTTTTCAAACAAATTGATTAACAATTTCTAATTTTTAGATATTTTAAGGGATGCCTTAAGGCTAAGGCATCCCTCTAGTACTTTCAGTCGATCTACATCTTAAGAAAGATGCAAGCGATTCTTACACGTTCCAGCTTCTATAAAAAGGGATAGGTGGGTACTTTTTGTTGAAATCTGGATCATCAGTGATAGCAGCTACTTCGTAATAAGTACCTCTTGTTTCTAGGCTTTCTTGGAAAGCTAGATTGTTAGATTGGATTGTTTCTGTTGTAGAAGATAAGCCTGCTACGAAGCCTGTTAGAAATAGGTGTTTTAATATTTTTGTATTCATAGGATTACCTCAAAGTTTTTTTTCAAAAAACATCCTATAAAATTTCTTGTTTAATAAAAAGTTTTTTAGTTAACTTTTTTTTTAAAGTGCTTAGTTAGAGAGAAGCAATTTTGCAAATGGAACAAGCAATAAGGCGCCGCTAGCTATTATTTTCTTAATCATCATTCTCTTTGCCGTGTATTTTTAAAGGATTTGTTTCTTGTGCTAGGGAATAATCTTTTTTTCTTTTTTATCACCCGATGTCAGGAGGATACGGGCAGGTAAGTATTGTTTTTCGTTCTTCCGCTCATGAAGAATACATTCTTATTTGAATGTTATCTAAATCAAGAATAATGAATGGTTTAGGGATTTCTTTAACGCTTTAAATGAGAAGAAATACAGAATTTAGATCATCTTACTCTTTTCTAAAAACATGATCTCAATGGGTATCTTTCATCGTATCATTTGCTACTTTGTCCTCAGTCTATCAATGAGGTATTTAACAAGTTTCATTGATCCTTCGCTCAATAAAAATGGATTAGCTTATCCAATAAATTATCAGCCTAACTAAAGGTTAAAAAATCCTAAGCGTTCATATGAGTAGTGGTTTTCACGCTAAAGCACGATTGATAAGCAGGAATCTTGTGTCTCGAGATGCTATGGATGGCCTAATCTTGATAGGGTGTGTTATCTCGGGCCAAAAAGAGATGTGAAGGATAACTTATTCATGGGTAGGTAAGCAATATCCTTCTAAAAGGGAATCGTCTCACTTTATTCTTTTAAATTTTGTTGAGCGCTATTTTGAGTCAGTTCATTTTTTTTGTCGACTTCACTATAGGGACGTTTGGTTCCATTTTAACTTTTTTGGAGCAAAAAACATACTATACACTGATTGTTAAATCGATGATTAATCGAATGTGTTTATTATGAAATAACAATGTGTTAAAATTAATTTAAATTAATATAGGGAAAGGTATGTCTTTAAACCCACATATTCCCCCCAATGTTTTTTACTTGTCTAAGGCTCCCTTTTATTCAACAGGGGAGGCGAAGAATAAATTAATTTTAAAAAGAATTAATCCTAATAGTTCCCCGGGTAAAATAAACAAGCTAATAGTAGAAAAAAGGCTTGTGAGTCTTGAAGAGTATCCAAAATCCTGCTCAATTAAAATGGATAGCAAGTGGATGGCTATGCTAGAGAAGCATACCTTTGACGGTTTTGCTATCAAGCATTCTTCCGAAAAGGATGACATCAACGACATTCATGGCACGATTCAATCTTTAACCACAGATGAAGCCAAAGAGTTAAATCAAGCGATTGAGGATTATTTGCACTCTGTTGCTGCGGCACGAGAGGAAGTGGAAACGCAAGGAGAGGGTAAGAAGGAAAGATTGAATAAACTTATGCCCAGACCGCAGCAGAGACCAATGGCGCCTCCTCCGCTCCGTTTATCCGATTATCTGGTACTTTTGGTTCCTTATGAGCGTAGATCAACTTTTGCTACTAATATGCAGGAAGAACAAAGAAAAAGCAATAGAGCGGCAAGAGAAGATGATGAAAAGAGAGATGAAATTAAACGTTCCATTTTAAAAAAGGAAATCGAAAGGTGGGACTTAAAACAGGATATCATCAAAAAAGAAGAGGGGGGAATAGGTGAGGTACCCTTTCCATAAAAAGCTGAGTAAAGCGTAAAGGGATGTAATCCCAGAAGCTTTAGACTGTAGCAGTACGATGGCTAATCCTTTATGCCTCCTTGCTAGTTATCAATCTTTTTTCCTGTTATTGAGACGATGTAAATAAACTGATCGCACAAACGATATTCTTGATTGTACCTAAAGCAGGGATGTAGGAAGCCATTTAAAAAAATCCTACTCCCATAGCTCTCTTTTTTGGGACGTTATAATCCTTTAATGGTAGGTAGCTAAATATCGATAGTGCTCCTAATAAAGCTAACTTGTTACCAAAGATTCTTTTGCCTAAAAAATTCCCCTTATTGAATTGAACACAACTACACAACTCTAGCAGATCAAAAAAAGTTAATCAGTATGGGTAGCAATTCAGGTCCTAGTATTTATTTGTGGTTCGTCACGTCATCTTTTTCTAAACTGGAGTCATGACCCCCATTAAATAAGAGCGAGATGTATGAAATAATAAAAGGCTGAGAACTTAAAAGAACTGCTTTCTAATAAGTTCTCCGAGAAGATGCTATTTAGTGAAATTGACCTCGTAGATAGCTGGACCCGGCATGCTTTGAGGCTTAGCCTTGATGATGGCCTTGACAGTTGACTTGTTGGTCACAATTAAATAGCCCTCATCATCTTGCGTGATAAATTCTATCACCTCGCTTGAGTCGAAGAAATTGCTTAAATCATGGCTTTCTAAGATGGCCTTGATTTGGGAAACACTTTCCCAAAACGGAGGAAGCAATCCCTCACATGACCCTGACCAAGTTAACCCCACGCAAATGAGACTTGTAAGTATTAATTTCATGAAATACCACCTATTTTTGATAGATCGATAGGCCGACGTAATCGATATTGATAAACACTATACCAAATTAAAGCGGCCAATCCCATTAATATCCAAACGATAATTCTTGGCGCAACAAAGGTTGGGTAAATACCATGATTAGTAAACCGTGTATTTGGCCACAGGACAAATTCTGGAATTCCTTGTAAATTAGCTTCTGGCACAAACCCAAAAACTCGACTATCAGAGCTCATGGCATGATTATCACCTAAAACATAGTAATTACCTTCAGGAATTTTTAAACCAAACTTGTTAATAAAATCTTGATCTAATTTGCCATCTTTTAAGGGTGCGCCATAGTCTTTAAAGGCGATATAATCGCTTTTTGTTCTTTCTTTTTCTTCTTCTTTCGCCAGAAAACTTTTTAACGTAGGATCATCTTTTTTTAAGATGGCAGCGCCAAGCAAGTACAAATCCTGGTCGCGAAAATAAGCATAACGCATTGGAAGCAAAGCGGGATGGCTTCGAGATGGCAGGTAAGAATTGTCCATCACCATTCCTAAATTATATAGCTTTTGAATATACTTGGGATCGTCGTTATATAAGGGATGGTCTTTTTCTAATTCTTTAAGAAAGCCACCCATCATCACCTTGTAAGCTTTGCCATAATAAAATTCATAAGTGCCATCAGGGATATTTTCCAAAGTCGGGCTATTTTTGCTAAAGGGTAATTTTTCTTGGCTGTATCTTTTCACGTAGCTATCTTTGACGACAAAACGCATGGTATACATATGATCCATCAAAGCTATTAGATGCTCTTGTTTTAGCGGGATGACCGATTTTTCGAGTTTTGGAAAGGTTCCGACAATGGGAGCATTTGGAGCCAAAGTTAATGGATCAACATTTAAACTAGGGTGATGACGAATCACTAAATAAAGTACGGCATCATCCAAGAACTTAAAATTTTTGGACAATTCAGGATCCTTGGCAAGTTCTTCCTTTGTCAACAATTCTGTCATGCCATAGTTACCGAAGCCCCAAAAGTCGCTTAAGGTAAGGATGTGGTCATGAGGCTTTTTAGCACCATTGAGATCCTCTTTAATCCAACGCTTGCCATTAAAAATTTCCCCCTGTACGCCTAAAATGGAAGGCTGAAGACGGGCAATAGGTAAATTGGTCTGGCTAAAAATAATTTCATTTGGCTTCGAAAAGTCAACTTGGCCAATAAATGAATAGAAAGGAATATGTTCTAGCTGTGCTAAAGTTGAATTCTCTAATAGCTCTTTAATTTCACGTCCCTCTTGATCGATACCATAAATTTTGCCTCCATAAAAATAGAGCGTATCTCCTGGTTTTCCAATCATTCGTTTAATATAGCGTTTTTTATAGGGGAATATGCCTAAAAAAGTCGTATTTGAATCAATCACGGGTAATTGGTCGCCAGAAAAAATAACAATGCCCGTTCTTTTAACTAATGTCGGATCGAAGTAGTAGTGTGCTGTTTGCAAGGGAGCGTTAACTCCAAATTGTGTTTTAGAAACAGTAAGGTGGTCTTGTTCTCTAAAAGTAGGACGCATCGAACCTGTGGGTATTTCGTAAAGTTCAAACCACATCTGACGAACAATGGTTGCTACAATCAGAGCAACCAAAAGGGCAAAAAAGAGATCAAAAGCGCTTTTAAACCAAGATTTTTTTAAACGATTTTGGCAAAAAGATTCTAATCGATCCGCAAGTGTGCTTGCTAAAGGACGGTCTTTTTGTTCAATGGCTGTTTGTAGTTGGCTTAATTGAGACTTAGCTTGCTCTTTTTCCGAGGTGCTTAGTTCTTTTTGGTGGGAGATAACTTGGCGGTAACTTTTTTGTAAAATACTGCGACAGTGATTCCACGAGTAGTTTTTAAAAATTTTCATAATGCGACTTTAATTTTTCATTTCGAATAATTGTAACCCATGGGAAACGTAATGCCAAGTTTTTATTTTCTCTGTACGGTGTTTGTACGCCAAAATAAATTTTGGACTAAAATTCTAGGGTGAAATTTGTGGAAAAGATGTTCGTAAAATGAAGATAACTTGTGTGCAAACGGATAGGAATTTAACTAATTCAAGTTGTTTTTATTACAAACAGAAACGGTTTTCTATTTGTAAGTGATTTATTGTTAGTGAATTAATTTGTTTTTTCGCTTCAGGGGTTTGTGGGTGAAAAATCTAAATAGAATCGTGCCTAATGAATAATAACTTGTTAATAACTTTCAGGCTAAGCAACGTCATCAAGGATGTCGCTTAGCCTGAATTGCTACCAAAACTTTGACCAAAAATCATTTTTGGGGCAAAATTGGTGTAAGGTATTCCTATTTAAGAGGAAATCTTATGGAAAACTGCGCTACATAGTCTATGTTATCCGCAATGAAATCTTGCGTATCCTTGGCATTAATGATCATCAACGAGGTTTTGGTAGCAATTCAGGTCTTAGGAAATAAGTCGTCAGAGAGGAAAGCCACCTTTTGGTGTTTTTAGCTGAGACCCCGAATCAATAATTCTTAGCCTTGCTTTTCCAACGATTCCGCTAATCTGAAGCCAATAAGGGAAATAGGCGGGATAAAGTTTATTTTTCTCAGGAACATAAATCTCAATCGTTTTTCCTGATAAAGGGGTTCCATCTTGGGGCCATTTTGTTTTGTAGGCTTCAAATGCCACATCTGAGATGATATGGCCATTGACGACCATTTGCGGTTGCCAATAGGGGCGTTTATCTTTAAAAGTGGTTGCTCCCAATGGTCCTATTCTACGACGCTGTTCATAAGGAATATGATACAAGGGAAGATTTAACAATGTCCCCAAGAAGTTTTCTACTTTTGGTATCTCAAACCATCCATTTTTAGTATAAGAATAATAGCGACGCATGGTGCCTGATTTGAGATCAATTTCAAAAATAACCCACGATGTGTTGCCAAGGGCACCATTTTCATACCATTCGCGCCAGTTAGGCACACAACGGTTAACCCGATTGGATGGAATCGTCGCCTCTTCAATTGTAATAAGCCCCCTTTGATTATCGTAAATGCGCATCAGCGTGATAGCAGAGTTTTGCGAGGCTACTATAAAGTCGCCTGGTTTAGCTAATCGCAGATTATGCTTTAGCAAAAATTCATCAGCATAGAGACTGCATAAGAAGAAAAGCGAAACAAATAATCGTAAAAACATGATTTTCTTTATGGTTATAAGGTTAGAGTAGCTAACTGATTTGTATAATAATTTCATCATAGCTTAACAATTAATTTCCAAATATCCTTGTTTTTGAAAGAATACTTATTTTTATTACAGAAAGTAAACCGCTCATGGGTAACCGTGCTATGAAACGATTAAACCGATACAAAAATGGCTTGTTTCTTGGATTCATCTTTTGCCTCGTCAGTTGTACGACTCAGAATCATGAACAATTAAAGCCAAGTAGCGAATTAGACGCACAAATTTCATTGATTGAGACAAGGATTGATGAGTTAGAAAAAAGTATTTTGAAAAAAGAAGTTGTGAGCCAGGGGCAAATGTTTGACGAATGGCATCAATATGCTAAGACATTAGAAGAAATAGAGAAAGAAGAGCATCAGCTAGAAGACCTATATGATCAATTAGACCGTTTAAAGCAGGAAAGAGCCCGTTATGAGTAAGCCATCGTTTCGCTTGTATAATCATTCTTTTGCTCTTTTAACAGATTTCTATCAATTATCCATGGCGTACGGCTATTGGCAAGCTGGAATAGATAATAAGGATGCGGTTTTTCAACTTTTTTTTCGCAAGCTTCCTTTTAAAGGAGGATTCGCAATTACCTCGGGTCTTGAAGATATTGTTGATTACTTAGAGAATTTTCATTTTGACGAAGGGGATCTTGCCTATTTAGCAACCTTGAAGGATAAACAAGGAAATCCCTTTTTTTGTCAGGATTTTCTAGATTATCTAAAGGAATTAAAATTCAATTGTGATGTTGATGCTATCCCGGAAGGGACGGTCGTTTTTCCTTTTGAACCTTTGCTAAGGATCAAAGGCCCGCTCTTACAGTGTCAGATTTTAGAAAGCCCTTTACTTAATCTCATTAATTTTTCTTCTTTAATAGCAACCAAATCTGCGCGCATCTGTTTAGCAGCTAATGGGGATCCTGTTTTCGAATTCGGCATGAGAAGAGCGCAAGGAATTGATGGGGCTCTTACAGCAAGTCGAGCAGCTTATATTGGTGGCTGTCATGCAACTTCAAATGTAATGGCAGGAAAAGTTTACGGTATTCCAGTCAATGGCACGCATTCGCATAGTTGGGTCATGGTCTTTGAGGATGAGTTAGATGCATTTCAAACGTATGCTAACTACCTGCCAGGCAACTGTGTTTTTTTAGTTGATACATATAATACGATTGTTGGAGTCAAAAAAGCGATAAAAGTCGGCATGGCTCTGAAAGAAAAAGGTCATCAGCTCATGGGCGTTAGACTGGACTCAGGCGATTTAACTTATTTAAGTATTGAGGCAAGACGCTTACTCGATCAAGCTGGTTTTAAAGATAGTCGCATCTATGCCAGCAATGAACTTGATGAAACGATTATTGGCGAATTAAAAAAGCAAGGAGCAAAGATTGATGTTTGGGGGGTAGGGACCAACCTTGTGACCGGTAAAGATCAACCAGCTCTTGATGGAGTTTATAAACTATCAGCAATCAAAGATGAACCTAATAAAGACTGGCGCTATACATTAAAGCTATCCGAACAAATGAAAAAAGTGTCGAATCCAGGCATTTTGCAAGTCCGCCGTTTTAAACAGGGATCTGAGTTTATTGCAGATGCCATTTATGACATTTATCATCCTCCTAAGGATGACTTCCATGTGGTAGATCCATTAGATCCTACAAGAGACAAGATTCTCAAAAAAGATTTAACATTCGAAGATTTGTTAGTGCCTATTTTTCGCCAAGGGCAGCGAGTGTATCAATTACCAAAATTGGATGAGATAAGGAATAGAACGAAAAATAATCTTGATCAATTTTATTCAGGAGTTAAGCGTTTTCTTAACCCACATCAATACATTGTAGGGATGGAAAAAGCAATTTATGAAAAAAAGATAAAATTAATTAAACACATACGTAATCATGCAAAAATGGCCGGTAATAAGGAATGAAAGCATTAATATTAGTAGATTTGCAAAATGACTTTATGCCAGGTGGACCTCTTTCAGTTAAGGAAGCGGATAAAGTTCTGCCTGTGATACAAAATTTGCTATCCTATCCTTTTGATCTTGTAATAGCCACAAAAGATTGGCACCCAAAAGATCATTGTAGTTTTGCAAGAACCCATCACTTGGCACCAGGTGATCTTCTTTCTATAAAAGATAAACAACAAATTTTATGGCCGGCTCATTGTATTCAAAATACTGCAGGCGCCGATTTCGTTTCTGGTTTAGACACCACAAAGATCAATCAAATTGTGTATAAAGGTACCGAAAAAGATCTCGATAGTTATAGCACTTTTTTTGATAACGATCGCAAGAAAAGCACAGGACTTGAATTATTATTGCAAGAAAAGCAGATTAAGCAAGTATATATCGCAGGCTTAGCGACCGATTATTGTGTGAAATACTCCACTATTGATGCAGTTCGTTTAGGCTTTAATACTTTTGTCATCATCGATGCTTGCCGTGGCGTGAATCTTCACCCGAATGATACGAAAATCGCGATAGAAGAAATGATAAGGGAGGGGGCCCATATCATTACTTCTGAAAAATTATTAAAAGCAAAAAAGGGGTTGCTTAACGTTTAAGATTTTCCCAAAGGCCAACGAGATTCCCTTCTGTATCTTTAACACGTGCGTAGGCTCCAAAATCAGCAACGAGTTGTTTTTCTAAGACGACAGTACCACCGGCTTTTTTAACCTTAGCAATTGCGTCTTCAATGGATTGAACTTCTACAACAATACTGGTCGGTTCGTCTGGGCGACTTCTTTTATAAAGGCCACCATTAATTCCACCCGGTTCTTTAATCATATGATTTTCGTCCGTTGGGGTGGTAGTAATAGGGTGGTAGTTATGAAATTCAGCTTCGGGAAGGGCGTGAATTTGCCAGCCAAAAGCATTTTGATAAAACGCTTTTGCTCTTTCAATGTTATCTGCTGGCACTTCAAAATGTCCGACTTTATCCATCATTCTCTCCTATTAAAAAAATGTTTTATTTGACTAGTTATAAAAAAAAGAGATTTATTATTCAAAGATTCATACCTCCTTCCGAGCCATTACCTTGAGAAGTTGAAGGCAATCTGATATTCTGATGAAAAATGATAAAAGGTAATTATGTCTAGATGGTTTGTTTGCTCGTTTTTTTTGATTTTTGCTTGTTATGCTTCTGAAGAAATTCCTCCACAATGTCAATTTAATGAAGTATTTTCAGAGACAAGCCACTCAGTCACTATTCAGGGTAAGCCAATCAACTATAGGGCTACGGCTGGTAATCTGATCATCAAAGATTGTAAAACAAACAAAGATTCGGCAAGCATCTTTTTTGTTGCTTATATCAAGGAAGGTGTAACTGATAAGAGTACTAGACCAATTACTTTTTGTTTTAATGGCGGTCCTGGTAGTGCCTCTGTCTGGCTCAACATTGGCGTTTTTGGTCCTCGTATTATTAAATTTAGTGACGAAAATGCATTAGTGCCTCCTTACCATTTAGTAGATAATCCAGAATCTCTTTTAGATCTTACAGACCTTGTATTTATTGACCCTGTATCCGTTGGCCACAGTACTGCGGCACCAGGAGTAGACCCTAAATCATTTCATGGTGTGGATGAAGATGTTAAATCATTTGCTGAGTTTATTAGATTGTATTTATCAAGGTATAAGCGTTGGAATTCCCCCAAATATATTGCAGGGGAAAGTTATGGAACCACTCGAGCCGGAAGTCTAAGTGATACTCTCCATGATGACTATCACATTTTTTTAAATGGAGTCATTTTAGTTTCCTCCATTATGGATTTTCATACTAAAGATCCATCTTCTACTAATGATTTACCTTATATGCTTTATTTGCCGACTTATACAGCAACAGCTTGGTATCATAAGAAGCTGCCAGAAAGTGTTACAGGGGATTTAAGAGATGTTTTAAGCGAGGCGGAAGAGTTTGCTATGAATCGGTATGCCCTAGCTTTGTTAAAGGGAGATACCCTCAAAAAAGAAGAAAGATCAGCCGTCATAGCTAGACTTGCTGAACTTACTGGATTAACGCCAGAATATATCGATCGTACTGATTTGAGAATACACCCTCTACGTTTTAGCAAAGAATTACTGAGAAATGAGCATAAGGTTGCCGGACGTTTTGATACCCGTTACACTGGTTCTGAACTAGATAACTGCGCAGATTATGCTTCTACTGACCCAAGTTTTAATGCGATTATCGGAGCTTTTGCTGGGGCTTTCAATGATTATTTGTCCAATGAACTTAAGTGGAACAATGAAAGTCAGTACTTTGTTTTAGCTGATGTTAGGCCTTGGAATTGGGGACGTTCCAATCAATACCTGAATACCAGTGATAATTTAGCTAAAGCTTTAATCAAAAACCCCAACTTAAAAGTTTTTGTGGCGAGTGGTTATTATGATCTAGCCACACCCTATTATGCGACTGTATTTACCTTTGATCATTTAGGCTTAGACCCAAGCTTGCGAGAGCGCCTTTTCATGTATGAATATGAAGGTGGGCATATGATGTACCTCTCGAAGCCAGCTTTGGTTCAGATGCGACGTGATTTAGAGTATTTTTATAATATCAAGTAGGAAAGCCAAGCAAGCGACCAGCAAGAGATCGCATTTTACCGAAAAACCCAACTTGCTGGTCTCCTTCGATAGAAGGAGGCGGGCTCTCATCAGTGGCTGGTGTGTCTAAATATTCCAGAGCTTCTTCGACTGTCCATCTTTTTTTGAAATCAGTGTGCATCAGGTTAGCTATCACATCAGCGATGTTCTCATCTAGTCGTAAGTTTTGAGCTAAAATTTTAAATGCTTCTGAGCCATCATTCATCGCTGTAATAACAGCTTGCTGGGTAGTTTTTTCAGCGTCATATTGATCAATCTCTCTATGAAATGAGGGAGAAGTACCTATATATAGTTCAAATAAGGTGACACCTAAAGCCCAGCTATCAAATTTTTTAGCATCCATTTCTTTTTTAGAAATAGTATCATCAAAATACTCTGGTGGAAAATACCTCAGTGTGCCTGCAAATGGGCTTTCTTGAAAATCTTCTGCACTGCAAGACAAACCAAAATCAGCAATTTTAGCATGATAGTCGCTTGTATCGTCTTTCTTTAATAAAATATTATTCGGTTTTAAATCTCGATGGGCCAATCCTTTTTCATGCATAAAGGCCATTCCCTGTAGTAATTCCCTAGCGATGATACCTTTCTGCGTATCAGATAACTTCAATCTCCGTAGATAAGATAAATCTGTATCACCCGCCTCCATAAGAATGCCCGTTTTTTTTGAATGAGCCTTCGATTGATCAACAAGGCTATAATATTTCAAAAAAGGGATGCTTGCGCGCTTTACACTTGGATTGCTTCTCTTGTAACTATCATAAAGCTTTCCTCCAATTTTAAATTCATCCTGTGCTTCCGTTTTCGCTGTTTCAGATCTATCTTTTGCGCGAGCGTATGCAAGGGATTTTTGAGTCGTTTGGGCAATTTCGGACACGAGGTAAACATTTTTAAAAGCACCTGATCCTAATTCCTCCTTTTCGCGGAAGGCTTTAATTTTGCCTTTTTTATTTCTATAAAAAATAACATTCTTGGCTTCGCTTGCTTCACCAAAGCCAATATTTAAATGTCCTTTGGATATTTTTTTAATCGAGGGGTTTAAGTTGGCTTGTGCCGAAATTAATTCTTCAAAGCTTCCTGCACTTTTTTTTAAAATTCCCTCAATATCCTTTGAATGTAAACCTGTTGCTTTTTCTAAATCTCTTATCTTAACCAGAACGGGAGTGGTAGCGCCTTTAGTAGTTACTTTAATATGTTTTGCAAAGAAAGCCCTGAAAGGGCGGGTTGTAAAAACTCCTTGCTTCTGACCCTTGTAAATGCGTGCGGACAAGTGGTAGCTGCTTTTTGTTTTATCGGTTCTCGTTTGATTCGTTACAGTTAATAATTTTTGTTTAGGATCAAAAGAAACTCTTATACTGTCGTATGCATTATTTGTTCTCATAACAATATTATATAATTTATTTATTATTAGTTATATAATATTGTTTATAATTTCTGAATTAAGATTGTTAAGTTATATGATGAGGACTGGGCATATAATAGGCTCATTAAAGCCAATCATAATCTATTTAAGATGTGACTCTCTCTTTTAATTTAAAAAATCCGTTAAAAAACTCTAGCAGCTTATCTATAAGGCCGTGAGCTTGCGGGCTTTCTTCGGATATTTGTTCATTGAATGCTTCGAGCGCTTGCTCGGCCGTCCATCTATCTAAAAAGTTGAGGTTCATTAGGTTAGCTATCAAATTTTTAATGTCATCAGGTGCGTCTTCAGCTAAAAAGTTAAAGGCAGCTGCGAATCTTTTCATCGCATCGATAACACTTTTGCCCTTGGTTTTGTCAGTTTGATATTCAGCAATTGTTCTAAAAAATGAAGGAGGTTCACCTATATATAATTCGTATAGGGTAACACCCAATGCCCAGCTATCAAATTTATTAGCATCCATTTCTTTATCACGAACATGATCATCAAAGTACTCTGGTGGAAAGTATCCAATAGTACCAGCAAAAGGGCCGTTTTGGAACTCATCTACGCTGCAAGAAAGGCCAAAATCTGTAATTTTTGCATGATACTGTTGTTTGAAATCTTGCTTTAATAAAATATTATTTGGTTTTAAATCCCGATGAACCATTCCTTTTTGATGCATAAAGGCGACTCCTTGTAACACCTCCCTAGTAATGTTCTTTTTCTGCTGTTCTGAAAGTGAGTCTTTTACTGAAAATAAGTCTTTGTCGCCTGCTTCCATGAGCATACCGACTTTTTTAGAGTCTTTTGACAGCTCAACCAGACTATAATGCTTCAAAAAAGGTATGCTTGCTGCTTCTTCCTTCGGGATATTGCTTTTATAGCTATCATATAAAGATTTCCCAATTTCAAATTCCTTTCGCATTCCCATGTTTGCTTCTTTAGAGCTTTTCTTCGTATTGGCATAGGCGAGGATCTTCGGAGTAGTAGTGAAGAGCTGTGTAACGAGGTAGACCTTTTTAAAAGAGCCAGAGCCAAGGCTGCCATCCTGTTCAAAGACCTTTAATTTGCCTTGCCTAGGTGTTCGATAAAAAATCTTTTTATCTTTTTTAATTGCTTTGCCAAGACTTACATCTAGCTTCCCAGCGACTAGTCGCTGCATACGTGAATAAATTTCACTAAATCCTTTTAAATTTTCTTGGTTTGTTTGAAGAAGAGGTTCAGTGTTTTTTGAATGTGAATCTTTCGCTTTTTCTTGATCTCGCTTTTTAACTTGAACTTCGGCGGAACTCTTCATCGGTTTTGCAGAGAAGGTTTTGAGGGGGCCGGTGGTGAGGCCCTCCTTATTCTGACTATCATAGATATAAGTAGATAGATGGGATGAATCTGAGGTTTGCTTCCTCAATTGAGTTTTTATGGCTAATAATTTCTTTTTGATAAAAGAAACATTAGGATTATTATTTATATGATTAATGCTCATGCCTATATTATATAGCTTGCTTGCTATAAATGATAGACTATCGGTTATTTATATGAAGTTGGATTAAGACTATGAATGTTGAGTGGTATACGATGAATGAATCAAAGCACCTTTAATCGAAACAAGGCATCATGACTCAATTTAGAGGACTATCAAGTCGTAAAGCCAAACACCTGACCAGCAAGACCTCGTAGCCTGCCGACAATTCCAATTGGCTGGCTGTCATCAGCCATTTTTTCATCCAATGCAGCAAGCGCCCGCTCGACCGTCCATCTTTGCTTAAAATTGGGCTGCATTAAGTTGATAATAATATCGCTGACTTTATCAGGAGCCTTTTGTTCCAACGTCTTAGATACCGAAGGGCTGCTCATTGCTTCAATGACGTTTGTTCTTTCAAGGATAGCTTGTCGAAACGGGGGTGGGACACCTACGTACAATTCGTATAGAGTAACTCCAAGCGCCCAGCTATCAAATTTTTCTGGATCTAATCGTCGGAAAGAAATAGATTCATCAAAATATTCCGGAGGGAGGTAAGTAGGCGTGCCTAGTAACTCTCTTTTATGAAAATCATCTATACTACAAGCCAATCCAAAATCAGCAATTTTGGCATGGTATTGTTGATTTGTATCTTGTTTTAATAAAATATTGCTTGGTTTTAGATCGCGATGGACCAGTCCCTTTTGATGCATAAAGGCTATTCCCTGTAGCAATTCCCTAGCAATGTTATTTTTTTGCTTATCGGATAACCGTAAACGACGACGCATCTTAGATAAGTCTGTATCGCCGGCTTCCATAAGGATACCGACTTTTTTAGAATGGCCTTTAGACTGATTGACGAGGCTGTAGTATTTTAAAAAGGGTATGTTTGCCGTAGGGTTACTGCTTTTGTAACTATCGTAAAGCTTCTTCCCAACCTTAAATTCCCTCTTTGTCTCAGCGCGTGCTTCTTTAGAATCCTCTTGCGCTTTTGCGTAGGCCAAGGTTTTTGGTGTGTGATGATAAAGTTGTGTAACCCGGTAAACATCTTTGTAAGAACCGGAACCTAAGGTATTTTTTTGTTCAAAAACCTTCAGCTTACCTTTCTTAGCTGTTAGGTAAAGTAAATTTTGATCGGCATCTTCAATCGCTTTACCAAGTCTTAAATTAAGCGTTCCATCTTGCAATTGCTTGATAGGGGAAAAAACTACATTAGAGATAAGTTCTCCCAGATTACCTTGATTATTTTTTAAAATTTGTTCGATATCTTTCGGATGTAGCCCTGTAGCTTTTTCTAGGTCTCTTATTTTAACTAGAACATCGGTCGGAGTACCTTCAATGGACACCTTAATATGTTTTGCAAAGAAGGCTTTAAAAAGGCGAGTAGTGAAAACATTTTTTTTCTGACCCTGATAAATATGGGCAGACAAGTGATAAAGATCGGAATTTTGTTTTTGAACCTTTAGTAATTTCTTCTCTTGATCAAAAGAAATATTAAAACTATTTACTTTGTTTGTTCTCATACTAATATTATAATAATTTATATTATAAATTAGTATTTATATTTTTAATTTAAATCATTTTTGTAGGGTCAATAGATTGATCAAATTCTTTTTCAGTTAGAAATCCTAATTCCAAACAAGCTTCCTTTAATGTTTTATTTTCATGATAGGCCTTTAAGGCAATTTTAGCGGCTTTATCGTAACCAATAAGGGGGTTCAAAGTTGTCACTAACATCAGTGATTTTTCAACATATTGATTAAGTTGATGAAGATTAGGCTGCATCGATTGGACCATATTCAGAGCAAAACTTCGGCATCCATCGCCTAATAATTGAACAGAATGAAGAAAGTTGTAGATAATTAACGGTTTAAAGACATTTAATTCAAAATTGCCCTGGCTTCCAGCGATTGAAATAGCGGCATCATTTCCGATGGTTTGAATACAGACCATCGTAAGAGCTTCAGACTGAGTGGGATTTACTTTTCCCGGCATAATTGAGGAGCCCGGTTCATTTTCTGGTAGGTAAAGTTCAGAAAGACCGCATCTGGGACCCGAACCAAGCCATCGGACATCATTGGCAATCTTCATCAAACTGCAGGCCAGAGTTTTAAGGGCGCCACTTGCAAAAACTAAAGCATCATGAGCGGCAAGAGCAGAAAATTTATTAGGGGCAGAGATAAAAGGAAGGTGGGTAGCTTCGGCAAGTTTAGCCGCAACTAGAGAACCAAAATGAGGGTCAGCATTAAGTCCTGTCCCGATTGCCGTTCCCCCGATAGCGAGTTGATAAAGTCCAGGAAGGGTTGCTTGAATGCGTATTAAGTCTTCTTCAAGCTGATTCACATAACCTGAAAACTCTTGTCCGAGAGTCATCGGGACTGCGTCCATAAGATGAGTGCGTCCGATTTTAATGATGTCCTTATATTCTTGTACTTTTTCTGCTAATTTTTCTTTTAATAACCTTATTTGTGGAATCAAGTGGTGATGTAGCTGTAGGGCCGCGGCTAAGTGCATCGCAGTTGGGAAAACATCATTTGAAGATTGAGATTTGTTCACATGATCATTAGGGTGAATAGGAGATTTTGATCCTACCATTCCCCCAAGTAGGCGAATCGCACGATTGGCGATCACTTCATTCACATTCATGTTGGTTTGTGTGCCACTTCCTGTTTGCCAAATTTTAAGAGGAAATTCTTTATCATGAATGCCATCAATGACCTCTTGAGATGCTTGGATAATCGCTTCAGCTTGTTGATCTGTCAGCAAATTGAGCTCACGATTGGCCTCAGCACACGCTTTTTTAAGCAGTCCAAAAGCGCGGATAAGTGATTTTGGCATAAGGTCAAAGCCAATGTTAAAAAATTTTAACGACCGCTCTGTCTGTGCTCCCCATAGATGGTCAGCTGGTACTGATACTTCGCCTAGGCTATCTCTTTCTATGCGATATTCTTTGGCCATGTGATGCACCCCTTTTGCCTCACCTTAGCACAAGCATTTTATGAGAAGGAAATCTTTTTTTTCTGAGGTGAAAGATTGATTTCATCAATAACGCAACCAGCTCTTCCTTCAAGAAGGTAAAGGATTGCCTGTACAGCATCCTCCGTTGTCAAATGCTCTGATGGTTCACTGCCTGGTCGAAAATGCAGTTCGTCATAAAATGAATTGGCAATCATGCCAGGATTTACGATCGAAACAGCAACTCCATGGGTGGCACATTCTTCCCTTAAAGCCTGAGCAAATCCTCGCAAGGCAAATTTACTGGCACAGTAAAGGGCTCCTTTTTTTTGACCTTTAAGGGCAGCTTCTGAACCAACAAAAATAATTTTCCCAGAGGCTCTTTTTTTGAAAAGGGGGAGGTAAGCTCTAACAAGATAGGAGTGGGCAAGAAAGTTCACTTCAAAGATTTCTCTTATTTGAGAATAGGAAAATTCTTCTAAATGAGCAAAACGGCCGACGCCTGCATTACAAACTAGGGTGTTAATTTGGGGATAATCTTTGACAAGCAGATCAAAAAAAGCGGTATTTTTACTTAACTTACTAAAATCGGCTTGTTGGTAGAAAAAATTCTGGTCTTGAATAGCAGGTTGAGTTCGGCTCATTCCAAGAACTTGATACTGCTTTGCTAATAAATGCTTGGTTAAAGTTAACCCTATTCCTCTGCTTGCGCCTGTAATTAATATTTCAGTCATGAGTGGCAGACATGGTTTGAAGATCATAAGCAAATAACTTATCGGAAGGCACATACTTCAAAAGTTCTTCATAGCAAAAATTTAACAATGAACATTCAAACGACTCATTATAAGAAACCAGGCTCCCTCGTTGGGTAAGTGAATGGGCAAAGAGCTTTTCTTCGGGGTAGAGATTAGTAATATTTTTATAGATATTTTTAGGCATACGAAAGGCACCCAACGTGACCGAATGAATTTTTTCAATATTCAATGTTTCAAACACTTCAGCGTAAAATCGCGCATATAGTTTATCAAAATTATCGCAGAAAATAAGAGGGTCAAAGCGAAGGCCGATTGGCCAACCTGCATGCTGCAATTTTAAGAGAGCTTCAAGGCGACTTTTCACGGAAGGTGTTTTATTTTCCAAATGGCTTGAAAGCTCATGTGGCATAAGGCTATAGGCAATGATGCAATTGTCTAAAGGTCGGTTCTTTAATAAAAGGTTAATATTCGTGCTTTTTGTCCTTATTTCAAAAAGGGCTTCAGGGTGCGCTTCAAAGAAAGGAAGAAAATTGTGAGCAAACTGGGTGATCGACTCTAAAGCTAAACTATCAGAATCATATCCAGCAAAAAAAGTGCATTGTTCCGATGCATTTTCCTTTATCGTTTTAGCAATCGTATCTTTGAAATCTTGATAATTCACAAAAAGAACAAAGTTTGCTGATGAATAAAGGCCCTGTAAGAAGCAATAGCGACAATCAAATGGACAGTTTAAGAGGTGAGAAAAATAAAAATTTTTAGCGGTACCAATGCCATATCCTTTTGGCGTTTCCAAAACGAGATGGCCATTTTTTTTAGCAAGGATGAGTGATGGGTTCTCTTTTTGAAGTCGAAAATTCTGGGATTGCCGATTAAAGATTTCGCCATATTTTTCACAGTAAACAGGCGACATGCCATACCGCTGAATGATTTGTCTTGTGATCGGTTGGTCTTTGGCACTTTCTTCAACATACAGAAACTGGAACATGGTTACCTTAAAAGACTAGGGGAAGAGAATTTATTTTTTCTTCTAAATATTCTAATACTGAAGTTGTTTTGCTTAGCTTATCTAGCGTCGTATCCCAGATAGGTTTATTGGGCTCAATAGCATGCCACCTTTGCAGCAATCTTTTCAAAAAATGCTTTTGCGTAGAGGTAAAATGCCAGTGAAGGAAGAACAAACTTAAATCTTGGTCTTGGAATTTGGCAATCGATTCTAACTTAGAAGCCGCATTTTTTAGATGATTGGCTAGTTGAGAAATGGGTTCTAGATGGCCACCGATTAGATGACTAACGATTTTTTTGTCTAATTTTTCAAATGAGTGCTTGGCATTATCTGAGACAACTTTAAAAGAGTGAATCAATTCAACTGTAGAAAAGAGAGTCGCGGCTGAAAAAAATGAAGATCCTTCCATGTCACATAATGAGTCATGCAAAAATTCTTTCTCCGGTTTATCTACTGTTAGTAAATTGGCTGTAGGGGCAGGTGGCGGTCCAAGAAAAATAGGATAATAGTTAATCTTTGTGCTTTGATCAGTAATTTTTTGAATGCAGAAGCCTTGACCAATTTCACATTCAGCATGGCCTGCGATACCTAAATTTAACCAAGAATGATACCGATAGGGATGAAGACCATAAAGGTAACCGATGGCAGTGGCTACATTATTTTTGCCAACCCCACAGACAGCAAGCATAGTCGTGTCATTTTCATAGAGCGAGAATTTACTCGTAGATTCTTTTTTTTGCAGTCCAAAATGGTCGATTAGGGGTTCAGCTTCACAGCCAAGAGCTGTAACAAGAAAGAGCATGATTTTTCTTTAGCGGGTAATGTGTGAAGGAATCTTAAGTTTTTGTCACTTTTTTTTCAATCCTAAGACCTGAATTGCTAACAAAACCTCATTTGAGGCTAATTTGAGCATGCTAGATACAACTAAAGCGGCGAAGAGAAGGGTATTTGTTGGAAATAGTTTTAGTTTTTTGCATCAATACCTTTCCTCATTTTTCATAGAATTTCCCTGGCGAGGAGAATATTTACATCTCATTTTGATAGCAATTCAGATTTAAGTAGATTCTTAACTAGCTTTTAATTTTTTTAGTTAGTTACAATTTGAATTGTGTAATTTTTAAACTTTTTGGATTTAATCTGATAACTTTTTAAATTTTAAATATAATCTATAATTATGTTTTCTTTAAAAGAATCTGGAAGCCTTCAAGCGGCTGCTATGACCTACCAGGAGATGAACCCAAAGTCTTTTCAGGATGCTCTATCTAGTTTAAATAGCAAAATTCAAAAATCAGCTAAAAAAATCTTCAAAAGGAAGCTTGGCAAGACTAAAGGGTGTGCTCTTTTAGTAACAGGGAGTGATGGTCGTTACGAAAAAATGAACGATTATTCTCCTATTGAATTAATTATTGTCACCAAAGATTTCAGCCATCCAATGGTGGATAAAATAAAAGAAATTCTTCATAGGGAGACAATCTTTTCCTCAGTCATCGATTTAAAAGTTATGAGCGATCCTGACGAGAAGCTCATGTGCTTTAATCGACTCCAGGAGAGGCAGGGAAAAGATCTACGTTCTTTCCCATCAAGAGCGTTGGATGCCTCCTTCTTATTTGGTCAGAAAAAGCTCTATGAACGGTATAAAACACGCTTTTTTGATGAATTATGTAGTAGCACGGCTGCTAAAGACCTGAGAAAATTCCGTGCTTCTGCGCGTTCAGCGGCACTTACACTTTTAAAAAATAATTTGGCGGGAAATGTCAGGCACTTTAACCCTAGCACTGGTGAATTATTTTATGATGGTGATCGAATCAAGGGCCCAAAGTATCCTCTTTTAAGAGTTGTGCAGTATTCCTTGGTTGACCATGTATGTAAGTTAATCAATAAAGGAAAAATTAACCAAAAGAATTTCTCTGAGCTTCCTAAAAGCACGCTAGAAAGGATTGATTGGCTAAGAAAAAACAAGTTATTAGTCATATCTAAAGATAACGGAGATCAAATCAAAAAGGTCTACAGCCTTTCCCTTCTTTGGTATTCTGAAGGTCAACGTTTGTATAAAGATACAGGAAGGGGAAACTTGATCGTTGCTTCCGATCAGTTAAGCCAAGTAGCATTGGCGATCATGCAGTTTGGTGAATTTATTTCTAAAGCTAAAGTCTGAATTTTCTTGCTGTCCCTAAAAAATTTTTCTATGAGTAATTTGAACGATTAAACAGGAGAATTTATGCGAAAATGTTTATGGATTTTGGCAAGCTTATTGATCTGCGCATCAGTTGAGGCGCAAGAGGAAAGAATTTCATCCGAAAATGCTCTTCAACGCTTAATGCAAGGAAATGAGCGTTATACGAAAGATAAGCTGCTTCATCCCGACCGCACTAGGTTTCGTAGAGAAGAACTGGCAGCTAGTCAGGCTCCCTTTGCCATCATTCTAGGCTGTTCTGACTCGAGAGTTTCACCTGAGATTGTGTTCGACCAGGGGATTGGGGATCTGTTTGTGGTGCGCATTGCGGGTAATGTGGTCGGTCCCGTTGAATTAGATAGCGTTGAATTTGCAGCAGAGTATTTAGGATCTTCGATCGTTTTTGTGCTTGGGCATGAAAACTGCGGTGCTGTCTCTTCAGTCCTTAACCAGCAAACTAAAGACATTGAGGCGATTGCCCAGTTACTCAGTCCAGCAATACAAGGGATTGATCCTAATGGCAAGCAAGCATTAGAAGAAGCGATTAAAAAAAATGTGAGCTTTGTAACTAAACAACTTAAGCAATCGCCCGTTTTAGCTAGATTGATTGATGAGAAGAAAATCAACGTTGTTGGCGGTTATTATCATCTAGGTAGTGGAAAAGTTGAATTGATCAAATAAGAAAAGAGGGGAGTCTCCCCTCTTTAATCCGTCTTTTTTAGCGAAGAAGCGAATGCGACTAATGAGAAACCTGTAAACAGCATATTGATCCCTACAAGAAGGCCAATTGCCCAAGTCGCAGTTCCTGGCCATCCTGCAAGTAATAACCCAGCAAGCAATAGGGAAAGGATCCCACTAATTAATATCCACCCCCAATTATTAATAGGTCGAAGGTGAAATGAGAAGATAATTTTAGAAAATCCATCAATTACAAAATAGGCAATCATTAATAAGGTTAAAGAAAGAATACCGGCGAGAGGATAAAAGAGGAGTAAAACACCAATTCCTATATTTAAAATAGCACTTAACAACGTTGGCCAGAATCCAATATCCCTTGTCTGAAACAATCTAAAAATTAAAAATAAGCCAGCAGCAATAAACAACCAGCCAATGAAAATCTCAATGGCTAAAGTGAAAAACTGCGGGATAGCAATCGCTAAGCACCCTAAGATAATAAATAGGATGCCTTCAAAAGTTAGAAGACCTCGATGACGAGCAAGGAAATCCATAAGGTTGACCCCTTTGTGTTTTTAATTTTCTTATAGAAAGAAGATTATTTTTCTAACAGCTCAATTTCTTGTATGAAATCGCTTAGGCTCTTTGCGATGTCTTCTCTAAATTGGGGGTAATAGCGTGCCACCCATTTATCGATACGCTCCCACGCTACTTTTCTTAAATCTACAATAAAAGATTGAGGATTTTTCATCTTTTCATCATAGCGAAGTTTTCCTACATCAATGCGGATGGGTGTTTCTCCTATAAATCCCGTATTATGCATAACGTTATGATCACGATCATATAAGCCCAAATGATATTCCCGTACATACATGGCTAAAATGGCTTCTACATGTTTTTTTGCTTTTGCTATTTCATTGTTAACCAAAAAATGGCCCAGCACTCTGTTTGTGCTTTCGCCCTTTCGTTGAAGAACAAAAACGATATCTTTAAGACTTAGTTCGTGAAATTTTTGCCTCTTATCTATTAATTTGACTTTAAGATTTTGATATTCATTTGCTTTTAAATGTGCGTAGATGAGTCCGCTATTTTCTTGATCCATAATATATGCTAAAAAATGCCCATTAAACACCTGTTGGATGCGTTTTTGGTTGCTGTTGAGTTTCGCTTTTTTTATATCGCGGATAATACCAATTTCGGGTAGCCAAGAATAAAGGTAAGGTTCTCTAAGATGCTGAAATTTAAAAAGTTTTAAAACATATTGGTTGTCACTGCTAACAAAAGCGAAAGTTTGATTACCGCTTCCTAAAAAAGTAAAAGGCTGGTCTAAAATGCTTTGGATTTTGTCAGCTTCTGTTGCATTCAAAGGGGGTAGATTGTAGCTTGGCCATAGCGATTTATCGTAGGTAATAAATGAAGGGCTAAACCAATCAGAACGCTTAGAATGAATGTAAAAAAAGAAAAAGGTCAGGGCAAGAGGAACTAAAATAAGAGATTTATGTCTAAACATTTGTCATTTTTTTCATCGAATTGTATCTAAAGATTAAATAAAATCAAAAAAAACTTGTGTGCTACTTATGTTAGAAGCTTTGACGGCGGATCATTATTTATATGGCCAAGTGATCTTTATTAAATTGCTAGGGATTTGTTTTCTCGCTGCTTTTATTTCTCTTTCACAACAAGCAATTGGATTATTTGGCTCCCGAGGCATTACGCCTATTGAAGACTTCATGCATATTGCCAAGCAAAAAATTAGCGATCAAAGATATTTCATATTACCCACGTTTTTTTGGTATCGCTCAACAGATCAAATGATTAAAAGTTGCATTTTACTCAGCATTATCAGCTCTTTCTGTGTTATTTTAAATGTCTTACCCGCTCTATTTTTATTTATTTTGTGTTTGCTTTACCTTTCTTTTCTCAATGTAGGAGCCCCATTTTTATCATACCAATGGGATTCTTTACTGATTGAAGTGGGATTTTTAGGATTTCTCATGTCTATGCAATCTCCGCCACCTATGATGCTAGTCATTGCAGCATGGTTGATGTTTTTTCGCTTCATCCTTTCTTCTGGAATTGTAAAGATTTTATCCGGCTGTCCAGAATGGCGATCTTTAAAAGCCATGCAATATCATTTTGAAACTCAACCGCTACCTAATAAAGGTGGCTACTTTTGCCATCAGTGGGTTCAGAAATTTGCCAAGCTCACTACCATAGGAGTTTTTTTTCTCGAGCTAATCGTGCCTTTTTTTATTTTTTTTGGATCATTAGGACGTTTGTGGGCGGCTTTATTATCAATGGTCCTGCAAGTTTTTATCATGGCAACTGGCAATTATGCTTTTTTTAACCTACTCACTATCGCTATTTGCTTTCCCCTTATCCCCGATGCTTATCTTGATTGGTTGCCTCTTTTATCACTTAACGCTTTGAAACCCCATCTTATTTCAAGCCTGATCTTAAATTTATTAGGGGTTTGTCTTATTTTGTTAAATGCTTTTGTTTTTCTTCGCCTTTTTTATCGATTGAGATCATTAGATAAAATCTTTAAATGGCTAGCCCCATGGCATATTGTGAATCCTTATGGTCTATTTGCAGTTATGACAACTCAGAGAAACGAAGTCATATTGGAGGGATCAAGAGATGGTGTTGTTTGGGAGCCTTATGAATTTTATTGGAAACCAGGTGCTTTAGAAAATGCACCTCGGCAAATTGCGCCCCTTCAACCCCGCCTTGATTGGCAAATGTGGTTTGCAGCGCTTGATCGGTACCAAAATATTCCATGGTTCCATCAATTAATGGTTAGAATGCTTCAGGGATCAAGCGATGTAATGGTCTTCTTTAAACGTAATCCTTTTCCTGATAAACCTCCTCGTTTTATTAGGGCCTTACTCTTTCAATATCATTTCACCTCGTTTGAGGAAAGACAGGCGACCGGTAGATGGTGGAAGCGGGAGTTCAAAGGTTTCTATGCTCCTCCCTTGTCTTTAAGAGTAGATGAAAATCCTACCGAATAAATTTTTAATAGTAATATTCTTGTAAATATTTATAAGATCTTGATAAAATCTTAATATAACTTTCACTGTTATGAATTTATGATTTACTATCTTACCCTGATTTTGTTTCTTCTGGTTAACAACCTCTATGGCCGGGAACCTTCCTCAAGCACTGAAGGGTTTGTACAATCGGATGAGGGTAAGCTATTTTATCGTCTTGTGGGCAAAGGTGATCCCGTTGTTTTGATTCATGGAGGGCCAGGTCTTGACCATTCTTACTTTCTACCCATTTTAGACGCCCTTGCAGAGCAACATACTATTATTTTTTATGATCAAAGGGGATCTGGCAAATCTGAATGCATCGTTAATTGTGAAACAATTAACATGGATAGCTTTGTAAAAGATTTGGAAAACCTACGCTCTGCTCTTAAATTGGATAAGATTTCAATCATCGGGCATTCTTGGGGGAGTTTGGTCGCAATTGAGTATGCTTTAATGTTTCCTCAAAACGTTAAATCACTCGTTCTTCTACATGCTTTTCCGCCAACAAGCAAGGGGTTAGAGGTGTATTACGAAAATCTCGAACAGCGCCTTAAACCTGTTGCTGATCAACTAGTTAAGATTGAGGTATCCGATGAATTTAAAAAAGGGTCCTTTGATGCTGTTCAAAGCTACATTGATCTCATTTTTAAGAAGTATTTTTTTGATGAAAATAAAGTATTGCTCCTGAACAGTCAGCTTTGCCAGGCTACAACTGCTAACGTTTTTAGAATAGCTGATTTGTTGGATAGTGATTATTTAGCCGACTATAATTTGGTCGAAAAGGCAAAGGAGCTCACTTTACCCATTTTAATTATTCATGGCGAGCATGACCCCGTACCTCAAAAATATGCTCTTAAATGGCATCAAATTCTTAAAAACTCAAAGTATCAATTAGTTGAATCTTCAGGTCATTTTTCATTTATTGAACAACCGGTTGCTTTTTTTCATCTTGTAGAAAGGTTTTTATCCCTTGATCACAAGTGATGGCTTTAATCGGGCGACCATACGTGCTAAGCCAGCTTCTTGAACAGCCTCTACGACACTATCCACATCTTTATAGGCATCAGGCATCTCTTCAGCAATTGTTTTAGGGGAGTTAGCCATGACTTTAATTCCTTGTTGTTCCATATAATGGATAGGGTTTCTTCCCGACCATTTTTTTAAAGCCTGCACGCGGCTTTTTGCTCGACCAGCCCCATGGCAGGCACTACACCAGGTAAGCGGATTACCATTTCCTACCATTAAATGACTAGCTCGTCCCATATCACCCGGTACTAAGACAGGTTGGCCCGTTTGCTGAAAAATTTCGGCTAGTTCAGGATGGCCTGGTCCAAATGCTCGAGTAGCTCCTTTCCGGTGTACACAAAGCTCTTTCATTTTTCCATTAATTTCATACTTTTCAAATTTAGCAATGTTATGACAGACATCATAAAGGAGGCGTACTTCTTCTACCGGGATACCGAGAGTTTCCTTAAAGGCTTGTCGAACGTAATGAAGGATTTGTTGTCGGTTGTTAAAAGCAAAGTTAGCAGCGGCCGCCATGGCAGAAAAATAATGCTGCCCGGCTTGGCTTCTAATAGGGGCTGCAACTAGTTGGCGATCGGGGAGTCCTTCTGCAAAACCTTGTTTGATAAATTGATTCAATGTGTCTTGGCACACTTGATGGCCAAACCCTCTTGAGCCAGAATGGATAAGAATATAAGTTTGTCCCAATTCGATTTCCCAAGCTTTAGCGATTTCCGGTAAGAATAGATGATCAACACTTCCAATCTCGACAAAGTGGTTTCCAGAGCCAATAGATCCTAGCTGTAAACGCCCTCTTTCCTTAGCAAATTCTGAAACGGCCAGGATATCTCCTCCGTGAATCACTCCATAGCTTTCGATGTGATCAAGGTCTCTTAAGAAACCATAGCCCTTTTCAATCGACCATCTCGCACCCTTTTCGATGAGATGGCGATAATCGGTATCAGTTAGCTTTTTATCTTTAGCATGCCCATGACCCACACCAGATGGAATCAGGTTAAAAGCTTTTTTAAGTAGTTCAACCTGTTGACTTTCGGTAATACCTTTAAAGGGTAGAGGCGCGATAGCAATACGGACACCGCAGTTAATATCATAGCCAACACCCCCAGGGCTAATCACCCCTGTTTCAGTATCCATAGCTGCAACACCACCAATGGGAAAACCATAACCCCAATGAATATCTGGCATAGCAATGCTATATCCTGTAATTCCTGGCAGGTGCGCGACATTACGTACTTGTTCTAAGGGCTTTTCGACATCGCATTCTGCAAAGAGCTTTTCAGTGCCTATGACAAGTCCAGGAACACGCATCCCCTTAATTTTAGGGAGAAGATAAGTGGCAGGCTTTATTTTTTCTAAATTAAACATCAACAATCATCTCCCATTCTAAATAGTTAGATCGTTCTAAAATAGATCCATGAAAACTAATCGCTTTATAAGGGCAGTAAGTGACGCAATCTGCATGAGTGATTGACTCGTTAAGAACGATAATAAGATCATCTAGATCTTTTAAGTCAATTTTCGACGGAATGAAATTCAATAACTCAGGAAACCGCCATGCGAGTGCGCAGTAGGCATGAAAAAAAAGTTCGTTAATGGTTTTTCCTTTAATGTTAAAAGCAAGGTCAGCTGTATGTTCGATTTCTTCGAAAGGAGACAAAAAAGCATAGCTCCAAAGAGGGTGATAGTTTAATTCTGGTAGGCTTTCATAAAGATGAAGATGGGAGATAAAAAAAGGAATTTTCCTAAACGACTTTAACCAATCATTGGGATGAAAAGGCTTTCGTGCGAGGCTTGCATGGCAAAGCCAATGATCCTTTCTTTGAATTTGCAAACCTATCTGATTGAGCCAATCGTAAAGCTGTCTTTCGTAGCTTAAAACTTCTTGATCGTTATCCAGCAAATGGCCTTGCCAAGCAACCACATTGGGGTGCTTATCAGGCAAGAAAAGGCAAGATTGGAAATAGCCAGTCCTCCCTATTTCAAATGAAGGTTTTGGCATTTCAGAAAGCTTTGATAGAATAGTGCCTAGCTTTTGATTTCCTAAAAAAGATAATGTCAAGTGTCTCGATTGAGAAGGAATGATGCGGCCATGAGGAAGATTTTCAGGCCAGGGAGCTTCGATTGCGAAACCTATGAACAAACGTTTTATTTGCTTTTCATTCTCAATCATAAACCATCCTAGGAAACTCGGATTAAAGACTTTTTTAATAAATTATTCAAGTCTGTAATATAAGGTTTTAGGGAGGCAATAGTGCCATATCATATTAAAGCAGGATGTGCAATTGCGATTCTTTGCTTAGTCCATCTGTTTGCAAATAAAATAAAATATCTCGGTTGGTTGTGGCATGGTCGTTTCCTTTCATTTGCAGGGGGCATTTCTTTTACCTATGTTTTTGTCTCTTTGCTTCCTGAATTAGCGAAAAGCCAGACATCTATTGAAACCATTGGCCTTTTTCCCTATTTTGAAAAGCATGTCTATCTAATTGCTCTCCTGGGATTCCTTTTTTTTTATTCAGCACAAAGTGTTACTTCAAAAGATCATTATGGAGTTCTTGGATTTTTAACGTCGATGGGAAGCTATACGATTTTTAATCTTTTGATTGGTTCGTCGATGGCTGATAGCCAAAATTCTGACGTTCAACCTTTGCTCCTGTTTACTTTAGCCATGTCTTTGCACTACTTTGTGAATGACCACAACTTAAGAGAAGCGCATAAAAACTTATATGAGGACATGGGCCGTTGGCTGTTAACCGCTGCTTTGATTATTGGAGGATTATTAGGTCTGTGGTGGCCACTTCCAGAAGCCATCGCTGCTATTTTGATGGCTTTTGCAGCCGGGGGTGTGCTTTATAACGTGATGCGTTACGAATTACCAAATAACGAAAATGTGACTTTTTTTTGCCTTGGATCTTTACTCTACGCAGCAATGCTGCTTTCGGTGGGTATTAAGAATGTCTGGCAGCTTGTAACATGATTTCGCTTAAGCATGGATTCGGAGTGGTTCTGGTTTCTCCTTGTCTAAACTGATTAAAAAAGTATTTAGCTGTCGCTAAGCGATCATTTTTTTGTAATGTCCAATGGTGGATCTCTTCCACAATAATAGCTTGATATAAGGAGCTTAGACAAATTTCTTCGACTGGTTTTGCCAATTGATAAAGGATGACGTTTTCCTTATCCTGGATGAAGTAAAGAATGTGGGCATTGACTAATTTATCAGCAATCAGTTGTAACGGGTGAAGAGGCATTTGTAAATCATTAGCAATAAATTCTAATTGTGCAGGGAAAAGACCTTTCTGGGAGTTTTCGGCGCAAGTGATGCAAAGGTAAAGGGCAATCTCAATTTCATTAGTAGCCACTTTATCCAATTCTTCTTTGTAGCTCGTAGTAGAAAAGTGATAGCTGATCTCGCCTCCAATGAGAGTAATCATCCAACTAATTTGCAACCATAGTAAGAAAAGGGGGATAGCGGCAAAGCTTCCATAAATAGCATTATAACTTGTGACATATACTTGAAAATGAATATAGCCCCATTGAACGCTTTGAAAGAGTGTTCCTGCAACAACGCCCGCAACAACGCTTGATAGGACAGGCATTTTTTTATTCGTCATGAAATAGTAGACAAAACTAAATAGTATCCAGCTTAGAGCAAATAGGAGGCCATAATAACCTAAATAGATGATAGGTTTTGCTCGCTCATAAAAGCCAATATCGGAAGTATACTTAACCACTTTTGTAACAATAAAGATCGTCAGGCTGCTCGATGTTACTAGAAAAATGGGCGATAAAATAAGGACTGCTAAGTAATCAGGAATTCTTCGTGTCCATGGCCGCATGGATCCAATTTTCCAAATTTCGTTTAACACATTTTCTAAATTACCAAGCAAACCGAATGCCGTCCAAAAAAGGGTGATTACACCAATGCCTGCGATCACATTTCCATGGGTGTGATTGAGCGTGGATTGAGCAAATTCAATCATTTTTTGGGCAAAGGCGGGTTGTTGATAGAAGTTATCCTTGAGTTGCTCTTCTAAAATAGCCTCAAAGCCAAAACCTTTAGCGATACCGAAAACTACAGCTAGAACGGGGACAATGGCCAGAAGGGTGTAATAGCTTAAAGCAGAAGCCTTTGCGTAGCAATTGTCGATGATGAAACCTTCGGCTGCCGCATAAAGCGATCGTAAAAATCGATAAAAAAAATTTCTAATCATAGAATTTGCAATTATCCATTTCTTCAGGTAAAAAGGAAGCTTTTAACCTAAGGAATATCATGTTTAAATATCGTGCAAGTACCCTTATTGCCTTTTCTGGGGCCATTTGGCTTGGAGCAGGCCTTTATCTTATGTCTTTAGGACTTAACTTTTTAGTGGAAAGTTTGAGCCTTGCTCATCATGGCCAGATTGGCCCTTTACTTTCTTTGTTAAACCCTATGGCCTCTTTTGATCAAGCTATTGTTTTGATTGTTACTTTAGGCCTTAGCATCGGTTTTGTAAAAGGAAAATTTATTTTAGCAAAAACAGTTCGTAAAACGGTTGAACGTGTTTTAGAGTTGAGAGCTCCTATCCCTTTTTGGAAAATTTATTCTGTTAAGTACAGCCTGTTGTTAGGCTTGATGATGTTGTTAGGCATTTCTTTTAAATTATTAGGTTTTTCTCTTGATGTAAGAGGCCTCATTGATGTCGCGATTGGATCTGCCTTGATTAATGGATCGATGCATTACTTTCGCCAGGCCATAGCCACAAGAAAACAGGAAACAATGCCTACTTGTGATACTTAGATCCCTTCTCAAGTTCAGTCGCTCGATAGATTTGCTCGACTAATATTAATCGACAAATTTGATGAGTGAACGTCATTCTTGAAAAACTAATAAGAGGGTGTTTTTTAAGTTCTTCGGTGAGACCCTCCGGTCCACCGATCACAAAGGTAAGTCGTGAACCTCCCTTAACAAGGGAAGAGCGAAGTACACTTGCAAAATCCTCACTGGTTAACAGTTTACCATTTGGATCTAAACAGATTAATGAGCTTTCCTTTGCAGCTTGAGCTTCTAGCTGATGATCATTTTTAAAAAAAAGAAACTCAATGGAAAGGATTGGGCTTAAACGTTTTAAGTATTCTTGAATGGCTTCTTCTAACCATTTTTCTTTTGTTTTTCCCGTTGATAGAACTCTAATCTTCAGCATCCTAGGATTTCTTCATTCTTTTTGGCTGTTATAATACAACTTAAATTTTTTGTTTTTCAACTACTTATGTTTTTTTTAAAACTTAGTTGTTGTTCAGTTTGGTTTGTGTTATATTGAAGGTAAATAAAATTTAATTAACAATTATGATTAATTGTTTTGTTTTTATAGAATTAGTTTTATTTTCTTTTTTTTATATGCTTACAGCTGATTTACCCAAAGAACGCCTTGGAACTCTTATCAAGAAGAGTGATTTAAAGGATCACTATCCTAGTTTTAACTATCCAGCCGACCCGAATCAAGTGATGCAAAAGTTTCCTTCGGGTAAGGTTTTGATTTTTGGTTATGGAAGTTTAATCAATCCTCAATCTGCAGCCCGATCGCTTACGCCTGCCGCGATGAAAACCTATCAACCTGCTATCGCCTTTGGAATGAAGCGAATCTTTAACCGCAAAATGAGCGACCTTAAAAGCCTCATCAAATGGGGACCTCTAAAACGAGAAAGTGATGTTGCCATGTTAAATGTTGTCAAAACTCAAAACGTTGAGGATCTTTTGAATGGGGTGACCTTTGAAGTCAACCGAGAAGATTTGGCTTCCTTGATTCAACGAGAAGTAGGTTATGATTTGGTTCCTATCCCTGTGATTTCTTGGAGGGAAGCGAAGAGCATTACCCAGCCTGAAATAAAAGTAGCCTATATTTTTGTCTCTCCACACGAGGAAAGACAGGGCAAGATATTTGTCAGCCATTGTGTGAATCCTGTACCAGGATATGCCTTGGCATCCAAAGAAGGTGCAGCCATTAATGGAAAAGAGTTTTTAAAACTGTGGCTAGAAAGTACCTGGCTGGCGGATGGAAAAACCACCTTTATTGAATGGGAAAGAGATCCTCTTAAGGTCGATATGTCTCAAGCCTGTAAGAGGCTGACTAATCAAGCATTTGCTTTTTAGCGCGCTCGAGCTGTCTTTTTTGATCGCGATCTTGAATCGCTTGACGTTTGTCAACTGTTTTTTTACCTTTAGCAATAGCAACTTTGACTTTCACTCGGCCATTCTTTAAATACAGTGACATGGGAATAAGAGCACATCCTTTTTCCTGTTGCGCGGAAAAAAGTTGCAGTAATTCTCTTTTATGTAGGAGTAATTTTCTTTCGCGGCGCTCTTCGTGGTTGTGAATATTTCCAAAGCGATAAGGAGCAATACTCGATGACATCAACCAGGCTTCATTGCCTTCTACCCTTATCCATGCATCTTGTAAGTTACCCCCATGATCTCTTAAAGATTTAATTTCAGTCCCTTTCAGAATAATCCCTGCTTCTAAGGTCTCGAGGATTTCATAATTAAAACCTGCTTTTCGATTCGAAACAAGCTCAGGGTTGTTTTTTGACATAGTTAGAATGACTTAAGATAAGGTTAAAGGTTATTAGTACTAATATAGAGTACTAAAAGAATAATCACAATAAAAAGGCTTGACAGGGCCTTGCTTGCAGAGTATCTTTTAGCTCTACATTTTTAGGGAAATTCTGTTTATGAAATTTGTCATATCTACCCAAGAGTTAAATTTTCTAATTAATAAAATTCAAAACGTTGTCCCTCAGAAAGCAACCATCCCTATTCTTTCTAATTTTCTTCTTGAGGCTTCCAAAGGCACAATTACACTCACAGCAACAGATTTGACTGTTGGCGTACGCTGTCAAACTGATGCGACCGTGCTGGAAGAGGGCGCAACCACGCTCCCTGCAAAACGATTTGCTCAGCTTATTCGAGAGCTGACGCAGCCTCAGGTAGAGATTTCGACAAATGATCAGGAAATCACCGAAATCAAAGCAAATACCTCTCGTTTTAAGCTTCATGGAATGAAAGCAGTAGAGTTTCCATCTTTACCGGATATGTCTGGCTCTACTTCTTTTAAAATGCCTCAAACATCTCTGAAAGAGATGCTTTTTAGAACCTCTTTTGCTATCTCGCGTGATGATAATCGCTATGTCCTTACTGGAGCATCAATGAGAGTAGCTAATAGACAAGCCGTCTTTCTTGGTACCGATGGAAAACGATTAGCACGTGCCCATACAGAGATTAACATTGACCCTACCTTCTTGGGAAATTACATCATTCCTTTAAAAGCGATTGAAGAGGTTTCAAAAAACCTCCATGAAGAAGGTGATGTGACCATTTACCTCATGCAAGATAAGATTGCATTTGAAGTCTCTCATACAACCATTATTACGAAACTTCTTGCTGGAGATTACCCAGATGTCAGCCGTGTCATTCCAGAAAAGACAAATATGGTCGTTTCTCTGCATCGAGAAGAGTTGACGAGTTTGTTACGACAGGTCTCTTTGTTTACTAAAGACACTAACCACTCTGTTCGCTTTACCTTCAATGATGGTGATCTACGCTTGTCCGCTAATGCTATGGAAATAGGTGAGGGGAAAGTCAGCATGCCAGTGAATTATCATGGACCTAAAATCGATATCGCTTTTAACCCTGGGTTTTTCTTGGATATCTTAAGGCATAGCAAAGAAGAAACGGTAACAATGGGCATCACAGATGCTTTTAATCCTGGGGTGATTACTGACCAGCAGTTAGCCCAGGGGTTTGCAGAAAAAACAAGCCCTCTGTTTGTCATTATGCCCATGAGATTGAGCGACGAAGAGTAGTCGTTATGGCTTATGCAACTCATTTCTCTTGGCCTTGTCAATTTTAGGATTTACAAAGAAGCCGTCTTTAAGTTCACAGACGGTGTCAATGGAATTATCGGGGATAATGCTGTTGGCAAAACGAGTCTGCTTGAGGCGATTCATGTCATTCTTTTTGGCCGCTCTTTCCGCGCAACCGAACTCAAAGATCTGATAAGAGAAGGTTCCGATCATTTTCGTATCGAGCTGGAGTTTATTAAAAACGACATTTTACAAAAAATTTGTTTTGTACAGGGGACTAAAGAGCGACGTATTCTGCACAACAGTACCTCATTTAACCAGCTTTCTTCCCTTCTAGGGATCTTGCATGGAGTTTTGATAGCTCCTCAAGATATTGATTTAATTAGAGGAACACCTTCAGTCAGGCGCAGGTTTTTGGACATGCAGCTATCTCAGATCGATCCTCTGTACGTTCATCATCTCATGCGTTATTACCGCGCTTTGAAGCAGCGTAATTCCCTTTTAAAAAAGGGACAAGTCCAGTGGATTGAACCCTTTGAACAGGAAATGGCCTTGTCAGCCGCTTATTTAGTTCAACAGAGAATCTTCTGTATTAAACAGTTAAATGGCTTATCCTCATCTATCTACCAAATCATTTCTTCCCATAAGGAGGAACTTCTATCTATTAAATATATAGGGGATTACTCAATCGCTTCTGAAGATCGAAGTGTGCTTGAATTGTTTTATAGGGAAGAGTTTAAAAGGTTAAGATCGAAAGAGCTGAAATTGGGCTACACCCTTACTGGCCCTCAAAAAAATGATTTTTCCCTTTTGATCAATCAAAAAGAGGCTCGTTTATTTGCCAGTGAAGGGCAAAAAACTTCTGCAATAGCCGCTTTAAAGTTAGCAGAATGGGAATTAATTGCCCAACGTACTTCTCAGCGCCCGTTAATGTTAGTTGATGATCTATCGCTTAGCTTGGATACTCTTAGACAATATGAGTTTTGTAAGAAGCTCTCCCAAATGGGACAATGCTATTTTAGTGCTACGTCAAAGCCTTCTTTTCCCTTTGAATCAGCTAACTGGTTGATGATAAGGAGTTAATTCTCTTGTGAGGATATTGAAATAAAGTTTAATATTAAGTTAAAAGGGTCCTTGATCTAGGTATAACAGTATAGATAGCTTAGGGAAGCTATTTAGAGGAGAGAGGCACTTGTGGTAGATTTTAGAATTCGCTCTCATCAATCTTGGGGATCTCCCCTAGAACCCGATAAAAAACCATCAGACACTCCTTTATCTCTTTTTATTCTTCCAAGTGAGGCCATGTCTTCCCCAGGAGAGGGATCAGGTGATCAATTGAGCAATTTACATTATTTAATCAGGGATACAGCTTTACAGCCCAGCCGAGAACTTCGAGGTTTAATAGCTGCATCTATGGTCGATGATAGAGGAGTTAAACATATGGGATCACGAAAAAACAAAGCTGGATCTATGGATGCGGATGAACAAGTTAATCCAGCCATCGAAGAGTTTGCTGAAACATTTATTAAAAATTTAAAAGACCAACCCACCAATCATTTAGAACCATTTGAAGCTTATGCTAAAAGAGTAGAGGAAGACATTTTTTCTTCATCGAAATTGTTCAAAGAGAGATTTGAAAAGGGGTACAGAGCCATATTAGAAGAACTTAAAAAGCAAAGCAACTCCTAATGGACTTTGACGAACTAGAGGAGTTTAATCTTTCTCCCGAGGTTTTAAAACACTTACAGGATCCAGAATTCTTAAAGAAATCGTTGGTAGAAGGAAAAACGCTACAGGAAATTTTTGAATACGATAATGAAACTTTAGAAACCTTCTATCAAGCAGCATCGGTTTTATTTGAAAAACAGCAGTATAAGGAAGCGGCAGATGCCTTTTTCTTTCTAACCAACTTAAACCCTAATATCTTTGCCTTCTGGCTTGGCCTAGGGATGTCCGATCATTTAAACCATCATCATGAGTCAGCATTAATTGCTTATAGTATGGCTTCTCTCCTTGATCTTGATAATCCCTTCCCCTACTATCACTCAGCTTCCTGTTTCCAAGCGTTAAACAATGAGTCTCAAGCCTTATCTTTTCTAGATAAAGCTATTAAAAAAGCTTCTGCAAGAGAAGCATATAAAAATTTAAAAGAACAAGCCTTAGCCTTTCAACGAAAGTTGTCACGTTAATCGGATCGATCCACGAGCCAATAACGTAAACCTTTAATATTTAATGTGCTTTTTTTTAACCAGGTGGATGCACTTTCTTTGTCTTCAAAGAAGAGAGCCGCAGTAGCCAAACCATCTGCAAAAGTACAGGAAGGTGCAACGATGCTTGCACTGGCGATGGTTTTTTCATTGGCCTCTAAAGGTTCTAAGGTATGCGGATTCATGACATGAAAATAGCGCTTAACTTCTCCATTTTCATCTAATATTTCCCAATATTGTTCATAATCGCCACTTGTGGCAATGGCTTCATTATTTAAGGGGACGATGGCGATGGCTTGAAGAGGATTAGAGTTGCCAAGATGACTGATAAAAATTGACCATGGGCGTTTAGTAGGGTGCTGGCCATGTGTTCTAATTTCTCCCCCCCACTCGACATAGATGTCTTCAAAGTTAGCATGCTGTAATTTTTCAACCATAAGGTCGACAAGAAGCCCTTTAGCAATACCAGAAAGGTCGAGAGATGTTGCATCAGCGTCTTTCCAAAATAGGCCGTTTTCCAAATGAATTTTATGCCAGCCAATGCAAGTTCGGATCGCTTCTAGCTCTTGACAAGTGGGCTTTCTGCCCTGAGACAAGGCTTGTTTCCAAAGGCGTTGAAGCGGCTCAATCGTCGGATCAAATCGACCGCCAGTAATATGATACAAGTAGTCTACAAGTGAAAGAAGAGTAATGAGTCCTTCGGATATAGGAATTTTTTGATTGGCAGGTAATTTATTAAGAGAAGAAATTTCTGATTCGGGGTTCCATTTATTATGAATGGCGTTAATTTCAGCAAATGTATCTGTGATAATTCCTTTCACAATGGCTTCTTCTGCCTGACTTAAATTCTTGCCTATTAAAATTTTGTAGGGAATGGTCATTTCAATTCCCGCAAAAGCGGTTAATGAGGGTTCTGTTGATTGTTGGCAAGACACCACGAGCAAAAAGATGAAGTATGAAAAATAGTGGATTCTTTTCATAGAGTTTGCCGCTGTTTAAAGCTTTTTAAAGTGTTGGATAAGAGCATTGCAATGGTCATAGGACCAACTCCTCCTGGGACAGGAGTGATGTAAGAGCAATGATTAACTAAGTTTTCAAAATCAGCATCACCGACAATTCGATACCCCGACTTTCTTGAAGCATCAGTGATGCGATTAATTCCTACATCAATAACGACAGCCCCCGGTTTGACCATTTCTTTTTTCAAAAAGAGAGGTTTTCCAATAGCAATGATCACAATATCGCAAGTTGAACATATTGCAGTGAAGTTCTGGGATTGGCTATGAAGGATAGTAACGGTAGCATTAGCCTGAGGAGCTGATTGCATTAACAGTGCGGCCATAGGCTTTCCCACAATATTGCTTCTGCCAACAATGGCGACGTGTTTCCCAGCAACGCTAATATTTAACTTAGCGAGTAATATCTGAATCCCTAACGGAGTGCATGGCGAAAAACAGTCGGGCTCACCAATCATTAATTTGCCAATGTTAAAAGGGTGAAAGCCGTCGACATCTTTCACTGGAGAGACAGCTTGAAGAATAGCAGACGTATTGATATGAGGGGGTAAAGGAAGCTGAACAAGAATGCCATCAACAATAGGATCTCGATTGAGGTTTTCAATTTGATTTAAGAGTTCATTTTGAGAAATAATGTCTGGCAAAGTAATTTTTTTGGATTGGATACCTACTTCAGCACAGGCATCCGTTTTTCTTTTAACGTAAATTTCAGAAGAGGGATGGTTTCCGACCAAAATCACTGATAGGCAAGGTTTTCTTCCCTTTATCTGCGCAATTTCCCGAGCGAGATCTACTTGTATATCCTTAGCGATGCTTTTTCCATCAATGATCATGATACTCTCTAAAACTTAAAAAACTAACATCATAGCTTATTTTTGAGAAAAGCTAAAAGAAGATTGCTGAAAATTGTTAAATGCATTCAAATAAAATTTTATAATAGCATATTTACAAGGTTGCCTCTACATAGCCATTGTTTACATGAAGAAAGCTTATTTCTTACTTATCTCGACTCTATTGCTAGTCAGCTGGAACGCAACGCCTCGTTGCTTTCACACTTTTGAAATGGCTTTTTTTGAAAGAGGTATTGTTATGCAGGCATTGAGTGTCTATAACACCCAAGATGTCTATCAAAGTCAGTGGTCCTTGATCTATCTTGAATTATTACGTAGGCAAGGAGAGATCCCTAACCTCATAAAGGCCAACGCTAAGAAAATGAAACCCGATCCGCTTCAATATCCCTTTCATCCAGATAAAGCACAGGAGGTGCTTTTAAAAACTTTATATGAAGTTTTTCAAAAAGCTGTTCTTAAATATGCTAGTGTAAATGATGAAGCAATGCAAGGGATGTTTAATTTTATTGTTGAAAAGCAAGCGAAAAAGTTAGAAGCTTGTTTTGGTAAACCAATGCGTCCCCAGGATTCAGTAGAAGGTTATCGTGTAGGAAATTAATGACCGTGTTTGTAAGGTTATATTTGAAAGTTGTTGTTTTTGCTTTATTTGAGAAATCGTAGCAATGCATGCTCTTTTAAAGCGTTATTAATTTATGACAAAGGAGGAGTTGTGAAAAAGCGTACTGTTTTAAATTGGATGACAGCAGGATTGTTTTGTTTAAGTGCTATTAGCCACTTGCAACTTTCAGCAGCATCAGCTCTCGAAGAATGTTCAAAAGAATTGCTTTTAGCATATTTTCCAGAAAAGTTTGTAAATGAAACGTTGAAGAAATTTGATGTTCCTCAAGACAAGTGGGCTGATATCAGAAGAGGCTTAAATGAAAAAGATAAGGATGTGATCAAGACGGTAGAGCAAAAGGCTGCTCAAATGACTCCTAATCCGTTGAAGGACCCTCAAGAAAGGCAAGCAGCCGTTCGATTATTCAGGGAAACACTTTTACAGTTGTTTGGCGATGTCATGAGAGCTAATGGTATTACTGATGCTAAACAGATCCAGTCAATGTTAGATGATATCCAACAACAAAAAGCTAAGCGTTTTGCCGAATGTATGGAACAACATCATTCCACTGTCAATGGCGAAGAAGAGGATCAGGAAGAATACACAATAAAAGATAAACGTTAACGGGTCATGAGCTTAAGACACAAATAAGTACCTAAACTTGTTGTTAGGATCTTTCAAAAAAATCCTAACAACAAGAATGAATATGTGCCCGTCTCAAAAAAGAAGATCGTGATAGTGGAAATAGATGCTGCCATCACGTCATTCGAGCTAATCCTCAAGGCCTCTCCGAGATTAAAGCTGATCGAACCACGTAATCTGCACTGAATGAATCGTTTATGCAGCTACTAATAAAAGCTATTTTTATGGAATAAAGTTCACATGGCTTTGAGGCTTAAAGAAAAAGTCGATTGTCTCTCAACAAGGGATTAGTTTGCCTTCGGTAATGTATTTGTCTCAGGCATCCCTTTAAGTTCAAACAAAGATTGGGGTAGCGATTTGAGCTGGAGGCAGGTGTCTGACGCCTTTAGCTAGCTTTCAGTTTGTTTTTGTTTCCTTAAGTTTTCAAAATAATCTTTTCTTTTTGCCATTTCTCTTTCAAATCCTCGATGGACAGGGGTATAAAAAGTAGATCGCTCTAGGCCGTCAGGAAAATAATTTTGCCCAGAGAAAGCATCGTCGCAATCATGATCGTATTGGTAATTTTTTCCATAATTAAGATCTTTCATCATCTTCGTTGGAGCGTTAAGGATAATTTTTGGTGGGGTCAGATGGGTTGTTTGCTTGGCTAAACTTCTAGCCTGATTATAGGCCGTATAAATTGCATTACTTTTAGGGGCTAAAGCCATATAAACAACAGCTTCAGCAAGAGCTAGTTCACCTTCAGGGGATCCTAGTGTTTCATAAGTGCTTTTGGCTGCAATTGCAAGAGGCAAAGCTTGAGGATCAGCAAGCCCAATATCTTCAGACGCCATGCGAATAATTCTTCTGGCTAGAAAAAGGGGGTCTTCACCTCCTTCAAGCATTCTTGTTAGCCAGTAAAGGGCAGCATCAGGATCTGAGCCACGAACGGATTTATGAAGAGCTGAAATAAGATTGTAGTGCTGATCATGAGCTTTGTCATATAAAGCCGAGCGTTTTTGCAAAAGATCGATGATCACTTCTCGATCGAGGGGAATATCATGTTTTTCTTGCTTAATGTTTTCGATGAGGTTCATGAGGTAACGCCCATCGCCTTGAGCAAGCTCAATCATATATTGACGAGCATCTTGAGTTAAGGAAAAAGTGCCTAAAAATTTTTCTGCTTTTATTAATAAATTTTCTAAAGCTTGTTCGTTAAGCGGATTTAAAGGCAGGACTCTTACTCTCGATAGAAGAGCTCCATTTAGATAAAATGACGGGTTTTCAGCTGTGGCTCCTACAAGGATAACCGTTCCGTCTTCTACCAATGGGAGTAAAGCATCCTGTTGGGCGCGGTTAAAACGATGGATTTCATCGATAAAAATCATTAGATTGTTTCCAAATAAGGGTGAATCTAATGTTTCCTTAATCAATTTTTTTAAATCCGAAATGTTATGAAAAACACCGCTAAGAGAAGCAAATCTTAAATTAAATTCTTTGGCATATAATCTTGCAATTGACGTTTTCCCGCTCCCTGGTGGGCCAAAAAGGATAATGGAGAGAGGGGTTTTTTGTTTAATAATACGAGTGATGAATCCTTTTGGGCCTATTAAGTGGTCTTGACCTACAATATCCTCGAATGAGGTTGCTCTCAACTGTTCAGCGAGGGGGGTAATTTTTTTCATAGACCTTATTTAATGAAAGTAATCTTTCCCTTTTTTTGCCGGTTGACCAAAGATGAGCTTGGGAATACCAAAACAGATAAAAGAGTAGAGTGCATCTTGGAAAGGAAGAAACCCTAAATCTATTTTAACAAATTCCCAAGATAATGCGACACCTTTTTGCAAAATCATCAGAAGAACAATTTGAAAAATTGTAGTCGAAAAAGAATAAAGGTAAGTGAGAACTGGAAGAGTGGAGAGGTTGTCCTCGAAAAAATTTCTTTTTTGGCTATAGAGGAGTGCTGAAGTGACTGTATAAGAAAGCGCATGAAGGCCAAACCGGACGTTTGAGGAGAGAAGATCAAGTAAAATACCGCATAAACATGAGATCCAGAGGCTTTCTTCGAAGGATTTTAGATAAAAGGTACGGATGAGAAAAGGGATGAAATAAAAGACCTTGTAAGAGCTAAAAAAAATGGGGCTAAATAAAGTAAGGAGTAGAGCAGCTAAAAAGAAAAGAGCTAACTCTCCATTAGCACTAACATAAATAAGAGGTTTTTTGCCCATTAGCTTCCAAGGCAATAAGGATTAAAGCAAGACTCATTCGGTGGGATTAGTAAGCACCACGTGAAAAGAGCATAGCTGGGATTGTTTTTGCAATCAATTTCAAATCTAATAAGAAAGATTGTTTGCCGATATACTCTTCATCCATAGCTAATCTTTCTTCGTAGGAGGTGTTGCTTCTTCCTGAGACTTGCCAAATACCTGTTAAGCCAGGGCGAACAGAGAGGATTAAAGGAGCTCGATGGCCAAGAAAGCGTTGAACTTCTGCTTTTACGACAGGGCGAGGTCCAACTACACTTAAATCACCGATTAGGACATTCCAAAATTGGGGAAGTTCATCGAGTGAAGTTTTTCTTAAAAAGGCGCCTATACGAGTAACCCTTGGGTCATTTTTGAGCTTATGTTGCTTTTCCCATTCCTCTTTCAAATCGGGGTTTTTAGCTAAAATTTCTTTTAATCTTTGATCAGCATCTTGATACATGGTTCTAAATTTATAACAGCGAAAGGCTTTGCCACTTTTTCCCACACGTTCATGAGAATAAATGATTCTACCTTTTGATGAAAAACGAACGAGTAGAGCAATCGAGAGAAAGATAGGAGATCCAATAATCAGCGCTACAAGGCTAAATGTAATGTCAAAAATTCGTTTAAAAGGATAATGCTTAATCGTATAACGATCATTATGGGAAAAAGTGAATGGAATCGCTTGTAAAACTAACTGTGAAGGCTCTTTTGACATTGAAAAACTAGATTCCTTTTTGTTTTTTTAACTTAATCAAATACGAATAACGCCTTTTAATATTTTGTGCAATTAATTTTTTCTAGCAACTAAAAACTGTGCAAATCTTGTTAAGATTGAGTTTTCTAAACCATGTTTTTTGAGTAATCCAATCGATTCCTGATGATATTGAGCGGCCAGTTTTTGACAACCTTCAACACCTAATAAAGTGACGTAAGTTGTTTTTCCATTAATGCGATCAGAAGAGACTTTTTTGCCATGTTTTGTCTCACTATTCGTGATATCAAGAACATCATCAATAATTTGAAAAGCTAACCCTATTTTTTCTCCAAATTCTGCAAGATCTGCTTGGATAGTTGCATGAGCTGATGAAAAAATGGCCCCAAATTCAAGAGAGGCTGCCATTAACTGACCTGTCTTTTTGAGATGAATATTTTTCAAAAAATTGACATCGATGTTGTGATGTTCTGCCTCAATATCTAATATTTGGCCGGCAATCATTCCGGAGCCACCTGACTTATCTGCTAGGCAGTGAATCATCTTTACCTTTTGACTGTCATCAAGTTCAAAATCTTTTGCTAGAATATAAAAAGCATGAGTTAACAGGTAATCACCAGCCAATGTGGCAATACCTTCATTGTATTGTTTATGAAGAGATGGCTTCCCTCTTCTGAAATCGTCATTATCCATGCAGGGGAGATCATCATGAATAAGAGAATAGGTATGAATTAGCTCTAAAGTACAAGCCGAAGTAAGTGCCTTTCTCCAATTACTCCCTAGCGCTTCGACAGTTGCTAATGCCAGTAAAGGTCGGATGCGTTTTCCACCTCCTAAAAGAGAATAACGAGCAGCTTGGGACAAAATACCGTGAGAAGAATGATCTTCGGGAATGAGATGGGACAAGGTTGCTTCAATGTAGGGCAGGCGTTCTGCCATGTATGTTTCTAACATCATTAAGCCATTTGATATTGAGTTGATGTAAAAAAGGCTGGTTTTCCAATACTGATGTAATCAAAACCCTTTTTTGCCATTACCTCTGGCAAGTATTGGTTGCGGCCATCAAAAAAGGCATGTCCTTTCATGTGTGAGAGAATTTTATCTGTATCAAGAAAACGAAATTGCTTCCATTCGGTCATCAGAATAATTGCGTCTACTTCTTTCGTTGCTGCATATTCATCGGATGCATAATGGATAAGATGATGCTCTTCAAGCTCTTTTTGCGCATTAGGCATGGCGACAGGGTCAAAGAGGTTTAAAGAAACACCCTCTTTGATTAATTCTTTAATTAAAAGTAAAGAAGAAGCCTCTCGAATATCATCTGTATTAGGTTTAAATGCTAACCCAAGGACGGCCATTTTTTTTCCGGATAGACCACCTTTGTCTATGTAGTAATAAGCAATTTTATCTTTAAGGATCAACTTTTGTTTTTCATTCACTTCTTCAACGGCATCTAAAAGAGGAGTGGAAATACCAAGATTTTTGGCGTGAGCTTTTAGGGCCCTGACATCTTTAGGAAGGCAAGAACCTCCATAACCTGTGCCAGCGTAAAGAAAGCTATAACCAATCCTTGGATCAGATCCCATGCCAATCCTAACTTTAGAAATGTCTGCACCCGTCTTTTCGCAAAAAGCAGCTAATTCATTCATTAACGAAATGCGAGTTGCTAGCATAATATTCGAGGCGTATTTAGTCATTTCTGCTGATAAACAATCCATAAACAGAATGCGCTCATGGCTTAGCATAAAAGAGGCATAAATCTCTTTCATGACCTTCGAGGCACGCTCGCTATTGGAACCAATGATCACTCGATCAGGGCGCATAAAATCTTCAACGGCACATCCTTCTTTTAAAAATTCAGGATTAGAAACAATATCGAAAGGAATGGATGCATTTCTTTCAGCTAATGTTTCATTAATGACGCTTTCTAAAAGCGCCGTCGTACCAACAGGGACGGTTGATTTGGTCACAATCACCATGTATTGTTTCATGTGCTGAGCGACTGTGCGAACGACATTCATCACACGAGTTAAATCGGCATGGCCATCCTTTCCCGTAGGGGTGTCCACTGCAATAAAACAAACCTCAGACGCTTGGACAGCTTGATAATCAGTCGTGAAAGATAACCTTCCAGCATCCTTGTTGCGTTTGACCATTTCTCCAAGGCCAGGTTCATAAATTGGGATCACTCCTCGATTTAAGCTATCAATCTTTTCCTTGTTGATATCCAGGCAGATGACAGAATGACCCATTTCGGCAAAACCTGCGCCAGCAACTAAACCCACATAACCTGTCCCAATCACTAATAGATGCATAGAAAGCTCCAAAACCAAAAATAGTATTAGAAATTCTCTTAATGAACAATATTTTATAGTCCCAAGCAAGGGATGTAATGACAGTACTTCTTCTTGTCTGGTTTGTTCAGGCCAATAAAGAAATAAAAAGCAATGCGATCATCCTCTTCCTTGTGTTGATAGGAAGCGCGAACATTCCATGCCGAACGCAATCTTCCAAGAAGATCGATTTCAAATTCGGTATAGGATGGCTCATTTCGACGATTCCAGCCATGTCGCATCTCTACCTCAAGAGACCAGTTAGGGTGAATTTGATAATAAAGATGCATTAATAAGGTGTCTCTTCTATCAGACAACTGAGAATGAAGTAGTTTTTTCTCTCGTTGATAAGATTCTAAAATAAAATTGGTTGGATCAGCTTTTCTCCAAGCATAAGGACTGCGATGTCTATATTCTGCTGCAATGGCTAATTCTGGAAATGCAGTCCATTCGGTTCTTATATTAAAATGGTCTACAAGGTGATGTTCGCAATCCCATCCAAATCTAACATGATGGGTTAAAGTAGAAAAACTTTGGTAGCTTAAATCGCTATAAATTTTGGGAATGGCAGATTTAAACGTAGGGGTATTGAAAAATACATTAGTATAAACTTCAGCTCTTAATGGTCTGTAGAGGAGGCTATTGGGTGACCTGTAGTAAAGTTCTTGGACAGTACCCATCCGTAGCATGTCCAATCGATACCAACCATCTTGAATATCAAAAATAAAATGATCTTTGGGATTGACTGTTGGGGAAGTAATATATTCATAACGAAGATAAGGCTTAATGACATGCTTCCACTGAGGATTTAAAAAACGGTGAGCATAGGCATTGGCTTCAATTTGAAATTTCCCAAGCGCGAGCCATCGCTCATTGCCACTTGGGGTATTTCCATAAAAAATCCCGACAAAGCCCGCTTCAGGGGTAACTTGAAAAGGAAGGAAGGTGATCGGTCGGTAGAATGCTTGATTCACCTCGATGCGAGGAGAATGGTAGTCATGGGTGTTTTTTAGATGATTGGCATAAGTAAAATCTAAGTAGGAACCAGAGAAAAAGGATTGGCCAATAATTCCTGTAGGTCCGATGACATAAGGTTTAAAAGAAGTATCTAAGGTCGGAAGTTCTTGTTTAATCGTCTGGAATTGATTCACACGCAATCGTGTTAAAAAATGGCTAATGCAATAATCGTTTTGCTTTCGGATAAGAAGTTGCGTTCTCTCTGCTGTATCCAGTTCTAGACCATGATCATTATAATCAGTAGCCATCTCTTTATCACTAAGCTTATCCCAAGTTAAATCTAAAGAAATCGAATCATCTAGGAATAGATTTTGATAGATCCCTTGAAAGCGATAGCGATGCTTTTGGTGGGTATTGACAACAGAGTTATCTTTTGCCCAATAATTAATTGTCTTAAGAAGAGCTTTGCCATCATCGGACGAGTAATCCGTTTCAAGACCTCCACCAAATCCTCTGTTTAAGCGATAATCAAGGCGTGCGAATGCTTTAAAATGTTGCCATGAGAAAAATTCATAAATCATACTTAATCTCGAGCCCTGCTTCCCCCCCCATTTGTAGGTATAACGGATTGGAGAATCATAAATGCTATTTAGATTAAGTTTAAAAGAAGGAAGCCAAAAAAGAGGAACTTTTAAGACTTTAACTTTTATGTTGCTGGCAGATAAAAATTGCTGATTGCTTAGATGAGCTTCCTCTGCGATGACTTCCCAATCCATGCAGGTACTTTCTGAAGTCGTCACAAAGCCATTACAAATGGTAAAACTATTGTCATTATGTAAAAAAATTTTTTCGCCGCCAAAAAACCAGGGCTCTACCGCTGTTCTGCCATGACTAAGCACACCTGTTTGAGTGTTAAAATCATAAAATAAAGATTCTCCCACAAAGACATAATCTCCAAATTCTAGAATAAGGTCTTCGGATGCCTCGATGGAATGCGTGGGATTCTCTCCTTCTTCATGGCGAATATAGTGAATGTTTTTTGCTTGAAGCCTTAAAGAGGGGAGAGCTGAGATGACACCTCCATCGCAAGTAGAAAGTTCATGATTTTGGTAGAGGGGATTACGTAAATTAACAGTAATTTTAAAGTCCTCTTGGGCCGCCGTAGAAGGGGGCTCTGCGGCCAAGGGAAAGAGGCAAAGAAGGTAGTAAAAGAAAGGAAAAATCCAAAACATAGATGGCTATCATTTTTAAACCTAAGAATTTTAGCAGATTTTAGATAATAACAAAATGCTAGACGTATGGATAAAAACTTATTATGTTGATAATGATAAATTTAATTTTTTCCGTTGGGAAGAGAAGTTGATGGTGTAACATGGATAGTAAAGAAATTGTGAGTAGCTATGCCGATGAAGTCTGGGTGCATAGAAATATAGAAGCCATTTATCATTATGTGGATCCTCATATTTTGATTCATAGCCTGTTAGGCAATTTTTATGGACGAAAAGCCATGCTTGAAGTAGTCAATTCTTGGCAGACGGCATTTCCTGATTTAACAGTGGTTAACCAATCCATTGTTAGTGAAGACAATCTAACGGTTCTCCATTGGGATGTGCATGGCACACATAAAGGCTTTTTTAAGGGAATTGAACCAACCAACAAAACGATCAACTATAGCGGAGTTTCTCTCTACCGTACATTAAACAATAAAATTATTGAATATTGGGCGTATTTGGATATGCATCAACTATTTAAGCATTTAGGAGCTAACAAACCTTAATAGATTGCGAGGCTCCAAGCCAATTTCCAATGTCTACGGGCATTTCTCTATCAAATGAGTTTTGAGATTCTATAGAGGGGTTTAGCTCAATGAGAGATGGTGCTGCCAGCCTGCTTTTTCATAGCCAGTTGCTAGTTCGATTAGTCGATATAACAGTGTGTCTTGTTGCTTTCCAATTTAATCATTCACAAATCGTGAATTTTGGTCTAAGTAGCTAGATGATTCAGAGTGAAGCAACTCAAGTACAACGCTACCTAAATGAGGGGAATCATGTACTGCTGTAATGGTCTAACTTTTTTATCTGTAATAAAGTAGCTAAAAACAAAAGAATTATTAGTCGAATATATAAAATATTCTAATTGTTAATTAATTATCTATTAAATACGCTTAATCTTAAATGATTGTTTTTTGATTTCATTAATATCTTTGGTACAGAAATTGCTCTCATTAAATATGAATGGAGAGCTTATGCAAATTAGAGATAAGATAAGCCAATTTCTAGATGTTGATTCCTTTAAACGTTTAGATACAGGTAAAAAGTTCGCCGTTGGCGGTCTTACGGCACTCGTATCTTTAACGGGGATAGGGATTCTGGCCGCTCCTTTTGTATTCAAGGGAGGAGTTTGGTTATCTAAAAAATTTACGCCTATGCAAGGCGGCACTCGGGAAAGTAATCTAGCTGCCGCTGTTTTAAATATGAATTCTTCTCAGAGAAAAGAGGTAGAAAAGTTCCTCTTTACCCAACCACCATCAACATTATTCAGAGCAGATGGGGATAAACATACTCTTGATTTCAACTCCCAGTTGATCGACGGGGATAACGATGAGAAACAGATCTTTGTTTATGTTGAAGGAAAAGAAGATAAATCAATGAGATTAAAACCTTCTGAAGATAATCCTAATAGATATCACTTGATCCTACCTGCTGATGAAGAAGTTGTAAGTAAATGGACTTATACGGAGAAGCAAGCCGCTGGTATATGTTATTTATTGCATTACCAACCTGAGGGGCTAGAGACCGTTAGCATTGGGATTGCTTTTAAGGACACAGGCTTTATCTTACTACAAGATACTAAAGATCATAGAAAACAATTTTCAGTGAATAAAGAAGGCCAATTACAAGAGATCAAGAGAAGTGAGTATCTCAAAGTAGAAAGAGCCATGAAAGATCCGGTCGCTTATAGAAAAGATCAAGAACTGGGTGGCAGATTAGGCCAGCTTTTTTAAGCGGTTAAGTTAACGAAGCCACACTTAGAGCTTATTAATGAGGTGCGGTTATGGATGTTAGGAATAATAAGATGGTCTCCTTCTTCGTTGAACCCGATCAATTCGACTGCTTAAGTCCTGCAAAAAAAGCAGCCGTTGGTTTTCTTACAGGATTTATAGCACTTACGATTATCGGGATCCCGCTCGTCCCTTTCGTTTGGAAAGGAAGTGTACATCTATTCTCTAGAAAACAGAGATATACACCCAAACACACATTGCAGCTAACCTCTCTACCAGAACCTAACCTTATGACCCCCACTCAATTTTTTGAAGAAAAAATCATAGGACTAGCAGAGGTGTCGACCGAACTCAGAGAAGCCCGGGAAGGAGAGGAGTTTCCCGATGAACTTTTATCAGATAGGCAAGTCCAATTAATTGAAATCAAAAGAAATGATCACATACCCCTTAAAGTGTGGGTTGTTCCTTCAAAACTTCCTCATTTTTTTCATATTGTTGAAAGGCTTTCTGACGGAACTGTTCGTGTTACACCCTTGGCCTTTACCAAGGAGCAAATTGCTCGTATGGAACTTATCAAGCAGGAGAGATCACTAGACCTTTTAGATAAGACAAAAAAAATTGAAATGATTAATCATCATGAAGCAGATGGATTGCTTTTACTCCAAGATCGCTCGCATAACCTTTTCGCTATTAATCCTCGGAGAGATTTACAACAAGTCAATATTGTCATGATAGCGGCATTTAAAACCACGTTAAGAGTTAGTAGAAAAGATTCTCCTATAAGCGTATAATAAGCTCTTCATAGATAAGGAAATAGTTATGCAAATAGGTCAGCGTTTAAGTCAATTTTTTGAACTCGGTAAATTTAGCCAGTTAAGCCATTTTAAAAGGTTTGCAGTTGTTGGTTTAACGGCTCTCTCTTCAATAACAGTTGTTGGTATCATCGCAGCCCCGTTTGTTTGGAAAGGAATGACCAATCTCTTATCTAAGAAAGTAACTGTTATCGGGCCTCAGAACGATCCAAGAACTCAGAGAGTCGCTTCACTTAACCCTAATCGTTCTACTAATCATGCAGAAGAATCAAACGGTAGGAATGATACTCCTATAAAACAGCAAGCTGCTAGGAGCGAGGCAGAAGATTCCGAAGGAATTGATAAAGAAGAAGATGCAACAACTCAGGGTCAGCTTCCTACCGTGGAGCAAGATCCTTATGTGAAAGGTGAACCCATAATCCCAAATCGTCTTTTTGAAACGTTTCATGGGACCCCACATAATTTTTTGCTGAATGCAAATGTGGGTGATTACGTGACACAACCTTTTCAGCATAAAGGGCTAGTGCTCGAAGCTATGACCATTAAAGCAGAAGAAGGTCAGAATCCAATAAGAGTTATTATTAGAAAATCCTCTCAAGGGGATGGCTATTATCGCTATTTAATGAAGGATGGCAGTCTCTCAATGCCCTTAACAAAAGCTCAAATCAGCATGATGTTGCGTTTGGAAAAAAGTTTGCCGCCGGGATTCCGTATCTCTGGGCTTTCTGAATTGATTAAACACACAGGGTATAAAATATTTACTCAAAGTCCGGCGACTGGAGGCAAATTCTATTTTGCTGTTAATCCAGCAGGGGCATTGGAAGAATTGAGCGCAGAAAAATTAACACTTTTATTCTCAGCTGTATTAAATAAAAAAGATTTAGAAATTTTACTTAGCAAATTAAAAGGAAGATTATAAGCCACTATTTAAGGAATAGGTAACACTGCATCCTCAGCGATTGCATAAATTACATCGCTAGTTTCGGGGGTGATCACATGTCCTCCAGCAAAACTACTAAAGGCTGGAAGTAGGCACTGATGAGGTTGAAAGACGAAACAGGGTAATCGAAAACTTCGTCGTCGTTTAGCAATGATAATTTGGGGATGGATATGACCTGAAAAGGTAAAATAGTGATCCCATATCTTTGGTACATGAGAAAAGGCAAAGGGGGCGTCTAGCAACTCCTTTTCTTCGAGGTGAATCTTCCAGTTCAATTTTTTTAACCCTCGATCATGATTTCCTAAAACCAACACCATCGTACAGTTAATATGATTAAGCCAATTTTCAATTGCATTCATGGTTGCAGGTGTATCTCCGCTAGGATGATGCAAGAAATCACCTACAATCAGACATCGTTCAGCCTGGTATTTCTTAATTAATCCCTCCAGTCGCATTAGGTCTTGAATCATCGATTGATCTGAAACGGGTATCCCAGCACGGCGAAAAGTGGATGTTTTTCCTAAATGCAAATCCGATAGGATCAATGTTTTTCTCTCTTCCCAAAAGATAGCTTTTTCAGCCAAAAGATGAATTTTCTGTTCAGCAATGATGATCTGCATCACGATTCCCAGCTGTTGATTAATTCCAATACACGATCTTTTAAACTTTCAGAAGAAATTAAGCCCGAAAGCGAAGAAGCATAAAGAGGTAAAGCTAGCGGAGAAAGAGTTTTTAACTCCTTAATGATTAGCTCAGATTGAAATAGACGGTTTAAAATATGCTCTAAATCTTGAAGATGAAAATGCTCTCGCATCACTTCATCAAAGGCCTGCTGCAAAAGCAAATGCTTTGGTTCATATTTCAAAAAAATTTCAAAAAGAAGTGAGCTACTCATCTGCAGCTGTCGATGCGTTTTCCTCTTTGTTGGATACCCAGGAAAAATAAGTCCTCCAATTCTAGCAATATCTCTGAATTGTGCTTTTGCTAATTCATTCAGATTTAGAGAAGACCTTAAATCATCAAGAAAATGATGGCTAGAGAAAGATTGACGGATGGTCTCCATATTGATGTTCAAAGGTTTTGAAGAGACCAGTTCAAAACCATAATCATTGGTAGCTGTATAAACGGTAGCTTTAAGATGTGCGGATAGGCGGTAGGCTAATAGAGTAGCAAGGACTTCGTGTGTTGAAGATCCTTCAAAAGGATAAAAGAAATAATGCCACCCTTCCTTTGTTCTTGCCGTTTCAATCAGGCATTGCCCAATCTGAGGGACTTCGGAATACTTTTTTTGTAGATGGCATATTTCGGTAAATAATTGTTCTTCAGCAGAGCTTGGCGGTTTATTCAAAGAAAATTGATGAAATCGATCCCTCACATAATAAGCGAGTGAAGGTGAGAAAGGTAGTTTTGAACCTAGCCAAATAGGCGCGCGTACCTCTTTTGATTTGGATTTTCGAATGGTAGCAGCGAGGCTATTTAATTGAACGAGCTCATAGGTTTTACCACCAAAAGAAAAGGATTCTCGCGGTTTTAAAGAAGCTAAAAAGTGCTCCTCAATACTGCCGATAGGTTTACCATTTAAAAGTTGAAGTTGAACATGCGTATCTGAACTGATTGTACCAATGTTCATACGATGCCTTAAAGCAATACCCCGATCTTTTACAGTATAAAAATCATGATCTTCAATAAGTTTATGAAAATCAGGATAAGCCTCAAGGCTGCCTCCATTGACCAAATGGTGCAAGACATCCTCAAATTGAGAAAAAGTAAATGAAGCAAAAGCATGAGTAGAAGCAATTTCATTAAACATTTCTTCTTTTTTAAAACCACCGCCAATAGCTATGGTTGTAAGCTGCTGAAATAAAACATCATAGCAATTAATTAGTGGTTCTTTTTTTTCTATAGCATGTTTATTTAACGCTTCTCTAAGAGCCAAGATCTCCACAATTTCTAACGCATGGGTAGGAACGATTTTAATTAGACAAGGTTGCATCGGCTGGTGGGAAGCTCTGCCAGCCCTTTGAATTAAACGAGCTAAACTTTTACAAGATCCGATTTGGATGACTTGGCTGACCATCGGAAAATCAACTCCTAAATCAAGCGATGAGGTACAAACAACGATACGCAAATGACCTAGCTTGATGCCCTCCTCGACTTCAATCCTCGTTTTTTTATCCAAAGAACTATGATGGATGGCAAGTATTTTTTCCCATTCAGGTTTAGCTGTGATCAAAGCTTGATACCATCTTTCGGCCTGAGAGCGAGTATTAGTAAAAATTAATGTCGATAGGGAAGGATCGAGCTGATGAATAACCTGATCTTGCATGGATAGACCAGAATAACCTGCCCAAGGCAATTTGAAAAGGTTGGACGGAAGAATGCTATCAAGGATGATAGGCCTTTCAAGATCAGCTTGAATGAGAATAGGATCTTTCATTAATACCTGCGCAGCCTCAATCAAGTTACCAAGTGTCGCTGATAACGCCCAAACAGCAAGATTGGGAAGAAAAGATCTGAGATGAGCTAAGCTGAGCTCTAAAAGCACGCCTCTTTTTGTCCCCATTAATTCATGCCATTCATCGACAATGATATATTTTAAGTGCTTGAAAAATGCTCGATGTTCGGGATCAGCTTGCAATAGTGATAAGCTTTCCGGTGTTGTTAGTAAAACATGGGGCATTTTCTTTTTTTGTTTAGTTTTCTGGTAAGCCCCTGTATCTCCTGTTCTACTTTCCACAGAAATGTTCCAACCTAATTCTTGGATAGGAAGACTCAAAGCCTGTTCAATATCTCTTGTTAATGAGCGCAAAGGAGTTAAGTAAAGGATCTGCAGGCTGTGTATATTGGGATCGATAGCTGCAAGAGGACCGAGGTAAGCAGCATAAGTTTTTCCTGACCCTGTAGGCACGCAAATAAGACCACTCTTGCCATTGATACTAGCTTGCCAAGCTGCCTTTTGGAATTCCCACGGTTGCCAGCCTCTTGCTTTAAACCAGTTTTCAATTGCATCCAATCTGTTCATAGATAACGTGCTTGGTATAAATGACGTAAATAATCTAAATTGTCGGCCATGTCACTCGTCTTATCTAATCTCCAGCGTTTGATGCGAGGGAATCGAAGGGCAAACCCTGCTTTATGTCTTTTGGAAACTTGAATATTTTCAAAGGCGATTTCAAAAACAAGCTCTGCTTTTACTTTACGGACGGGACCAAACTTCTCTAGTGTGTGTGCACGAATCCACTTGTCTACGGTATTAATTTCTTGTTGAGTTAATCCCGAATAGGCTTTAGCAATCGGAACTAATTCATGATTTTCATCCCAAATACCAAATGTATAGTCTGTATATAATCCCGAACGATACCCTGAGCCTGGCTGTGCATACAATAGAACAGCATCGACCGTCATGCTGTCAATTTTATACTTCCACCAGCTTCCTCTCTTCCTTCCAACGCCATAGGTGGAATCTCTTTTTTTTAAAATAAGCCCTTCTGTCTTTGTTTCATAAGCTTGATTTCGCCACTCTTCAACTTCTTTCCAATGGTTAATATTAAGAACAGGAGAAATGCGCCAGAAAGGCTTGCTTAAGAAAAAATCAGCATGTTTAAGAAGAAGTTCGCGTCTATCGATGTAAGACAGCGATCGGACATCACGGTCATGCCAGTAGAGGATATCATAGATCATAAAGTAGGCAGGATACTTTTCGATAATTGCGTTAGATACTTTTTTTCTTCCAAGCCTTTTTTGCAAGTCAGCAAAAGGACGAGGTTTTTCATTTTCTAGCACAAGAATTTCACCATCAAGAACGAACGAGTGATCAAGTGTTTGTTCATCTAAAAGCTCAGGAAAAGTATGAGTAATTAATTCATTACCTCGAGACCAAATAGCTCTTTGACCCGCTTGATAAATGAGTTGTGCTCTTATGCCATCCCATTTCCACTCCGCTATCCATTGGTCAGGCGAACCAAGTTCCTCTAATGGTTTATCAAGTGGGGAAGCAAGAAAAAAGGGGTAAGGTTTTAGGGATTTAAGTTCTTCTTCCTCTTCTTTAGCAATGAGTGAAAGAAAGAAGCTTTCTGTTGGTTCCCATGCACCCGACAGTCTTAAGTGAAGTTTAGTGTCAGAAATGCCAAAAGCTTTTTGTAAACCTTTAATCGTTAGCAAAGAGGAGACACCTATTCTAAACGTGCCTATAAGAATCTTATTGGTCACAAACTTTTCAAAGCTAGTTTGTTGGAGCCAGAGTTTTGTAATAAGCTGACGCTGTTGGTTTTCTGGTAAATTACGCAAGGGAAAAATATAATTTTCAAGCCAGGAAATAAGAGATTCCTCATTGAGTTTTGAAGTTGAAGGTTCTGGCAAAAGAAGGGCAATGGATTCAGCTGAATCTCCCACTCGGCTAAGACATTCAACAAAAAGCCAATCGTTGATTTTTAATTCTTGTTGGCACCAAAGTTTTAGCTTTTGGGAGCTGATGAAGCGTTTAAATCGCTTGCCTGATAGAAAAAAAAGAGCCCAAGCCCCATCGGCGGGAGAGCAGGTGGAAAAGTAGGCTGCAATTTTATGCATTTTTTCATTAGTTGATGTCGTCGAATCAAGTGCTTCGATAAGTGCAAAAAAAGGTTGCATGGCTAGTCTTCGATCTCCTCTTGGTGAAATCCCTTTAAAGGGAATGCTTCAATGCCTTCATTTTCAACAAGATAGCGACTTAAGATTTCTGTCTCTCCATGCGCAACCCAAACTTTTTTAGCTTTCGTTTGTTTGATCGTTTTAAGCAAACTTTCCCAATCAGCATGATCTGATAAAGCAAAACCTTTATCAAAACCTCTTCGTCTTCTCACACCGCGTACTTTCATCCAACCAGAAGCGAATCCTGTTTTAACATTTTTAAACCGTCGCATCCACATGGAGCGAAAGGCGGAGAGGGGAGCTAAAATAAGTTCTTCTGAATAATCTTTATGGGCATCTACCTGAGTGACGACTTGGCACTTAGGTAGGTCAATGCCTCTTTTTTCATAACATTCGTTGATGGGTGCGATCGTTCCATGAATATAAATTTCACGATCGGTGAGGTTTTTTAATAGGGCAAGAAGTCTTTGTGCCTTTCCTAAGGCATAGCAGAAAAGCAGTGAGGGTTGTTTTTCTTTACTGTTGTCTTGCCACCATTGATAGATTTCTTGGGCAATTTCCTCCGAAGAGCGCCAATGGTAGATGGGTAATCCAAAGGTAGATTCGGTGACAAACAGATCGCATTCGATAGGTTCAAAGGGTTGGCAAGAGGGATCATTTGCTCGTTTATAGTCACCTGAGATGACTGTTACTTGCGAGCCTTGTTCGATTCTAATTTGTGAAGATCCTAAAATATGACCTGCAGGGTGAAAAGAAACCCAAACGTTGCCGATTTTTGTTTTTTGTCCATAAGGTTGTGGAATAAATTGCCCTTCATCTCTTAAACGATACCTCATAATCTCTAGTCCATCCTCATTGAACCAATACGTCTGGCAGCCGTATCGTGCGTGATCACCATGAGCATGAGTAATTAAAGCAAGAGATACAGGTTTCCAAGGATCTATATAAAAATCGCCTTGAGGACAGTATAGTCCCTTTGATGTAAGTTTAATAATATCCATGCTTGTAATACTCATTTTTTTGTGGTCTAGCATAGATAAGAAATATTGCAAATTAAAATATAATTTAATTTTAAAACTTTCTTGAAGTAAATACTTATTTGGGTAGGATAAAGTTTTTAAGAATCAATAGGGGCATATGGAAATTAAAAGAGGCCAAGCGTTTCCTTTTGGGACGCATCATGTAGAAAATGGAGTCAATTTTGCCATTTACATTAAAGATGCAGAAAAAGTCTCTCTTTGCCTGTTTGATGAGCGCAATCGCGAGCAAATTTTATTTGAAAAAGAGTTAGAGGGTGAAAATCGGACCGGATATGTCTGGCATGCTTTCATTACCGATCTTCCCAAAGTGTTTGCTTATGGCTATCGTGTAAAACTTAAAGATCAAGAAGAAACTCACCTGTTACTCGATCCATATGCAAGGAATCTCACAAGTGATGAAAAATGGCACGATGAGCCTGCCGAACATCCCGATTACCACCCATTGGGTAAAGTCGCTAAAGACCACTTTGACTGGGAAGGGGATAAGCATTTAAATCTGCCTATGCATGAATTAGTCATTTATGAAATGCATGTAAGAGGTTTTACAAGAGATCCATCCAGCCGTGTTCAGCATCCAGGTACTTATAAAGGCGTTATTGAGAAAATTCCCTATTTAATCGATTTAGGGATTAATGTTGTGGAATTAATGCCTGTATTCGAATTTAATGAGCAGGAAGCACTCCACAAAAATCCAGAAACTCATAAAAAATTACATAATTATTTCGGCTACTCGACCGTCAGTTTTTTCGCGCCTATGAATCGCTATGCAAGCGAAGTATCCGGTAACGCTGCCGTTAATGAATTTAAGGAAATGGTTAAAGCGCTTCATAAAAATGGCATTGAAGTCATTTTAGATGTCGTTTTCAATCATACGGCTGAGGGTAATGGGCAAGGCCCAGTGCTTTCCTTTAAAGGCTTAGATAAGAAAGCTTATTATATGATTAATGGTGATGGTAACTACTTGAATTTTTCAGGTTGCGGAAATACCTTCAACTGTAATCATCCCGTTACTCGTGAATTCATCATTGCAGCATTAAGGTACTGGGCTACAGAAATGCATGTTGACGGTTTTCGTTTCGACCTGGCTTCCATCTTTAATCGAGCAGAAGATGGCACTCCCTTAGATAATGCGCCTTTAGTGGAAGCAATTTCCAGGGATCCCGTTTTATCAACGAGAAAATTAATTGCTGAAGCTTGGGATGCAGGAGGGCTTTATCAAGTGGGTCATTTCTATCCACGCATTCCTGTTTGGTCAGAATGGAATGGCAAATATAGAGATACAGTTAGAAGTTTTATTAAGGGGATATCAGGCCAAAAAAATGCTTTTGCGGGCGTGTTGAGTGCTTCCCATGACTTATATGGAAATGGAAGATCTCCAGCAAGCAGCATAAATTTTATCACTGCTCACGATGGCTTTAGCTTGGCTGATTTGGTGAGTTATAACGAAAAGCACAATTTAGAAAATGGTGAAGAAAATCGAGATGGAATGGATCAAAACGATAGCTGGAATTGCGGTGCTGAAGGAATTACCACCAATAGAAAAGTGATCCATTTACGTAAAAAGCAAATTAGAAATTACCATTTTGCTTTAATGATTTCTCAAGGGGTACCCATGCTTTTAATGGGGGATGAATATGCTCATTCCAGAAATGGGAATAACAACACCTGGTGTCAGGATAACGAATTAAATTGGTTTTTATGGGGAGATCTTCAGGAAAGACAAGGATTTTTTAGATTCTATAAATCGCTTATTCATTTTAGAAAAAGCCAGCCCCTGTTACAGCGGGCAACATTTTTTGGAGAAAATGATGTTGTGTGGCACGGTATTACTCCCGACAACCCCGAGTGGGATCAAGACAATCATTTTGTGGCTTTCACATTAAACCATCCTGATGGACAACCTGGCCTTTATATTGCTTTTAATGCTTCTCATGTTTACCACAATGTCACCATTCCATCCTTAGCAGAAGGCAAATTTTGGCGATGGGTCGTTAATACAAATAACCCATCACCGGAAGATTTTTATGATGAAGAACAGGTGAAAGAATTGGAAGGACAGCAGTATCGCATGCCTCCTTATAGCAGTATCATGCTTCAAAAATGGGATCGATAGATTTTAAGTTTGGCACATCGTATACATCGTTGCATCCTTATACTCAAACAATGGAAGAAAATTATTTGTTATGTTTGGAATGAGCATCGCCACATTCCCAAAGCCACCTGTCATGGCACCGATGAAAGTGACAGATAAACCCCTTAATACATTAAGGGCACCATGTAAAGCGTGCTCTTCCCCGAAGCGAATGATCCGTTTAAACTTTTCGCTCGCTTGTTGATTACGCGTCAAGATAGTGGAAGAAAACAGGCCAATTCCACCGGCAACGATGACGATTAATCCTGCCGTTGCTTGTATAGCTCCTAAATGAGCACGGATGACTGAAGTAAATACACCTGCTACAGGTATACATTCCAATAGGTTGAATGCTTGTTCAGTATGACAACAAGACTGATTAACGTAGGAACTAATGCTCATCATGCCCTCCAGATTTAACGTACATACGAAGTAGAACATTTGATTGTTAAATTACTTTAAAGATCACTTAAAAAGCTAAACAAAAATGAGTTAATGCATTGTCAGAAAAGCGAGCGGAAGATGGGAGAAAAGGTCTGTCAGTTCTAAAGAAGCGTGGGTTTCATTATGAAATAAGTGGTGGAATGTTTTACCTGCTAGAAACTGGGGGAGTTCAAGGGCAGTCTGAGCCCAAACATCCTTTTGTTTTGGCAAGTTAAACCTTTGCATAAAGTGAGAAAAGAAACGACCGGTGATCACAATAAAGATCTGATTTTCATATTTTCTCAAGAAAGCAACCACAGAATGGGCCATAGGCCCCTTCACTTCAAGGGGAATATATTCTCCTCGATCAAAAACATGAGGGTTGCCTTTCCTAAAATCTAAAATTTTTTTTATTAGATAGAGTTTAATTCTCCCATCGTAGGGAGATTTTAAAAGTTCGCTTAAAGGAGGAAGGTCTTTTAGCATTTCTTGCCTTATGGAATAATCGACTGGGCGTCGATTATCGGGATCTACTAAGCTGAAGTCCCAAATCTCATTTCCTTGATAAGTATCTGGGACACCTGGAGAGGTAAATTTGAGCAGGGTTTGAGCAAGAGAGTTAAGCAAGCCAAACTCAAAAAGAGAAGTAGAAAATTGGGTAAAGCTTTTAAAGAAATGGCTTTCCGGTTTTAAAATTCTGTCTACAAATTCAAACAGCTTCTGCTCATATGTAGGTTGGGGGTTAATCCAACTGCTATTAATTTTAGCCTCCCTTACGGCTTTTTCCATGTAACCTTTGATACGTTCCTTATAGGAAAGTAGTTCTTTTTCACCCAATTCATGGAGAGGCCAGCTGCCAAAAAGAGTTTGATAGAGGAGGTATTCTTCATTACAATTAGGGATTAACTCTTCGCGATGTTCCTCTTTTAAACGTGCATTCATCTCATGCCATTCAGCAAGCTTGGCTTCCCATTCATTAGGAAGCTCAGATAACACATTAATCCTGGCTCTGACATCCTCGCTTCTTTTTGTATCGTGGGTTGTTGAAGCAAGAAGGGAATGGGGCCATTTTTCCATTTTCAGCTGATTCATTTTGTGAAATTCTTCTATGCTTACTCCAAAACGATGCAATTCATTACCGACTTCGTTTAGTGAAGATAGGGGGTAGAAACGGTAAAAAGCGGTGTCTTCGATTCCTTTTGCCATAATAGGGCCTGTCAATTGCTGAAAGCGCATGACAAAATCCTCTCGCTCTTCAATCCACTGTTTTTCCAAATCCTCAGGGTGCTTTAAAAATAGCACTTCTTCAATAAAGTCATAGACAGCGTCATTAATATTAGAATGACGTTTTCTGGCTCTTCTTAATGCTGTTTTAATGATCAAACGATCTTCTTCGCCAATTTCATGTGTTTGAGCTTGGATGTAGCTCCGATAAACGGGGAAACAAGCAATCACATCCCTCAAAGCAGAAATTAAATTTTTGGAAGTAAAGTCTTTAGACGAACGATGCCTAGAAGCAATTGTCTCAAGATGATGGGTGAGCATATGAAGTTCGCTTGAAAGGGAAACTTCCAGAGTTAATTTTTTGCATTCGTAGTAGAGGTCGGCGACATATGTGCTAACACCGGTAAATTTTTGATATGTATCCCAAAATTCTTGTTTGTTGGCAGAAGCGATAAAAAGACCATTGACAAAGTTAAGATAATCATAACCGACAGTGCCTTCTAGTGGCCAATCTTCTCGCAAGGGCTCATCACCGGTTAAGATTTTTTCGGCAATTACATATTTTGGAGTCCCTAAGGATTGTTGGAGTTGTAGTAGATAATTTTTAGGATCCCAGAGGCCATCAATATGGTCGATGCGTAATCCATCTATGCATCCTTGCTGGGCATACTCGATGATTTTTTTATGGGTAGCTTCATAAACTTTAGGGAGTTCAGTGCGTATGCCTGCATATTCAACAATGTCAAAAAACCTTCGAAAGTTAATTTCTTCGTTAGCCACACGCCAGAAGCACAAGCGGTAATATTGAAGATCTAAAAAGTTTTCTAACAGCTCAAAACTTGAAGAGACATCCTTTTGACCGTTCATTAATTCTAATTGATCTTTAAGAAGGTTTTCTAAGAGAGGATAGAACTGGATCATTTGTTCTAAACGCTTTTTAAACATGGCTTTGTCAGAAACTTGCTCTAAGTCATGAATAAAGCTTTTTAATTCACTGATTAAAATTTTTTCATTGGGGAATTTTTGTTGGATTAAAGCAAGAATCGGGGCAAAAATGATTGGCCAGCTTTTCATGTTGGTTGGCAATTCATAATTGTATAATGTGATGTAAAAATTTCCATCATGATAGCGAACCTGGATTTTTTTACTCTCTAAAGCCTTACCATATAACTGATCTAAAACGGGTAGAATGATCTTCTCATCGTTGATCGCTTTTAAAGAATGCCATTGAATATCAAAATAATCTGCGAAACTAGATGATGGACCATTTTCTAAGAGATCAAGCCACCATTTATTTTCAGCTTGGCTAATGCACATGTGGTTGGGGACGATATCTAAAAAGATCCGTATGTCTGATTCTTTTAATTTTTTAACAAGTAAAAGAAAGTCATCCTCAGTCCCAAGGTCTGGATTAATTTGTTCGGGATCAACAGCATCATAACCATGCAGGCTGCCTTCTCTCGCTTTTAAAATAGGAGAGGCGTATAAATGGCTAATGCCAAGTTCTCGCCAATAATCTACGAGCTCAATGGCTTGCTTAAAAGTGAAGTTCTTATTGAACTGAACGCGATAGGTCGCTCGTGGACATGCCATGTTCATTCTTAGCTCTTATGTGCTATACAATGGAAAGTGCGCAAAGGAGGTGAACCAGGAATCTCAATCTCAAATTGCTCAAACCATTGGATATCAAAGTTGTTTAATAAATTTAAAATCGACCGTGTCGAATGATGTCGCAAATACTGCTGCTCTCCAATCTGGTATAAGCCCCACTCTCCAAATTCTTGCCAACCGCGCTCATACAGATCTTTCATTTCAGAAAGATCGCTGATCAAGAAGTCGGAAAGGTATAACAGGCCTTTGACTTGTAAAATGCGAAAAACTTCAATGAGCAGTTGTTGTTGTCGCTGAATATCCATGATCGAGGAAAGGTGATTAGAAAGAATAACCGCTTGGACAGATTCATTTTGTAAAGGAATTTTGCCTGGTTCTTTTAAAAAGCGAAGGTCACATTGAGAGTGAAGAGATTGGCCTCTTTGAACTAGATCTTTTGAGGTTTCATACCCAAACACTTTTCGGTAGCCTTGGTGGTAAAGAAAGGAGACTAGATCACCATCTTGACAGCCGTACTCTAGGATAGAAGCATTCATGGAGAGGAAAGACAACAATTTTTTTAGATTCAATTGTTGGTCTAAATTTTTTTTAAAACTCGTAATAGCTTCATGTTCCTGTATTGTCATGATAACCTAACTGTTTATTTTTAATTAGTTAAGAAGCCGAAATAGGTTTCTTCTCCGTTGTTTCTTTTTAGAGAATACTCTGTTTTTTTGCAAATCGCTCAATTCTGTTTAGAAAAGAACTTAAAAAAAGCAGGGAGCACAAGGAGAGTTAAAAGAGTTGAGCTCATAATGCCTCCAATCACGACAGTGGCCAATGGTTTTTGTACTTCGGCTCCTGTCCCTGTGGCTAGAGCCATAGGGATAAAACCAAGGGAAGCAACTAACGCCGTCATTAATACAGGGCGCAAACGCGTCAGGGCCCCATCTGTTATCGCATCTTCTATAGATTCGCCCTTAATGCGTAATTGTTGGATATAAGTGACAAGAACAAGGCTGTTGAGGACGGCGATCCCAGAAAGAGCAATGAAACCAACGGCAGCAGAGATGGAAAACGGCATGCGGGTGAGCCATAAGGCGAGAATGCCGCCAGTAAGAGCTAATGGCACACCTGTAAACACTAAAAGAGTGTATCTTACTGAGTTGAAAGCTGAGAAAAGCAAAATAAAAATGAGAATAAAGCAAACAGGTACAACAATGAGCAAATGATTTCTTGCAGAGATTAGATTTTCGAATTGCCCTCCCCAATCAAGCCAATAACCAGGAGGGATAGTGACACTACGATGAATGTTTTCTTTGGCAGTATCCACAAACGTACCGATGTCAGCCCCTCTTACGTTGGCTTGGACAGAAATAAACCGTTTACTATTTTCTCTTCGAATTTCATTCAACCCTTCGCTTTCCTTAACCGTTGCCACTTCACTTAGAGGTACATAGGGGAAATGAAGGTCATTTTTTTTGATATCTGATTTAGGTAAAGGAATGGGTAAATTGTTTAAGGCTGCTGGTTTCTCTCTGAAGAGATCAGGCATTTTGACGAGTAGATCAAAACGACGATCGCCTTCAAACAGCTGGCCGGCTTTGCCTCCACCCATGGCAATATTAACAACTTCTAAGATGTCAGAAACATTGAGACCTAAGCGGCTGATGGCCTCGCGATTAATATCAATATCTAAAAGGGGAAGTCCGCTTGTCTGGGCGATCCTTACGTCTGCAGAACCTGGTGTGCGACGCAAGACATTCGCAATTTGTTCTGCTATTTTTTGCATTTCAGCAAAGTCATCACCGTACACTTTGACATCTAAGTCACTACGTACACCTGAAATGAGTTCATTAAAACGCATTTGGATAGGTTGTGAGAATTCGTAGTGGCTACCAGGAAGTTCTAAAATGGCTTTTTCAATACGTTCAATTAAAATATTTTTTGCTAGCGATGGTTGTTTCCATTCATGACGAGGTTTGAGGATGACAAAAGTATCAGAAACATTTGGTGGCATGGGATCAGTTGCCATTTCTGCAGTTCCTGTTTTTGAAAAAACATAAGCTACTTCAGGAATTGTTATTAACTGCTTCTCTAACTCTTCTTGCATTTTCGTCGACTGCGTAAGGGACGTGCTTGGGATTCTGACCGCTTGAAGGGCAATATCTTGTTCATCTAATGTCGGTACGAATTCTTGACCAAGATGCATAAAAAGAGCCAAAGATAGGGTTACCATGATGGCTGAAGCTATAATGGCAAAAGAGGGTAGTTGCAAACTTTTGGCTAAAATGGGTTTATAGAAGTCCTTAATTTTAGAGACGATTTTATTTTCATCTTCTTTAAAAGGTCCTTTGACAAACAGAGTAATCATGGACGGTACGAAGGTGAGGGAAAGAATAAAAGCAGAAATCAGTGCAAAAATGACCGTGAGAGCCATAGGATGGAACATTTTTCCTTCGATACCTGATAATGCTAAGATTGGGAAATAAACAGTGATAATGATGGATTGGCCAAAGACTGTAGGCTGAATCATTTCTTGGCTTGCTAATAAAACTTCATTTTCTCGTTCATCCTCACTCAGTGTGCCTTTCATTTGTTGCCGACGGGTCAATCGTCTTAAGCAATTTTCAGTAATGATCACAGCCCCATCGACGATTAAACCAAAATCGATAGCCCCAAGGCTCATGAGATTACCACTGATTTTAAAATGGTACATGCCGATGGCAGCCATCAGCATAGAAAGAGGAATGACACACGCTGTAATTAGAGTCGCACGAAAATTGCCAAGAAAGATGAAAAGAATAGCGATGACGAGTAAAGCGCCTTCGATTAAATTTTTTGTTGCTGTACGGATAGTGGCATTAACAAGTTTCGTGCGATTAATGACTGTATTGACCTGAATATCAGGAGGCAGGGAGGGGAGGATTTCTTGTAGTTTTTTTTCTACTGCTTGTGAAACGGTACGGCTATTCGATCCGATAAGCATTAATGCCGTTCCGATGACGACCTCTTGACCATTATGGGTGCCACTGCCTGTCCGCATTTCTTTTCCAATGCTTACTTCGGCGATATCGCTAATTTTAATGGGGATGTTTTGAGGAGAAGCAACGACAATCAAACCAATCTGGTTTAAATGATTAAGCCGCTCATCTGCTTTGACTAAGAAAGCCTCTCCTCCTTTTTCAACATAACCAGAACCAATGCTGACATTATTTTTTTGTAATGCATGGATAAGGTCATCGAAGCTGATACCTAGCGCTAACATTTTTTCTAAATCGGGTTCGATGTGATATTGACGCACGAAGCCACCGATAGAATCGACACCTGCAAGGCCTTTTACGCTTTTTAGTTGAGGTTTGATCACCCAATCTTGCAGTGTTCTTAGATAGGAGGCTTTTTCAAAGTCTCGCCTCAAGATTTGCCCTTCTGGGGTGAGGTAGGAGCCATCTTCTTGCCAACCAGAACGAGGGTTTTTGATGGCTTCTTGGGGGTCTTTGAATTCGACGGTCCACATAAAAATTTCACCGAGACCGGTAGAGACAGGCCCCATTCGTACAATAGCGCCAGAAGGGAGCTCTTCCTTTATGGCATTCATGCGCTCATTTATTTGCTGGCGAGCAAAATAAAGGTCGATGTCATCATCAAAAATAGCTGTGACCTGCGAAAATCCGTTGCGCGAGATGGACCGAGTCATCTGAAGGCCGGGAATACCCGCTAGAGAAGTTTCTATGACATAGGTCACTTGTTTTTCGATTTCAGTGGGGGAGAAACCTGGAAGCTCGGTATTAATTTGAACTTGGTTATTGGTAATATCGGGAACAGCGTCGATGGGCAACGTCGTGAGACGATAAGTGCCGTAGGAAGCAACTAATAAGGTGAAGAGAAGGATCAATCGGGGAAAGGAAAGAGAAAAGTGAAGAATTTTTTCAATCATGAATCTAGCTTAATCCTCATGTTCGACGGTATCTTTTTCTAGTTCAGCTCTTAATAAGAATGTTTGGTTAGTAACATACTCTTCGCCTTTTTTGAGTCCTGTAAGGATAATGGCTTGAGTCTCATTGCTTGCTCCCAGCTTGACATTCCTTTTTTCGATACCTTCCGCAGTTTTTACAAACATAAATTCTTTACCTGGTGTGCCTTGGATTGCTGTTTTAGGAACGGTAATTTGATCTTTGATCCTTTCGGTGGGAATGGTCGTGATAATAAAGGTGCCTGGTTTCCAGTACCTTTGTGAGTTGTCTAATTCGGCAATCGCTTTGGCGGTAATGGTTTCATCAGAAATAATTGGACTGACATAAATGATTTTTGCTTGAGCTGTCTTTTGAGTGATGGGATTGACGACAGTGACCACTTGACCTGTTCTTATGTTGTAGATGTCCTTTGGGAAGACACCGACTTCTACCCAAACGGTGTTTAAATCAGCAATTTCATATATCATTGTTGTATTTTCGATATACTCACCTTGGGTAATATGGCGCATGATGACTGTTCCATCAATAGGGGCGTGAATGGCGTAAAGTCGAAGATCAGGATCTTCATCATTTAAAAGTTTTTCGATTTCGTCGTCCCCAATGCCAAAGGTCTTCAGTCTTTGCTTTGCCAGTTGCACATTGATCACTGCTTCTTCATAAGCATTTTTTGCATTTAAAAATTCTCCCTGAGGAGTAATTTTTTCCTGGAATAGTTTTTCTTCACGATCTAACACAGAAGCGGCAAGCTTAAGTTTACTTAAAGTGGCTCGAAAATTGGCCTTAATATCTGCCATTTCACTACTTTCGATGATGGCTACGACATCGCCTCTTTTTACCTCATTCCCTATATTTTTAGTGCCTGCCTTGGCCACTCCGGCTACCGGTGGGAATACATGTGCTAGGCGGTCAGGATGTAAGATAATTTTGCCTCTTAGAGAGAGTGAGAGAATGAGAGAGCCTTCCTCTGCGTGTGCGAATTTTAGTCCTAAACGTTGAATTTGTTCATCAGTGAGCTTGACGGTTGTTTCATGCTCATGCTCGTTTTCAGTCATCGGTTGCTCTGCTGGCGGGGGATAAGGTATGACTGTATAAAAGGTGATGCCCCCTAGAATAAAAGCCATAAAACCATAAAATAAAAATTTGAGACGATTCATTGCTAATCCGTTTGGCTATTTAAATAATCAATATCAGCTCGCTTACTATGATAAAGATTAAGAACTTCAATATACTTCTTTTTTACATCAAATAATGTTCGCTGAGCGTCGAGAACGTCTAGATATTCAAATTTTCCTTCGTGGTATCCTTTTTCTGCCAATTCAAAAGCTAGGATTGCTGACTCTAGTGTTTGTTCTTTAATGCGTTTGGCTTCCGAGTAGGCTCTTTGTAATTCTTCATAAGCCACCGCAAGCTTGTTTTCGAGAAGAAGCCAAAGCTGTTGCCCTTGATGTCCGGTTTTTAGCATATCGAAGTAGGCTTGCTTGATATTTCCTTGATTTTGATCAAAGAGAGGGATGGGAATATAGATTCCAGCCATAAGGCCCTGATCTTTTGTCTCATAGCTGGTTTTATAGCCTGCCTGAAGGGTAACATTGGGAATGCGATTGGCCTTTTCTAGTCGCCAGTTTTCTTGAGCACTCAAGTGTTGATAAGCATTTTGGATGATTTCAGGCTGATTGCATAAATGGAGAAGGCACTCTTCAAAGATAACAGGAGAGTGTAGCTCATAAAAAGGGAAAAAAACTTCTGTAAAGTCGGGGTTCGCACTACCCCACGTTAAGGTGAGCTTGCGTTTTGCAATGTTAAGGTCGATGATGGCATTTTGATGAGCTTGAATGGCTTCAAAATAAGCGACTTCAGCCTTTTTTTGTTGAATTAAAGTATCTTTACCATAATCGACCTTCTTCTTAGCAATGATATAAATTTCCTTGGCGATCTTTTCTTGCTCATTGGCAACAAGTACTAGTTCCTGGGCGGCCGATACAGCTGAAAAAGCGCGACTTAGGCGATTTAATAGCACGAGCTTAGCTGCTTTGTAACCGACAAGAGAAGCATAGTATTGATAGGAAAAAGTTTGGTAGCGCAATTGCCTTTTATTCGCTGTTTCAAAAAGTTGGGTATAAAAGTAGCGTTCTTCGCGATGGCCCCATCCTCGCCACTGATTATTACCGGCAAAATTTTCTATTTCAAAACTGGCTTGTGGATTAGGGTATAGTCCTGATTGTTCTTGTTGGCCTTTAGCAGAATAGGCTTCAGAGCTGGCAATTTGTAGCGTAGGAGATCGCCTTAAAGCTCGTTCGACCGCCTCTTCAAAGTAAAGGGGATCACTTTGAGCTGATGAGCAAATGAAGAAAAGGCAGAGAAAGAGTCCAATGATCCGTACCATAGGCGTAACATCCTAAAAGTCGGTTTTTAACACGATAGGATAATTTAAGCAAACTTCATGATTGTTCTATGGCAAGAAAGTTAATTGCTAAGACGGAGGCTTAGGGTAGCAAGAACGCTTGTAAGAAAATGAAACTACTTTTGATTGCAACCTTATCTAGGTTGGTTTCTCCTTTAATCAGGGGTAAGTAGTTTTTTCATTTTTTTCTGCAACTTCTTTGGAACATATTTAAGAACCTCGGTTCTTTCATCTTTTGTTTTTTTTTGTAAAACCGCGGCCTGGCAAATTTCTTTAGTTCTATATTTGGTCGGTACAAACTCTAAAGCAAAACCTTCTTGCTGGACTGCTGTGAGATATAGATCGAGAGCCTTGTTTTTCGGTAGGCGGCCATAATCTTTTGAAGTTGGTCGACTTATTAGATCAAAAAAATCATCTTCTAAAGGTGAATAAGATTGATCATCCCAGGTTAATGCATAGCTATCCAAAGGTTTCGGAATATGCCTGAGAAGCATTCCATCGGCCTTCAGAAAGGCGGCGAGTAGCCTATAGGATCCTAATTCCTCGCCTTTTACGGTAATTGTTATGAATTTTTTTAGCCTTATCAGATTTAACACTTCAACCAATCCTGTTCCCGTTGAATCATCATATTGAATCAAACGTAATTTAATGATTCCTTCTAAGATTTTTATATCAACGGTAAAGTTATCAGAGCGTCTTTCATTGATATCACGAAAAAAAAGTCGTTGCTGTAAGTCACTTTCAGGGTTGTAATTTTCTCCATTCATGAGTCGTGCAAGAGGCTGGCTAATCAAAGGAAATTTTTTTTCGATATTAGATAAATTGTCAAAATTAAAGCTTGAAAGCCAAATGTTGTTTAAAACGAATTCTTCTTCTTGCTGAGTTAAAGATTGTTTTGTGAGCAAAATTTCCTCAAGCCAATGAGTCCCAAGTGATTTTGTGAGCTCGTCAAAATTGTTAAAATATTTTGTGATTGGATGAGTAATAGAAGGAATTTCTCCCTTTTGGAGAGGAATCAGGAGAGCGGGGCATGGAGCTACGACTTTGTGCAATCTTTCCCAATCACGGTTGACTAGTCTTACTGTAGGATCTTCCACAAAAGACAAAACACGAGCAATCAGCTCTTCCGGTAAATCTTGAAGCTTGATGGGTTTTTCCAGATTTGAGCCTTCTTCATTATCAGTAGATTCGGAACTAGCAGCGGTGGCTGCTTCGGACGGTTCTCGATGAGAAGATTGAGGGTCAAGGGTCTGCTGGGCTAACCTAGATACCGGCGATGATGGGTCGTTTACCTGTTTGATCTGCCTATATTTAAAATAACCTGATAGTCCGTAGAGGGTTAAAAGACCCGGAATAAATAGGAAAATAAAGAGTGGGGTACTCAAGCCGATTGTTAGGGCCTTTTGCCATTTTTTTATTTTAATATCGCCCTGAGAAAAAGGCTTTTTAAAGTGATTAAAAAGCTCGAATTTTATATTCATTAAAAACCTGTTTATAATGCTATTTTAGCAAAATTTAATTTTATCAATTAATCTTTTAAATTTCAATTGATGATTGTTATGCCGGGTGCTTGCTTAGTATTTGAACATGGAAAAAAGCAATGGTGAAAATCACCTTGCATTACAGCTTTTAAGCAGGCTATCTCTAATCTGGTTTCTTTAAAGACGTGACGTATTGAAGAGCAGAAGAAGGGGTTGCCAAAACAAAGCTGATAAATGCTCAGGCTTTGTTTATCTCGTGTAAAGTGGAAGTTTTATAAATAAAATAATCAAAGCCTTCTTTGGCAGCTGTCATTAGATGGAGTTGGGAAACTTCATGTTTGTGTACCCATCGGTAAGCTGTATGCTCATCGGATATTTGCACTTTAGGTATCGAAGGTAAAGAAATAGCAAATAGATGATACGTATAGCTAACATGGGGTTTTGTGATATATAAAGGGCCCACAGAGCGGATGTTTGTCTCCTTTTCTAGGAGGAGGATACCTGTTTCTTCAAATAATTCTCGCCTAAGTCCTTCAATAGGGGTTTCATTCAATTCACATTTTCCAGCAGGAACACCCCATTTAGCTGCCTCTTCTTTTAAAGGAGATAGCTGCATAAAAAGAAATTTATTCTCTGCTTCAATATAAGCTGCTGAAACTTGAATAGTTCCTTTGAAATGGGGAGGTTTTTTATCCGTAATCTCTAAATTCTGCATTTGTCACCCTGTGATTGAAGTATTATCAAGCATTTTATCAATTATTTACGTTGTTTTGAATCGATTTTTCTAATATAATATTATATCAACCTATTTAAAGAGTGTTTAAAATGACGATTAAACTAAATGCCCGCAATTTTTTTAGTTATTTTGCATTTCATCCGAATTCTCGCTTGTTATCTAAAACGGATAAAAAAACGGCTAAAGTAGCCACTTCCTTCTTCGCCTTGACATTGGGTATAGGGCATGCGATTTGTCGTCTATTCCTCTATAAAAAAATCACCAAATCCCCGAGCAGCTCTACGGTTGGTAAAGTTAAGCGGCGTGCAACTACTCAACAAAAGCCTCCTCAGACCAAAAATAATCATCGTCCTGTAGCAGAGCCTCTTAAAATAAGCACTTCGCAAACCCAGCCTAGTAGGAAACAGTCCGATCCTCCACCTAGGACTTCATGCAAATGGCTTCTACGGGAATTATTAGACGGGCCTGTCGTTAAGAAAACTCTTCCTCCATTTACTGATTTAGATTTAACTGGCCATGAAGTGTTACAAGGAGTTGATTTTTTAAATGGTTTGGTTGCAGAAAAAGACGACTTTGGTCGCCGTAATAGATTAAATCAATTTTCTCTACTTGAGTGGCCCTATCTAGACAGAAACTCCAGAGGTAATATTTGTTATACACGTGTCGATCAAGCAGATAAGAATTTAGCTCTTGTGGACCAGGCGATAGATGCTCGAGTAGCTGCCTGGGAAGATGCACTGCAGTTATCGCAACGGATTAGTTCGATGGAGGATCGCTCTCACTTAGAGTATTTATTAATAGAAGATCTATCCGCTGGTTTAGAGCAATCGGCTATTCTAATTGCTCTTTGCTCTAAAGAAGAATTAACACAAATTCCTCTTAAGGAGCTTAAGTTTTCAGCACGTCAGCTCGAAATGATTCGCCACCGCATGCCTACTTTGGATCTGGATTCAAATGTTACCGATGGCACATTAGGACAGCTTCTAAGCTTTTCAGGAAACGAGCTAACATTTGATTTTCTAAAAGATTTAGATGCGAGCGTATTGGCATTGTTATCAGATGAGCAGCTAAAGAGCATCAAATTTTCTGAGTGGAAAGGGAAGGCAGCTCAAAGAGCATTTAAAAACCTTTTTCCAATAGATCGAATTTCAAGGTTAGAAAACTTATCCTCAGAGCAGATGATAGCATGCTGGCATCTATTTGACGGAGATCAACTAGAACAATTGCCGATCGCAGTTTTGGAGAAAATTGACTTTAAATACTGTCCTCTTGATCAAGCTAAATTTAATGCATTGTTTCCCCTGTTTAGCTCAAGGAACGATCCTAAAAATGAAAGAAGCTGGTCCAAAATTCAATACCTGAGTATTGAGCAAGTTGAGCAGATCTGGGATTGGTTTGAGCCAGAGCATGCTGGTTACTTAAGCGATGAGCAGTTAGGCCGATTATCTTACGACTTCTTTAGGAAGAAAAAAGATCTGTTTCACGGTGCTCTTTGCCTGAATGATTGGCAGGAAAGCTTTAGGAGAATGGAGAAATTTACAGATGACGTACGGGAATGCTGGGATTTGATCGACGAAAAAACTATCCGACTGCTTTCGAAAAAACAATTAGAAAGCTTAGATAGTACTCATGTTCAATTTACACCCGAACTATTTAATGCGCTTTTCCCAGTCTATGATGAACCTTCCCAGGCTAAAAGTTGGTCTCGTATCAAAGAGTTGTCTGCTAAACAAGTGATGATGTTTTTAGAATTTTTTGCTGAAGAACATTTTAGCTATCTTACTAACGATCAGATCAAAGGGCTTGATTTTTCAGTATTTACGCAAGAGCAATTTAAGATGGCATTCAATTCTCGTTCATATGCTAAAATGGCACTTCTTTCTGACGAGCAGATAAAGCAGTGCTGGCACCTTATGGATGAAGAAACGATTATACTGCTATCTGATGAACAGATTAAAAAGATTGATTTTAAACAGTTGCCTATAAATAAAGAATTATTTGATGCATTGTTTCAAATTTATTATGGATACAGCCATGACCCTGTAAAAGGGTCAAGGCTAAGATTGCTATCACCGGAACAATTGCATGATTGCTTGCGTCTCTTAGATGAAGATCAAATGCGACGTGTAAGCGAAGGTCAAATCAAGCAATTAGACTTTACTCAGTTAAATCAAGAGCAATTTAAAGGGCTATTTATTGATGCGCAGGGATACTACACGCATACAAGAATGGCGGTATTAAATGATCAACAAATTGCAGATAGCTGGAGTTTAATGACTTCAGAAACGATCTGTTTATTATCAGTTGCTCAAATTAAAGGTTTGGACTTTAAGAGACGACCTTTAAAGCAAGAATTGTTTGATAGTCTTATTAGCATCGTAAATTGGTCGAACGATCCTGTTGCTGGATCTAAAGTAAAATTGTTTACTCAAACACAACTCGTGGATTGTTTACCACTTTTTAAACCTGAACAGATGTGTAGTATTAGTGAAGCCCACATAAAAGCACTCAATTTTAATGAGGGTTTTACAAACGAGCAATTTAGAGAATTATTTGCTGTCGGTAAGGGATATTATTCACATACAAGAATGTCCTTATTAAACATTGGTCAGATACTAGCGGCCTGGGATTTATTTGACGAAACAACAGCGGGTCTTTTATCCTTCGATCAATTAAAAATGATAATGTCTAAGCGATACTTAAGTAAGACTATTTTTAATGGGATTTTCTTACCAACGAGTGATAATACTTATTTTTATGATCTGTGTCGCAAAAAAATGCAACTAGTTCCTGTTGATCACCTTCATTATTATTTTAGAGAAGGCTATTTCGATGATAGGACACATTATCTGGATCGCAAACAAGTAAGCTCTCTCGATTTCGAGATTTTTAAAGAGATAAACAATGGTAAGGAACTTTTGAGTGGGATGTTTAGACTTGATAAGCCTAATCAAATGGAGACATATCGTTCGTTGAGGCCAGAGCAAAAGGAAGCGATAAAAATGGTTCTTGGTGAGGAGTATGTCACCAGTTAGAAACAATTTTATTCTTTTAAAAATTGAAGTTGGCGCTAAAGCCAAATTGGTAAGTTTTGCGCCATAAAGGATGATTGCCTGGTGTTTGCTTAATCGCTCGATATTGCCACCATAGTTGAGGGGCGAAGGTCGGACTCACCTTCATAGTAAAGCCAATACGAAAACGATTTTCAAAGTAGGGACCTGATTGAATGATGGTCTCTACACCATTTTCCCTTTTGCTATCTTCAGACCTAAAAAACCATTCATTAGAAAGAAAGGGGCTGATCCCTAGAGAAGACCAACGCCAAGGCGAGTTCAACAGCATGCGATGGCGATAGAAGGCGTGCTTTCGATAGTGACTCGTAATAAAACAGTTATACTCACCGACCATTCTTTGCTCTAACTGCCAGCCTCTATAAGCATGGACTAAAAAAGCAATTAAAGTGGGGCGGTAGCTATGGGCCCAATGAACGACCCCTTTTGTATTTCTATGAATGGCCCACACATTGGCTAAGCCGGGTCCGAGTGAAAAGGTTTTAAATAAGCTATTCTCATTCAATTGGAGCATATTTCTGACAGAATCGGAAAAATCGTAATAGGTCATGAGTCCTTGTTCATGAAACCAGAGTCTTTTATTGTTGTCTCCTAAACGCTGTATGATATTAATCGCATAACCCAATTTTCCAATCTTTGAACTAAAGTTTTCCTCAAACCAAATGCCTCGATCATGATTTTGATTTAGGTGTCCCACATGCATGCCTGCATCGATTTGAAATGTAAGGCAAGAGATAAGAATTGTGCAAAAGAGTTTCATCATAGGCGTTGGGGGAATTTCCCCCACTATTTAGTAGCTATTTGAGTAATTGATATCGCTCGATTGCTTAGTGTTGTGCTTGAGGCTGTGGTATGAGCTTGTAATTGGATGATTGTTCCAGCTGGAATAAAAATCGTTGCTTGTCCTGAAATGGTTTTCATTTCCCTATCTTGCAATGTAGCCACCACTTCGGGTTGATAAATCACATCCTGGGTAACATTAAAGAGTTGGAAGTTGATAATAGCCGTATTATTCGCTGTGGTAGCTTGATATTGAGCTGTTGTATTCCATAAGATTTGATAGACACCGCTATTTAAAATTAGAAAAAAACTGGCGTTTTCTCCGACTGGGTGGATAATACCAACCGGGGAGACTTGAGAATGGTCAAAAGGTATTTCTCCATTAAAATGCGCAAAAGGAACTTCGAACGAGTAATCTGACCAACTAGACGAAAAATGAGAAATAAAGCTTCCTGGAGGTCCTGGGGGGCCAGTGGGACCGGGAGGTCCTTGGAGGATTTTCTTTTGTACTTTTGGAAGATTCAAATCAAATTGACTTTCAGAAAAAAGCGCGGCATTAGCATTTAATAAAATGCTAGCAATTCCTAAGAATAAGAATTTATTCATATATCCTCTTTTCTGTTAATAATTGGTTGTGAAGCTATAAGAGCGATGAGTAAACTGCAAGCCATTTCGTTTAACTGGTTGAGTAATTAGCTGGGAATAAAAATCAGTTAATGAAGTGCATCCGCAGATGGCATCTAAAGGAATTTTTAACATGAATTTTCCTTGTGTATGAGTATGATACTTAGAATCATAGGAGGTCCGAATTTGTAAAGATAGGTAGGATCTCCAGGTGAGCTCGAGGCGAACATGACCGCCCCAAAAACGATGACGATGGCGCATTTGATAAAAATAAGGCCCAATCGCACCATAGAGCTTATAGTCTTGCCAGCAGCCAAGCGTCATGCCAAGCTCAGCATCAAACCCTTCTCTTACGCAAGATTCTTTGTCTTTAAGAGCAATGAGGTAATTACCAATAAAATCGCTGTAGACGGATAAGGCTGAATGGGTACGTTTTCCAATCGGAATGTAACCATTAAGGCGTACATCAAAGCAAGTGCCTAGCCATTCTGCTCCGATGCCAATGCGATGAAATCCTCGATTGATACGTCCTTCGAGATAATCATAGAAACAGTTCGCACCAATAGCGCCTTGATTGCCCACACAAGATCTAAGGCCAACCCCACCGCTGGCTGCCCATTTACAGTTATCTAATCGATAAGCTCTCAGGTCCCCAAAAGCTAAGTATTTTTCGCCCATCATTGCCGGAATAAAAGTACCCAGTTCAGCATAACTGCGTTCAAATCCTATGAACTTTCCCGTCGAATAACCTAATTCAAGGCGTGAACCAGAAAATAAATGGATATGCCTTGAAACGGATTGAAAAGATTGGCAAGCCGAACCATCTGCCGCAGGCAATGTAATAAAATAAAAGGAGAAAACGAGTAGGATTGCATGTAAGCATTTTATCTTCATAAGTATCCTTTGTCATAGGTTTCACTATTACATGAATGATTCTCACGAGTCTAAAAATTGGCTTTTATTCCCTATAAATTAAAAATGTCAATAAAAAATAATGATGGAATGCTTAATTAAAAGTTCTAAAACTGTGAGAACAAGGTGCCATTTGCTATGGCTTTTAACTCTATTAGGTGATCAAAGAGGGGCAAACTAGTTAAAAAAAGCCCCAGAGGCGAACAGGAGATTCGGTAGCATTTTGAATAGGTAAGGGACTTATCCACACGTAGCCCCCCTTAGGTGGCATTCTGGCTGCATTCGCAATGTTCTCTACAAGGTATTTATTAGCCCCTAAGATTAAATGGTGCACGGGGAAGCCATCTTCAGGCCGATCAGGGGATAGAGTATCGATACCAAGGCCCGCAATATTTTTTGTTAAAAGATAAGCTGCTGCCTCTTTACTGACAGAAGGATATAGATAATTGTTGCGATACTGTTCTGGATAGAGCCAAAATCGGTCCCAACCCGTATAAACAATAATAAAAGTTCTTTCTTCTATATTGCCAAACGCGCCTTCAAATTTTTTAACATCTTCCACAGTTAGAGAATAGCGAGAATGTGCTTTTTGAGAAATATCGAGCACAACGCATGCTGTTCTTAGGTATTTTAAGGAAAAATAATTAACCTCGTGACCGTGATCAAAACAATGCTTAGGGGCGTCAAGATGGGTCCCAATGCCTAAAGGAGATGACATTGCTTCTACCTTAAACTGCCAAGGAGGCGGGGATTGGTGGTAATCAAGTAAGGAATGCATACTAAAACCGCATTGATCCCAGCTTGGTATCTTAGAGGAAAGTTCATGAGTTAAATCGATCCAAGTAAAATAATCGAGTGAGAGAAGTTTTTGCCAAATAGTACTTTCTTTTGGCCTTGGCAATTTTAAAATTTGTCGAAAGCCTAATTCCAAATAGTTCTGTTCTGATAAATCAAATAATGAAGGGTATGCAAATGGTAGCTGTACAGAGATTGAGTAGGCCCCCTGCTGAAAAGAGTAGCTTTCAATGGCTCGTAAGATCAACGGTTCTATTTGCTGTTTTTGCCAACGAGCATCAATGCCTATCCAGTCAATGTAGGTGGCATGAGGAAAGCTAATGTCAATGATCGCCATTCCAATTGTTTCGTTATCATTCGAGAACTTTAAACAGCAGAATGATGGGCGTAGGGTGATGATCTCTCCAGTTAATGAGTTGAACAAGGAAAGTGCTTCATTGGCTTTGAGGCGCTGAATCTGAAAAGAAGGCATCGCAAAAGTAGTCATTTAGAGTAGGAATGTAATGACTTAAGTCATTACATTCAAGCAAAGCTTTGGGTAGATGATCATCTCCCAAATTAATGGCTCATGATATAGACACAATCTTTTACAGATTCAACCCTCTGATGGATCTCTGCCCAAGTTGTTTCCCATTCTTCATCGGTGACATCAGGAACGTCTTTATGGCTTGCACGATAATGAAAACCAATAAAAGGAATTCCTAAGTATTTTAATTCATTTTCTACGCTGAGAAGGTTATCTAAAGTATCATCGATAAAAATCACACGCATTGGTTTTTGTTGAGAGTAGTCAAGAAACTTCTTTAACACCGAACCTTTGGAAGGGATGGTATTTGAATAAAGAATGCCGTCATAGTAAAGGGGGTAGCTTCCTCTATAGGCGGCAAATTCCATAAATTTTCTGTTTTCAACAGCAGGCGTAGAAAAGCGGATACCCAAGCTTTCTAGGAGATTTTTTCTTTGTGGAGGAAGAAATCCAACGTTTGGAATAGTTGAGGTATCAGCACCTGTAAGCCCTAGAATCAAAGCTCCGGACATTTTTAAATTTTTAATCAATTCTGGAGCGTAGGGGTCTATCAATTGAGAAGGAGAATGAGTCACCATTAACACTGGGATGAGTAACTTCTCAGCGTAGGTAAATTTCGCCATTTCATTTTGAAACTTTCTTTTGTTTTTTTTGATGACACCCATTTGTAAAACAGGGTTTTCTGGTTCAATAAGAGTGTAATCAATATCAAATAGGACTAAATCTTCAGACGTTAATTCTGGGATATAACTTTCAATATCTTTTAAATTATTGATCTCTGTCACTGAGCAATGTCCGACGTTTATAAAAAATAAAATACTAATTATTAATGAAAGTAATTTCATGACAACCTCGATTGTAGGAAAAATAATAATAAAAAGGTTATAAATTTACATTACTTTTCACTAGTTAAAAAAACGATTTGATTGTGGAGGAGTGGTTTTTTCAAGTTTTACCTAATTGCAGATGGGTTTCTTTCAAAAAAATCACGTTGGTGCCAATAAGGATAAGGTGGTGTCTTGGCGCTCACAGCATCTAAACGAGCAACTTGTTCTTTGCTGAGATTCCAGCCAATTGCTCCAAGGTTTTGTTTTAATTGTTCTTCGTTTCTCGCGCCTAAAACAATATTAGCCACAGTAGGACGTTGTAAGATCCAATTAAGGGCCACCTGGGGAACAGTTTTATTCGTTTCCAATGCAATTGCTTTTAAAACGTCAATCACAGCGAATAAATATTCATTATCTACCTGAGGTCCGCCTATATCGCCTCCAGCTTTTAAACGTCCATCTGGTAAGGGGTTTCCTCTCGTAATTTTTCCAGTCAATCTTCCCCAACCAAGCGGGCTCCATGCCATAAGGCAAACCCCTTGATCAATCCCAAGGGGCATTAGCTCCTCCTCATAGTCTCTACCAATAAGGGAATAGTAGCCTTGGTAAGCAACATAGCGTGATAAACCATATTTTTCAGAAGTGGCGAGTGACTTCATTAAATGCCATCCAGAAAAGTTCGAACAACCAATGTAACGAATTTTCCCACTGCTCACTAAATCATCAAGAGCCCTTAATGTTTCTTCCACTGGCGTTAGAGCATCGAATCCATGCATGAAGTAAATATCTATATAATCTGTACCTAAGCGCTTCAAGCTTGCCTCACAGGCATTAATGAGATGATAACGCGATGAGCCTACTGCGTTCGGATCGTCGCCCATTTTAAAGGTGGCTTTTGTGGAAATGAGCACCTGGTCTCTTTTTCCTTTTAATGCTTGTCCTAATATTTCTTCCGCTTTTCCATTGGAGTAAACGTCAGCAGTGTCAAAAAGATTCACACCTGCATCTAAGCAAATATCGATGAGTCGAGAAGCTTCCTTGGCATCTGTGTTTCCCCAACGCTTAAAAAATTCTTCAATACCACCAAAGGTTGCTGTACCGAAGCTTAGAACAGGAACCTTTAGTCCCGATCTACCTAATTGTCTATATTCCATAAAACCTCTTATGCTAAATAACCATCATCAACATTTAAAACTGCACCAATGAGATAGGGTGCTTCCTCACTTGCTAAAAAGGGAGAAGCCGCTCGAATAGCAATGACGACGCTCCCAATATTGATGGCATACTATCTTTCAAGCTCATTCAAAATGTTTTCTTTTCCGACAGAACCTACTAGAAAAATACCTGCATTGTTGATCAAAATATCGAGACAGCCCCAACGATTGATCACTGTTTGAATTAAGCTTTCGACCTGAGTAGCATCGCCGAGGGTCAACTTGTAAAGAATCTCCCACTACTTAACCCCCCCCATGGCAGCTTTACCAGCTGCTGAGGCATAAGTGATAACGAAATTTGCTCCTTTTTCAGCAAGTGCTGGCAGCAGCTCCAATGCCACGTGATCCCCAAAATGCTACCTTTCCTAAAAGTTGTTTTGATGGGGCATGATCTATAAGTGTTTTTTTTAATCACTATTACATCAATTAAAAAATATTTTTTACAACTTATTTAATTTACATGAGAGTATCCCACATTTTGCCTCTTGTGCCGAGTATCGCTTCCATCTCTACTCAAACAACTTTTGATTGAACAGACTGTTTAAAAGTAGTTTCTAGATTACGGCGATGCTTCTTATTCATACCTTAGTAGTTTGGTTAATTTCTTAATAGCCTTCTTATGGTATTCAATTTTCCAAAAATTGCTGGTATTGCCTTGAAGATTCTAGTAAACGTTGTGCATGATCTGTTGCCCGATCGGCTGAATCTCTTCAGGCAATAGAAAATCCAGCTTTTCCATCAGTACCCAATTTTTTTGCCATTTTCACAGTAAAATTTATTCTAAGCAATTTTTTTTTATCATTTTTTTGTTGCTCAAATAGAAAAGCTTAAATATAAAATATC
>BBPT01000004.1 GCA_000829755.1 Parachlamydiaceae bacterium HS-T3
CATAACATTATTATTTCAGCATAAAGCCGATTCTAATCACGCTGATAATAATGGTCAGACACCTTTGCACATCGCAGCTAGATATGGCACTCCCGAGATCATGACATTGCTTCAGCACGGAGCAGATCTTCACCATGCTGACGAATACGGTCAGACACCTCTGCACACTGCAGCTAGGTATGGCACTCCCGAAATCATAAAGTTATTACTTCAGCATGGAGCGGATCCTTATAGGTATGATAAACTTAATCCCTACCCCTTGTTGGCTGCCATCATATGTCATAATTTTGCAAATGTACTTGCCTTTATTGAAGCGAAAGTAGATCTTAACCATGCTGACGAATACGGTCAGACACCTCTGCACACTGCAGCTAGGTATGGCACTCCCGAAATCATAAAGTTATTACTTCAGCACGGAGCAGATCCTCTTACATATGATCATTTTGGAAACTCTCCTTTTTTTGAGGCTATAGAGAGTTGCCGGCTTGCAAATGTACTTGCCTTTATTGAAGCGAATCTAAACCTTAACTATACCGATAAGAAGGGTCAAACGGCTTTACATATTGCGGCAAAACATGGCCAACTCGAGATAATCGAGCTATTGATTAAACATGGAGCAAATCCGCATTAAAAAATAATAACGGTTTGACTCCCTTTGACGTGATTCTCAATGATTGATCTCAAGACAGATTTGTTCATGCTAAACACGTAGAAAAACGAGGCAATCACTAAGCAGCTGGGCGGATAGGCCCTTTTTTAAAAAAGAGTGCTAGAAATAGGCCGGCTAAAAAGCCACCAATATGAGCCATATAAGCTACGCCGCCCACGTCGGCATCTGTTGAGGTAGAAACCCCACTAATAAACTGGAGTAAAAACCAAAACCCAATCACCATTAAAGCGGACATTTGTGTCACCACACGCCCAACTAAAACGTTAACTTTACCATTAGGGAATAGCAAAATATAGGCTCCCAGCACCCCTGCAATGGCACCAGAGGCTCCTAAATTAGGGATATTCGAACCGGGGGTAAAAAAGAGCTGGGCAAAAGTAGCTGCGACGCCTGATAAAAGGTAGAAAATTAGAAATTTTCCTTTACCAAAGTTATCCTCTACATTATCACCAAAAATCCACAAGTACAGCATATTGCCCGTTAAATGAGCCATGCCGCTATGCATAAACATTGCGGTAAAAATAGTTTGATAGTTAGCTGTAGGATCATCGATAAATCGCTTAGGAATGAAAGACCATTTAAGAATGAATGGCTCCCCACCCGCCATTTCCCCAAAAAAGACCACAATATTAAGGAAAATGAACAGGTAGGTCATTACAGGAGTAGTTTTTCGAAGAGAATTGTCATCACTAAGTGGAATCATATTCACTTTCTGCTTGTTAATTAGTTATTTCCATAAGCAAATAACAATAAAAAAGCAAAAAATCCTTAATCGTCTACCTGCCACCCAGTTTTTTCTAAAAACTCATCATAAGTGCCAAGATGCTGTTCTTGGTGCCCCTGCTGGCAAACAATAATTTGATGCAGTTGCATCCGTTTTAAGATATGCTCGCTATGAGATACGATAATAACAGCCCCTTTAAACTCTTTAATCGCATCAATTAAAGCATCAATTGATTCCATGTCTAAGTGGTGCGTTGGTTCATCCAACAGTAATAAGTTGCACGGGGTAGCTAAAATTTTCCCAATTAAAACTCGGCTCTTTTCCCCTCCAGATAGCATTGAATTAACCTTATTAGACTTATCTCCCCCAAACATCATTAGGCCACAAAGCCCCTTTACTTGAGTAAGGTTAAGCCTGGGGTTAGCAGAAGAGATTTCTTCATGGATCGTATTTCTTGAATTCAATCGATCAATGTTCGTTTGACCAAAATAACCAATAGCAAGATTATCCGAACGTTTAATATTGCCGCTCAAAGGCTCTAATTCACCCGCAAGTAACTTTAAAATCGTGGATTTACCTCTACCATTTTTACCAATAATAGCAATACGTTGGCCCATTTCGATCGACAAATTAAGATTTTCAATCAAGGAAGGAGCGGATTGAGCAGAATAAGAAAATGACAACTGATGAACATCAATCATTTTTCTTCCGGGAAAAGCTGCTATATTAAATTGGAAATCCAGTTGGTACAATTTAGCCAAACTTTCAATCGGTTCAAGCCGCCTTAGCATCTTCTCCTTGGACTGAGCCTGGGTTGCTTTTGAAGCTTTGGCACCAAAACGATCAATAAACCCTTGTAAATGTTCTCGTTTTTTCTCGATGCCTATTCTTGTTTTTTCATGAATTTCTTCTTGAAGCATGATTTGATCATAGAAGTCGCTTGTCGATCCCCTGATCTTACTGAACTTTTTGCGATGAATACCCATTGTATGAGTACAAACACTATCTAAAAATTCACGGTCGTGGGAAATAAGAATAAATTCACCCTTCCACTCACTTAAAAACTTTTTAAACCAACGAATAGATACAATATCGAGGTAGTTAGTCGGCTCGTCCAATAGTAAACAGTCCGGTTCACCCACAAGAACCTTGGCCAATTGCAAGCGTAGCTGGTAGCCACCAGAAAAATCTTGAGGAGCACGATCCAGATCACTTTCAGTGAATCCAAGCCCGAAGAGAATTGTTTCTGCTTTATAGATATAATCTTCCTCACCAGGCCTTAAACCAAGAGCGGCCTCTTCAACGAGAGTGGGTTTGGTAAATGCCAGATGCTGATCTAGCATGCCGATTAAGTAGTTTTTTCTCTTAGAAATCGTTCCTTTATCTGGAGTTTCTTGCCCCATTAACATTCGAAAAAGAGATGATTTCCCTGTCCCATTGCGACCAACAAGAGAACACCTTTCGCCAGGCTGAAGAGTAAAGCTGGCGTTTTCGAACAAGGGTTCCCCATGGTAAGCTAAGGAAAGACCGTCTACCTGAATCATAAATACCGTTTAATTAAAGATGAAACTAACTATAATAACAAAAAATTTTCTAGAACTGAAGTAAAAAGACTTTCTTCAACCTATGGATAAATTAAAAGAAAGAGCAGCCAAGCTTGGCATTAACAAGATCAAAAAACACCTATTTATTTGCTGCGATCCTAAGAAACCCAAATGCTGTCAAACGGCTCAAGGACTCGAATCATGGGAATATCTAAAAAAAAGATTATCTGAATTAGGATTAAGTGAACATGGCGGCATCTATCGCACAAAGGCTGATTGTTTACGTATTTGTACCCGCGGTCCCATTGCCGTTGTCTATCCTGAAGGTATCTGGTATCACTCTTGCACCCCTCCAGTTTTAGAAAGAATTATTCAAGAGCACCTGATTAGAGGGGTTCCTGTCGAAGAATATAGAATCCCCACCAACTAAGGAAAAAAATGCCTTTTACTATTAATGGAGACTGGATTCCTAGCGTTCCTACCGATAAAAAGCCTTCCAAACCAGTGAAAGTACGTCAAGCAAAGCGGGGAAAGAATGTCATTACAACAGTTCTAAATCTCAATTTATCGGATCAAGAACTCAATTCCCTTGCTTCTCAGTTGAAGAAAAAGCTTGCTTGCGGAGGTGCTGTTAAAGATGGAGCCATTGAAATTCAGGGCGATAAAGTTGAATTAATCAAAAAAGCCCTTATAGAGCTAGGTATTAAAGCAACTTAACGTGAAGCAAATGAAGAAACAAGCAATTGATCAGACTCTACATTCAACGCTTCGGCTAAAATTTCTATCATTAACGGTTCGATATTTTGATTAGTCTTAGGGTCATTAGCAATTGCTTCTAGTAATTTTATTTTTTCAGTAGTAATGTCTATCTGTTGCAGGGCTTGCTTCTTACTTCGCTTTGTCTCTACTCTCAATCTTTTCGCAACACATTTCGTTGCTTGTTTAGTAAGATCCTTAGGAGACATTTTCCTAAATAATCTTAATCGATGTATCAGGTTAGCTTGAAACATTAGTTCGGCTCTCCGATATTCTGCCACCAACTGACCAATTTTTTTTAAAACCCGATCGTACTGCTGCTGATTCTCTTCATATTCTTTAACGACTTTTTCTTTCCATGGCTGTTTAGAAAATGATACGGTTAAACTAATACAAAAAAGCTTTTCCAAGGTCCTTTTAAGAGAGACAGGTGCGCCATAAATTAAGCAATGATTTGCTAAAGTGCGCTGTTTTTTATTAAAGTTTTCTTCCAAGAGAGAGTAGATTTTTTCTTCTGCGATAAAAGCTTGTCGAATAATGGCTGGCTTTTCTTCAAATAAAAGTTTTCTAAGAATCGGACGATCTTCTTCAGCCTCTTCTCTTAAATTGATATTTAAAAGCGGATCGAAGAGAAGATGGACCTCTTGGGTACTCCTTGATATTTTTGCCATTTCACGTAATTTTTGGAGCGTATGTAGAAAAAGTTCCAATATCTTTTTTTGTAATGGGTCAGCATTTTTTAAGTTTTTTGCTACGATTTCCTTAAAACGTTTCAAGTATTTACGCAATGCCTGTTCTGGAATAACCTTACCTGAAGCTACCTGATTAATGAGGTGAATTGTATACTTCCTTAATTTGTCTTGATGCTCTTTGCCATCCACCAAAGAATCAACCTGATTGACGGATAGAGGTAGACCCATCGTCGAATTATTAATGGTTTCCAAATGTGAGGATGGTAGCCACTTCGCGAAACCCTTCCCTTTTTTGAAAAGCAAATTAGGAATTGTACTCGAATGAGCAGCTGCATAAGGGGCTTCGGCCGTCTTTTTTTTTGCATATACGACTTTCAGCCTCTTTTCAGAGAAATATTGGCGATCTGTTTCACCTATAGCAAACTTTAAACCGGTTTCTTTGACAGAAATCAGTTGTACCCATAAGGCAGAAACCCTTGCAACAAGATGAGAACTAATGTCATCTTCATGAGAATCAATGAGTTTACTCGGATCTCTACACCTATTAAAAGCCGCTTGATTAACCGGTATTGGTTGGTTAGCATTCCAACCTAAGCTTACCTTATCTAGTAAATGGGTTCGAACTGGATTGCGCACAGCAGGACTGTTCAACCCAACTTGCTCATGGCGCTTCGTGGGAGAAGAGGGATTAATGATATTTCTTTTAGAAGGAGAGATAGACATCTTATCAACCCCTATCTTGATGCAAACGAAGAAACATTAAAGTGCTCAGCTGATACTCCCAGTGAAAGAGATACGATGTGCAAAAAAAGAGGATCTATTTTTTGCACCCAACTCTCTTCATTATGTAGAATGTGCTCTAGCTCATCAATCAACTCAGGAGTATCCTCGGACATTATTTGCAGTTGGTGAATAAAATTATCATTAGGATATAGCAATGCATTTTGCTGATCAATCAACCCAGCAATCACACTTTGAATATCATTGATAAGTTCGTCGGGCGACCTACCTCTCAGTTCTTCATTAAAAATTTTCACTAGATTAGCTTGGTAGATCAGCTCGATCCAATGAAATTGTTGTATCCCGAATTCAATCTCGCTTAAAACTTTCAGATAGGTCTCTTCATGGTCTAAATATTCATTTTCCAGCTTATCACACCAATCAGATGCTCCTAACATCTCGTCAGCGCTGATACAAAATAATTTTAGCAAATTGGTTTTTAATGGCTCATCAGCATGATAAGTAAGACAGTGCCAGATTAAATTGCGAGCAGAACTAGGCTTCTGCGGTCCAAAATAAGTATCGATAATTTGATGTATTCGAGTTTCTAAAAAATTGCTTTGTTGAATAACAAAAGGTTTTTCATCGAACAAAATTCCCCTTATTAAGGGAATATCTTCTTCATAATCTTGCGTAAGATTAACACTCATTAAATCATCGAAAAAAGGGTGCCTCCCTTCACCATCTAAAGGCAACGAAGCTAGTTGACGCATTTCATTTATAGTTTGCTGGTAAATGAGTAACACCTGAACCCTTTGTTCCTGCATTGGCAATGTTGCTAGCTTCTCATCTAAACGATTTGCAAAATTATCTAAAAAATTCCTCATTGCATCAACATGCGACAACTCCCCATAGGAGACAGCGTTAATTAATTCGATGGCAACTTGTCTTAATCCTTTACTTCTTGTATTTCCATCGATCAAACAATCCACTTGATTGACTGCGTGTGGTAGTCCCATTGTTGAATTATTAATATTTTCGACATGGGATGCTTTCAACCATCGGGTACCGTTTACTTTAAGAATTGGAATAGTGCTTGAATGAGCGGCATGATATTTGAAGGTTAGGCGTTCACCACTTGTACAAACAAGACGTAATTCAGGAGCGGCAAACATTTGACTAACAGTGTCTCCAATTTCAAAGTCTAGTCTCGTATTCTGGACAGAAATAAATTGCGACCACAGGGCAGCGACACGAGCTGTTACATGGTGCTTAATATCCTCTCTATAAACTTCGATGAGACGATCTCGTAAAAGAACAAATAGTTGGGGATTAACCAACAGATAGTCTTTATGGCTCCAGCTACTTTTTTGGAGTTCGATGAGTTTCATTCTAATGCGATCGCGCATTGAAAGACTATAATGTCCCTCTTGCCTACCAGCCTTCTCATGGGAAGGAGGAGGATCCCATTTTTCATTGCGTCTTCTCGAAGGAATAGGGAGCGGAAACGAAATACTATTCATAATACCTTCACTATCAATAATGAATAAATTAATCGCCTTATAAACGTAAGGCCATTAATGCTCAATATTAATGTGATTACCCCCCATGCTTATTTCCAGCATATTTACATCCATCCAGTCACTTATTCATGCATAAAAATCTTGTCTTTAATTTGTTTTGTAGATAAAAATTTTATAACATTTTGACCAAACTTTTTTTATGCATAAATTAATAATACAAAGTTTTCTTTGGGTCTGCTTATTAGGTAGCTGTTGCCTGGCGCGTACACCTTTTTCCTTGCCACAATGCGAGGATCAGGAGCTCATCCAACAAGCAATTGCTCAATATCAACAACAATCTCATCTAGAAAAATCAAAAATTGGAATTCAACAAATTGATTTAGGCTATGTACCTGGCTTTCATGAAACTTCTCCCAACATCCTAACAGCTTTGGGCTTAGAAGCACACGACTTAGAACCAGGCCAGGAATTCAGCTTCTATGTTTCCAATTTAGAACATCCAGGCATGTGGATGGGTAATTTCATCGTTAATGAAGAAGGCCGTCTCTCATCCCCCCGCTATCAGCAAAATAGCCAATATTTTTTCTATTATATTCTCTACAATTCTCATCCAGGAGAAGAGATTTTTTTTGTTTTGATTTCCAAAGATAAAACACAAACCTTTACAGCAAGCTGCATTCCTTCACCCATTAAAATAGAATGGAACGATGGGGCAACCCTTGCTCTTTATCCGATTGATCGCCAATACAAAATATTTCAGCTAAAAGGCACTTCGTTTAAACCGTTTGAACAGGTCCAGTTTGCCCATATTTCTTACGACACAATTATTGAAGAATCCTTAGAAGCACATGAAGATGGCTCCTTATCCTACCCTCTTCAGCCAATCGCCAGTGAACATGATACGGGTGGTGAAGCGACGTTGATTTTAAAAAGGAAAAGGATGCCCAAAAAAACGTTTTCTTATTCTTATGGTCAAGCCGCTAAAAGTAAACCCCCTCAACTTTTGTAACTAGGAAAGTAACATGCATTTACGTTTTATCATTGCAGCAATAGCTATTTTGACCAGCCTCACGGATCTTTATGCCCAGCCTACCCCTACTTTAACCACTCAGGTGATACCAAAAGAAGAAATCGAAATTTTGAGCCATAAGGATTTTTCAGACACCAAGCATTTTTTAGCGATCGCCTTTAAAGCAGAGGGTCTTCAACCTGGAGAAACTTATAGCTTCTACGCCTCATCTTTGAAAGAATCTCAAAAATTTATGGGTCAATGGATTGCTAATGAAGAGGGTAAGTTACCTACAACGTGTGAGAAATACCCTGACTGCTTTTTGATCAATGTCTTGCAAAACTTTGCCAATGGCGAGAAATTTTCATTTGCTTTAGTTCCTAAAAGTGCACCTGAAAAAGAACTCGTCACCAGTATTATCCCTAGACCCATTGAAATGAAATGGAAGGATGGCGCTTCTTTTTCTATTATTTTAATCGATAACGAAGGCTTATTTTTTACAGCAAAAGCAACAGGATTCCAGCCTAACGAAAAATTAGATTTTACTTCTATCAGCTGTGGAGAGAAATTACGTCACCCCATTTCAATGGATGCCACTGGCTGTTTAACGTTTGGCATGGCTCCTGCAGTTATCGGCTATAAAAATGGTGGAAATGCGAAGGTGATTATTAAAAGAAAAGGATGGGAGAAACAATCCGCTAGCTACAAGCATGGCAATGCAGCAAAATCAGGTTAACCTAATGCCTTTTGAAAAAAAACTCCAAGATTACCTTTGGGATCATATCCCTATCTCCAAAGCCATGGGAATTACTGTTGATCAAGCGGCCTTAGAGCAAGTCACTTTATGCGCTCCTTTTTCTAATAATATCAATCATAAACAAACAGTCTTTGGAGGTAGCCTCCATGCTGTTGCTACTTTGGCATGCTGGAGCCTGCTCTTTCTTAGAATTAAAGATCTGAACGAGCATTATCAAATTGTAATCACCCAAAGTGAAATCTCTTATCCTCGGCCTGTCGCTCAAGATTTTAAAGCGTCATGCCAATCACCATCCCCCGAAGATTGGCAAACCTTCCTACGTTTCTTAGAAAAAAAGGGTAAAAGCCGCATTAAACTAACCGCTAGCATTGAAATTGATGGAATTTTATGTGTTGAGTATCAAGGTACCTTTGCTGCCATAAAAGATTAATCTCATTTCCACTCGAAAAGCTATCTAAGCTTTCTTATGCCCAGTCCCTTGGCACATTAAAAACAGTTCCCCTAAACCGTGAAATGCAGCCGATTCTGCAAGTGTAGCATATCTTTACTCATTCCACTCTACTGCCCCTACATGTATTCATTCTATGAATGAGGCAATGGGACATTCTTCTTTATGTTTGAGCGCTGGCTGGGCAACTTCAGGAATTAATCCTCGCCTATCTGCTTCTTTTAAAATCAAGATACTATCTTTACTTCCCTTGTTTACATCAAAAGATGATACCTCATCTCGCTAGCTAAAGCCGCCTAGAGAAAGCTAATCTCACTGCTTAAATTCAAATGAAAATAGTTAATAAAAAAAGCAAAAATAATGTTTTTCTTTAAATTAATCCTTGTAAAAAAAAGTTATAAACATTAAACATTTTATAACAATTTCTCTAATGAACGCGGGTATCCATGTCTCTTTCAGAAAGGCTTGCAAGTATCCCTTATACGGAAACCATCAACGAGCTTAACACCTTGCTCAATAATGCCCATGTCTTTATTTCATGGGGGGGACAAAGAAGAGTAAGTATAGGTGGCTATGAAGGAAGTGTACATATTGATAAAATGGCGATTAAATTTCTTCGTTCAAGCCCGTTCACGTCATCAGATTCTTTACAAAGCAGGCTCACTGCCGATACCCTATGGGATCGAATCAAATGCCTTTATGAAGAGAGCGATGCAAGCCTAGAACAAATGCCTCTTTACAGATGGATCGTTGCCCTGAAAGAGAAAAAATTTTGCCGAACAACCGATCCTCAAACCATCATTAGAAGACCAGGGGACCCTTATAGAGGTTTACTTTTTGAATTTACGCCGGAAGAATTTACCTGCTGTTTCCTCGATCAACAACCTTCATCTATTCGTTTCAATAGACATCTTGCGACAAAAGAAATGATCCAGCAAGCCCTGCAAAAAAATGATTTAACCAACAGCCCACCTCAACCTTAAAAAGCAAAAAAATATGGTAGCCCCCACTATGCCTCAGCCATCTTCCAATGAAACTAGTCTTTGGGAATCTTTGACATCAAGCATTTCAAATTATATCCCCATCACCAAGCAAATTGCGGAAGTTTTTTATTATGAAGGGACTTCGATTTTACAACATACATTACCAGCCAATATTAAATGGATATGGAAGCGCTTTTTTACACGAGAAATCCAAGCAATCAAGTTGCAACCTATCATTGGTAATGTTAAGAAGGTGGCTTATCTTTACATGCATGGCCGGCCGCAAATAAAAAAGGACTCAGAAGTAAAGTCAGCTCTTTTCATACCTGGTGATTACTGCAGCCCTTATGCCCTGCTTCCTCTCATTGAACATGCCAAAAACCAAGGAATCCCTACATTTAGCCTTTACATTCCTGATCTTCATGATAATGACCAAATTGACATTCATGATTCTTTATTAGGAGTAGCAATCCAAAAAATTAAGGAGGAAATTATAAAAGCACAAGCCATATTTAATGGCATATTAGGTACTGGCCATTCTAAAGGAGCCATTCTCCTGACTCATCGACAATTTGTAAGTCAGGACCCCGCAGTTCTTGTGACTTGTGCAATCGCTAGCCGTTTAAATGCACCCACAACTGACAGTTGTTCGGATGTCTCATTGAGAAGACTTGTAAAAAAAATCTACATTGAAATTAAAGAAAACTCTGATCTCCCCCTCTTTCAAATTATTCCAGATAACGACTGGAAGGTCTCCAAAGAGTCCATGAAAGTACGCGATCAACATTGCTACAATGTGCCTGGAGCGCATCTTGGTTGTGTATATACAGAAGAAACATCAGAGTACTTGCAATTTTTCCTCAAATATTTCTTAGAGAATGACGCATAAAGGGTTGGAGTCCCTACCCTCCTTCTTTTAAGAAGCAGTAACAATTATTTTTCATCTACTAGTTCCAAACAACAACAATAAGCTTCAATGATTTTCTGAGATCACCGACTGCACTAACTCGCACGGCACGCCGTCCTCAACAACTAAATGAGTTTACCGCTTCGGATTCTTCTTGCTTTCTTACAAAAACAGATTTTTAAAATTTGCCACTTTTTTATAGTAATATTTTTTTAACCGAAATCCAAGACTACGGGGAACTTATGCCTTCTTTGCTTCTATTATTTCTCATGACCCTCTATATGCCGTTTGCCACTGCTAACGAGCATCAAACTTGCGAAGAGCTTTTAAAATTTAATTTCGATGGCAGAAATTGGGAAAAAGCCTATGAAAATAGCAATCAAGAGAGCTCTATCATGGAATTTACCCTAAAGGGAGAGTCCATTGATAGCTGGTCTGAATTAATCACCGTCCAACGGTTTCCTAATCTTCAAGCCTCATTAAATGAATATTTCTCGCTTCTTGAAAAAAAACTCCAAGAAGCGGCTTACCCTAATGAAGCTCATATTCGTATCATTAATAAAAACCCATCAGATCTTTTAGTCGAATGGGGGATCGATACAGAAAGCCCCCTTGCACAACATGAATGGATGAGAATCTTTAAAACGCCCTATTCCATTATGCTGCTCCGCTATACAACTAAGCAAATGGATGAGATAGAAAAAGCACGAAAAACCTGGGAAACCATTTTAAATCAAGCTCGCATCCTAAAAAAAGGTGAGTGTCGGTAAACGTAAGATGGAGGATTTAATTTTAAAAGTAAAAGTCCAACCTAATGCTTCTCTTAATCAAATCATTGGTTGGGAAAATGATGAATTGAAAATCAAGCTCACAACAACTCCAGAAAAAGGAAAAGCAAACGAAGCTCTTATTAAATTGTTAGCTAAACACTTACGACTGTCCCCTTCTTCTATTGAGATTATTAGTGGCACCACAAGCAGACATAAGAAGCTCCTAATTAAAAAATTTAACATGGACCTTCTTAATAAATGCCTCGAGAAAAAAAATTAGTTTAATTTGCAGAATAAAATCACATGTGCTACCAACAAATTAAATGATAGCTCTTGCCTGTAGACAATGTAGCAACAAGGAGGAAAAAATGGCAGAAACTCACTCACCTTTCAGAGAAAACCTTAGGGCACTACAAGAAGACTGGGCAGAAACGCTAGAAACTTTAAAAGAGATGAAGGAAGATGCCCTTGCTGGGGATCTTTTTGCTGTTTTAGAATACCTCACGTTTTGTGACGAGTTATTTAGAAGTGCTTATCTTAGCCTAAAAGAGATCAAAGAATCAGAAAATGATGTCCCACAGCAGGATAAAGAACTACTGAAAGAATGGAGAGAGTTAGAACAAGAAATAAATGATAAGTTACAAAAGCTCAATGAAGAATACCAGGTTCTTTCTGATGAAACCCTTCGTCGAGTGGACGATGCCATTTCGCAATATTCAAATCACCCAAGCGAATTATCTGCTCCAAGTCTCGATTCAGAGATTGCACAAAATTTGGATAAAGAGCTTTTTCTTCAAGAACTACGTGACAGCTTAGAATCTTATCGAGAAGCCAGAGAAAACTTTATTTCTGAGCCTGAAATTGATGCTAAACATAAGCTACCTGAAGATCTTGGTGAAGAACTACCTGAAATTGACACAATTCTTTCCCAATTAGATATGGCGATTACCGCATGTAACAGTGCTCTTTTAGCCAATGAGATTGGCGACTAGGATTTGAACTGCAAAGGCATGGCTTTGTTACGATCACTACCCATCCGCATATTGGTTCATGCTATAAAAGTTGGCCCCCTTGGCAATCCCAAGCGTCGTCTGAGGTGGTTTTTGAAGGGTAAAAGAATTTGTTTCGAAAAAGACTACTGTAATTTCTTTTATCATTAGGCCAATCGCTGATTGCAATGCCGTTTAGCCGTTGCCAATAGTCTTTTACAAATCAACCCATGAGAGAAGACTCTTAATGTTGGCAAAAGATTTCTTCATGCGCTTGTCTTCCTTCCTATAAAGGTAAATTCTGCATGAGTACGGAATCCCCAAAAATCTTTCAACAAAACATCCTCAGACTCCTCTAGTCTAGTTCATTTTTTTCTAATTAAGCCAAAAAATCTCACCAATAGCGTCAGCACATTCCTTTCAAAATTGAGTCCTTAAATCTCATTCTTAGGTAAGAAAGTAGACGTAAAAATATTTTTCAAATAATTCTAAAAATTATTTTACATCATAATCTAAATAATTTCTATTTTACAATCGAATTATTACTGAGAAAACAGCATTCAAAAAGAAATGGATAAGAATAAGAAAAACATCAAATTACCTCTATAAAAACCGCTGTAAGAATCAGATTTTTAGTCTTTTGAAGAAAAAAACTATAGTTAAACAAATCGTCAAAAGATATATTTAATTAGTACTTTTGTAATTTTAATGAATTTTCAACACAACCTGAAGAAAACAAGAAGGTATTATGAGATTCAGAAGCCCCATTTTATTACTTTTATTCGTAATTTTTCTAAATGTATTTGGTTATAACTTTGAAAAATTACCTAATCAACCGCTTGAGCAAAATCTTGCACAAGCCCAAACCTATCAAGAATACAACAATGAGCTGATTGACCTTTTGGAAATGGTCTATGGGGAAGGATTCCTTTCTCAGGGAGGGGCACAATCTCTTGATGAAATGTTTGAGGGTATTGACCTCAATAATCAAAAAATTTTGGACTTAGGATCCGGACTGGGGATGTGCGATATCTACCTAGCTAAACAATTTACAGCAGATATTATCGGAATTGACCCTCAAAGAACTTTGATTGATCAATCAAGAAAAAAGCTAAAACTTTCAAACCATGAATTAAAAGGTCACGTCTCTTTTGAACTTATGGAAGACCCATACAGTTTACAACAGTTTAACGATGAAACCTTCGACATCATTTTTAGCAAAGAATCTATTCTTCATGTTCCCTATGAAAATAAGGACCAATACTTTAAAGAAATTTATCGAGTGCTTAAACCTGGGGGTACCATTATAATCATGGATTGGATGCACAGTGGTTATGGCTATTCAGAAAATACGAGAAAGATGATGGAAATGGATGGCCTTCTGTTCCAACTCCTTACCCCCCATCAGTACCAAGAAACCATTAAAAACGCCGGGTTTAAAATTATGGATTTTGTCGATATTACGTATGAAAGTGCTCAAATCTCTCAGCATAATATTGATACGATTCTGCTCATTGAAGATGAAATTATTGATCGATTTGGCAAAGATACGTTTCGCTATTCCTTAGAAAGCTGGTATTACCAAAAAGAGGCTTTTCTCTCGAGAGAGTTAATCGCGGGTATTTTAAAGGCCAAAAAGGAATAAAATGACCGTGCAAGGAAAGAGGTAAGCGCTTCTTTATCGCTTACCTTTCGCTTTGTCTTGCAAAACAAATTTGTTTAAAAGATTGATGAAATAAACGAAAGTCATATGCAAAAATCTCTCCCTTGGCTTGGTTATTACAAGCACCTCTCAAGGCTTCGGAGATTATGTCATTGCAACTTCAAGAACTCCTCAAAGTAGCAGAAAGTTTCCTAATTATACCGAGCACATGTTTATGAACTAAACGTCTTTAAACTATTGCGCCTAAAACGGGCTATTCTACCCTACATGCGTAAGCGACGAAAAGAATCTATTGTCCATCCCGGGGGATTTGAGGGTTTAGCGGGCTGGTGAATCTATAATATTACAAATTGCGATTGAGGGTCTTTCTGGAGCACTTGCTATTGAAGTTGTAACCTAGTAGAACTGAGACTTTTCAGAACTGACTACTCGGGTAATCCCTAATTTCCAACGAAAGAAAAATTTCTGATTATGAGAGAGTTTGAGCGATGGAAAGAGTTTTATCTCGCCATGGAATATAATTATTAATGCCGATGCTTAAAATATTGGATTTCTCTCTCGTGACAAGCCGCCTCTTCTCGTGTGGCAAAGGTACCTAGATTGCGACGTTTTCCAGTAGAAGGATCTACTTTTCGAGAATAAATACGATACTGCCCATTTCTTAGTTTTCTAATCAGAGTTTCCCTCATCATTAATTTCATTATATATTAAAAGAAAACGGATGTAATCGAAACGATCGATCTTTTCGCTGTGATAAGATAAAGACTGAAACACAGACATCCTGATGACGCATCCATATCGCTGGGAGGGCCAGGCATCCTTATCCGTATTAAGGCATTCTGCCGTCTATAAATACAATTGAATGTATTCTTAATATAACTTTAATATGCCAAGATTATTGTGTAGCGTAAAAAAGAATCATTATGCTAGCACAAACTAAAAACTTAAAAAACACCTTTCAAAATTTTCTTTATAGGGAACTAAATATTTTTGCACATTCCTATCCTAATTTTGCGAGATTTACAGCTCTTCCTATCAGCCTTTTCAATGCCTCTCTTGATTTATTAGCTATTCCGATTTCAATCCTCGAAAATCTTGCTCTTGCCGCTATCAATTTAGTAGGAGCAGCCTTTCATTTAAACAAATGCTCTTATAGAGATGCGGATACTTGTTTAAAACGTTTTGGAAACGAAATTAATACAGCTCCTTTTTTGGTTGTTACTTTACCTTTAGAAGTTTGTTTGAAAACACTTATGATTTTAGCCAAGCCCACAGAGGCTAAACGTAATTTTTTTAATTTTCTTTCAGCAACATTACGTCCAGCAAGAGACGCCTAATTTCTAATATGATATCTTAGCAAACTTAAGAGGAGTGACCATGAGCTCAAAGATTAAAAATTTAAAAAATAGTTCATTAGACTACCTATATCGAAATTTTAACCATTTCGCCAAGACTCATAAAAAATGGGCTAGGTCGATGGCTCTGCCTTTGGCTACTTTTAATAGCATGGCTGATTTGGCAACCCTTCCCATCATTGTGATAGAACAATTAGCTCTTGCCGCTTTTAATTTTATCAGGGTTACTTTTTCAGCAAAAAATGCTTCCTTAAGCAAGTGTGTTGCTCATTTAAATACGGCCGGAGATACCCTCCTTTGCGCTCCTCAAAAAATTCTCTTCTCTTCTATAGCAATCATTATTAAAACGGTCTTTATTATGTTTAAACCTGAGGTTGCCAAGCGCGATGGGGTGTTAAATTTTGCTTTTTTAGTAGATCCAGCTTTTATCCTATGCGAACCATCAACCTAAAATGCAAGCACTCCTAGCAACAGAACGTTTGCTATTATCTAAGCTTTGTAGCAAAAATTTTGCAGAAATAGAGGCTTTTGAAAAGCGAAACCAAATGCACCTATCACGTTGGGAATCCTTCCCTTCTCATTTTTCTGAAGCGCGTCTTAAAGAGTGGCTTAAAGATTGTCAAGAAGGAAGAGCTATTAGGTTGTTAATAAGGGAAAAGGAAACCAAGCGTCTCATTGGCCAATGTAACTTTACCCAAATATTTCATGGTTCATTTAAAGCATGTTATCTCGGTTATAAGATTGACCATGCTGACGAAGGTAAAGGTATGATGTATGAAGCCTTGCAGGCGGCCATTACTTATATTTTTAATGAAGTTGGCCTTCACCGTATCATGGCTAATTATATGCCTTCAAATTTAAGAAGCGCACGGCTTCTCCAACGTCTAGGATTTGTTCAAGAAGGGTATGCTAAAAATTATCTTTTCATTAACTCTCGTTGGGAAGACCATATTTTAACCGCTTTAAGTAGGAAAGACTGGCAACAACGGTTGTTAGCTAATCAGGTAAACACATCAAAGACTCAATCAGCATTTTGCCGAATTCCCCAATTAGGAGATGTCTCATCGCTTGCTTCTCTATTCTCGCAACTTGGTTACCCAACCGATGAATACCATGTTTTAGCAAATGTAATTAAACACCAGAGTCTCTCCCAACAAAAGGCATGGGTTGCTGAAGAATCAGGGAAAGTGATTGGATGCATTGCTGTATCTTTAATTCATTATTTTCATCGCCCAGGAGTTTTCGTAAGAATAATCATTTTAGTTGTAGATCAAAGTTATCGAGGCAAAGGAATTGGGCGATTACTCATAAAACAAGCAGAAACATACGCCAAAAATATGGGGTGTTCGCATATTGAGTTAACAAGCGGATCACAACGCATCAACGCTCATGCTTTTTACAAGGCTCTAGGTTATCTAGATGTTAGTAATGAAAAACGTTACTTTGTAAAAAAGATTTAGCTTCGTGAAGCGCTAACTCTCACTTGCTTGAGCAAATGGGTTGCGCATTTCTTGGTCGAACTAAAATGTTTAGTGTTCGTATACATAAAATTACTGGTGCGGTTACGAGCAGTTAAGGCGAAGCAGCGATTGTAATATTCCCTTATCCTCTTTACCCTATAACCTAAAATAGGGATTTTCTGAAGAAATTATAGATTCGTTTTTAATTGCCTCTGCATTTTTTAACTTTAGAATCACATGAGGGTTATCTGTGTAGATCGCGTCTACACCTAGACTCACCGCTTGATCCCATTCATCTTTTTTATTAATACCAAAAAGAATTAATGATACAGATGGATTACACTCTTTCAAATAAGCAACAACTTCTGGTGACCATAAGTGAAATTCTACCATGCTCGTTCCTTTCCCGAGTGCAAAGGTTTCAGTAACCCTCATTTTTCTTTTTAGCTCAAAACCTATCCAATTGGAAATCAAAGATAGTTCTGTCTCCCCTGTTTGATTTAAATCCAGAAGTCTTTGCCGTGTAATATCTCTCTTTTCGAATGTCTTCCAATGGGGTTTATGACGAGATAGTAATTCGAGATGTTCTGAATTCGTTGAATAAAAGAGGAGGCGATTTGACTCTTCATCAGAAATGGTTTGAATTAAAGCATTGACAAGGGACTCTGCGGGTAAAGATTTCATATCAATAATGATCAAGGTCTTTGGAAATGCATCTAATACTTCCTCTAGTTTAGGAATTTTTAAGTTAAGGTCGCGAAAAGGGTATGTTTCTTCTTCCCCTTTGAAGTAATAACCAGCATTAAGGTGCGCAATATCTTCCCAGTGTAATTCTGAAATTTTACCTATGCCATTTGTCCAATGTTTCAGATCATCAGGATGGTAGACAACAACCACCCCATCTTTTGTCACCTGTACGTCCAATTCGAGAGCATCGCATCCCATTTCCAAAGATTTTGAAAAGGAAAGAAGCGTGTTTTCAGGAAAGTTTTGTCCACCGCCACGGTGAGCTATCACCCAAGGTAAGGCATCAGCTGATGAAGTTACGAAAAGAAAAATAAAACAGGTTAAAAATTTGAATGCTGCTTGATTGAACCTCATTGAAGTCATTTTTTTCATAGACCTAATTACCCCCCATGGCTTTACCTGTTCAATTCTAATCTTTTAGTTTCCATTTTTCTTCGACGCTTGTATGCCATTGTTCATATGGATGCTTGACATCTAGCTTTAGTAAGATTGCTAAAGAACGCAATTCTTCCAATGAATATTCGAATCCCTCATCAACTGTCATGAGGCTTAAATCTTTTAAAACAAGGTTTAACTCTGGATCTGGCGTATCGATTTCTTTAAGGGCCCATGCCCAATCGCTAATAGCTTCTAAACGTTTATTTGCTCTGATTAATTCTTCTAACTCCCAACCAGTAGATACTTTACAAACCTCTTGAGTCCTATAAAATATAAGATAATTAGCAAGAATATGGATCTCCTCATTAGAATAGGCATACTCAGCTCCTTCTGCCATTGTCATAAGATCGATGATGATCTCATAGATCTCTTTAGATTCTTCCTCTATTCTTGGCAAATCACAAAAATCATCTATGTGAAGAAAGACCCACTTTCCTATCTTTTCAGGAGTCATACCTTCCTCTATCCTAGCCAATAAGGCCTTGCCAAACTCACGAATTTTATCTAAAACTGCCATTGTATTCTTTATTTAAAAGGTTAGGAAAATTGTAAGGCAGATGTTTTACAAAAGCACTTATTTTTTTAATTAAACCTACTTAAGAAGAGGAATCGATCGCGAGCCTCCCAGCTTCTTATTGGATGATCTTAGATTGATCTGAAGGATCAAAGATTTATCAAACGACTGTTTAGGAAGATCTATGAGCTTTTCACACTTTTTCTTTCTATTTCACGCTGTAAGAGGAAGCCTTAAGGGGGGTGAGGAAAAAATATTCTTAATCTTCTTCTTTGTTCCCTCATTAAATGATATTGAGTTTTTTCTCGCCTTCAGTATCATTTGATGCTATCATAATAGATGAAGAGCAAAGAAATGCATGATCATCGCCCCTCGGATCGAGAGCTAACTAAACGCTTAAATGAAGCAAAAGAATTTCTAAAAAACCGACATGGAGTATTTGCCAATCCATCAAAGGTTGTTGGCGAGTTAAATGATCTAGAAATTGGGGATACAGATGATGTTTGGCAGTTGATTAGAGAGTTGCTCGATGAGATTTCTCCAAAGGATTACAGAGGTGCCAGGCCTCCTCAAAAATCCTATGAAAAAGCAATAGCAGGGCTTGAGTTATTGGCCTTTAGCTGGTGGAGCTATAAATGCGCTAAGCAAATGTACATCAAGTTTGTTTTGAAGAACGAGCGATATTATTACGTCTCGCTACACCAAAGCCGTTCAACAGAACAGAAGGAGAAGATTAAATGAAGTGCCTAAATTGTGATTGTGAAAAATTTGAGTCAAAAAACATCCGGTTTAATCCTGAGATAAAAGGAGAGGGAGTTGAGGTAGTGGTACCCTCGTTCGTTTGCACAAAATGTCAGACACCTTTTATGGACGGCGCGCAGATGAATATGCTCCGAAGAAGCGCTGCGGATAAATATCGTAAGCAACACAAACTTTTGACATCGGAAGAAATTATTAAATATCGTGCTTTGCTTGGAATGTCTCAGGCTGCTTTTGCCAACTACTTAAAGGTTGGAGAAGCAAGTATAAAGCGCTGGGAAACTTATTATGTCCAAGATGTGGTTCAAGATGATCATATTCGTTTGAAATGTGATGAAGCTTATGCGGAGCTAAATGCATTAGAAGTTCATTGGAAAAGCCATTCTTCTGACATTTTCAGCGGCAATAGGTCTTTTTGTCTAGAGCTATTTAAACAGGCTGTGAAGTATTTGATCGGGTTCACAAAAAGCCCTTTATTTTTAAATAAAGCTTTGTTTTATGCAGATTTTAAACATTTTCAACAATTTGAGGTGAGTATAACGGGAGCTAGATATGTTCATTTAGAATATGGACCATGCCCAGATCAATTTCAAAACATCTATCAATTATTTCTCTCCAAAGGAGTGTTGATTTCAGGTGGGCATCACGTTTTAAAAAGTGTTGAAAAGCCAGATCTAAACCTTTTTTCAGATTCAGAGAAAGAAATTTTAAAATTTGTTGCACAAATCGCGCATAAGGATGGTGGACAGAGGCTTTTAAACGTTTCTCATGAAGAACAAGCTTTTAAAAAAACGGAACCCTTACAACTTATCAGCTATACATTCGCTAAAGAGCTGAAAATTTAACAACGGGATTAAAATGTTAAACGAAATTAACGCAGGAATCGAAGCTGTTAAAGCATTTACAATAGTTATAAATGGATGAGGAATTTGACCAGCTGATAGCAAAGAGGCATCCACTAAAGAAGAAATGCTAATCTGCAACAAGCATTTTACAAGAACCACAATTGCAGAATAGGCTTGAAGAACTTTTGAGATTGAAAGATGAATATTTTTTTAATGAATAAGAGAGGGGGGTAAGCTGTTCCTTTACATATCCCAAAAGTAGAAGAACGAGAACGTTGGATTTTTACAATTTGCGAACGTAAAGGCTGCTTTAAGTCTGCTGATAAAGGATTAGAATAAAACGTTTTAAGCTATACATCAATTTCATCAAGACCTCGCTGAAGTCAATATTAATTATGGAAAAAACTTGCAAATTCGAAGAATGGTTGCACAAGATCTTTTAGGGGTTGCAAGAGTCCATAAAGAAACTTTTGCTAGGCAAATACTTTCCGAAGAATGGATTATTTGCAATTTTCGTGCGTATCCAAGGATCAGATTGTTTGTTGCTGAATACGAAGGAAATATTGTGGGTTATATTCAATGGATAGAAAAAAGTGGATTTCGTAAAGAAGCCGTTCTGGAGTTGGAACAAATTGGGGTACTGCCCTCTAGGCAAAAAAGTGGAATTGGATCTTCATTGATACTTGATTCCTTAAAATGATCAAAGACGAATACAAACAACGGGAAACCTCCATAAAACATATCTTGATTACAACAAGAACAGATAACAGTGCTCAGCAACTTTATAAGAAAGTATTGAACGCTCAGCCAGAAGCAGTTATTCATAGTTTATTTTCTGCAGATGAGGTCTTAATGATTGCTCGAAACCCATTGTTATAGCTTATGTAAAAACATTGTCGATTGCAATGTGCGCTTAACCTCGCTCATCATTCCAAAATTGAAAGAGAAATTGCCAATCTTGCGAAAAAAGATCGAATTACAAGAGAGGGGTGAAACCGGATTCATGAAATACTGTCTGTCGCTTTGGCTCTCACTTTTGAGCAATCTAGCTTAATATGAATACTTCGCTCAGAGTTAGGCAAGAACTATCCGGTTAGTTATTCTCTGAAAATTACATTTCGAGAAAATAGTTATCGAATCTTCCCGTTGAACCTGGCGCTTGCACATATCTTGCAGAAAAGCAAGGTGCTAGAAAATGAAAAAAGCGTACAAACGCCCTTTAAGGGGCAGTCTGTACGCTTAATTGCCGATGACCGGACTCGAACCAGCACCTTGTTGCCAAGAGTAGATTTTGAGTCTACCGCGTCTACCATTTCGCCACATCGGCATAAAAGATTGTGTACGGTAGTATAGGAAAAGCCAGATTTTCTATAAAGAAGAACTTCTCATTAATAACGAAGGAAATTTTTCCAAGCCAAATCCCATGAATAATTCACCCGGGATTGCAATTCGTCATCGAATCTGACCTGGATGGAAAGATAGGGGTAGGCATGATTATTGTCCAAATCCCTACCCTCATGTGATTGAAATACCTTGATAAACACTTCTTTGTTATACCATGGCTGGAGGGCCACATTGCTGTCTTTTTTTTCGTAACGCAAGAAATCCTGGTATTCTCTTTTACCAGCATACTTTTGCCTGTCTTTATAATAATCCATCAAAAGTTTCACGATCATGCCAGGTTCTCTTTCCATGCCTTTTACATAAAAAGAAACTTCCGCTCCAATCTGGTGCTTGGAATACCGATTTTGAGCAGCTGCATTGATATAGCGATTATGATCAGGACAACGATGGCCACTCGTAACAATGACTTGCTTTCCTGTTTTTTCCTGAATGTAATTCAATAAATCGATAAGGATAGGAAAAATAAACTCCTTGCCATCTCTTAGTGGCAAACTATGAGATCCACTGCAATCTAAAAAATGAACTTTCTCTCCCTTGACCACTTCATATTTTGCTGGATGGGAAGAAGATCCTTTACACCTGAAGTATTCTTTGGTAATTTTATTAATGCCTCCTTGAACGGGATCTTCCCAAGGGTACAATTTCCTCTCTCTGGCTTCCATAGGAGGAATGAGGGTGACTTCGTCAAAGTGTCGATAAAGATATTCGCCTTTTTGATTTCGTTTACGCAGTTCTCGATATGAAGAGTCGCCACCTTCTTGACATGCTGTAAACAAGGCAAGGAGGCAAACTAAGAAAATACTAAGCTTAATTATTCCATGGATTGGATTCATAACTATCAATTATTTCTATTTGATTTTGACGGCTTACTTGTTAATACTGAAGAGCTTCACTATCATGCTTATCAACAAATGTGTGCCAATCGCCATATTACACTCCCTTGGGATTTTAAGCGCTATTGTCAAGCCGCACATTATGATTCTGATGGATTGAGAGTCCAAATGTATGATGCTTGCCCAGAACTTGGCAAACAAGAGCCCGACTGGAGAGTCCTTTATAAAGAAAAACAAGCTATTATGCAAGAATTGCTCAAAAGCGGCAAAGCTTCATTAATGCCAGGAGCAGAACCTCTCCTACTTGCCTTACAACAACATAGGATTAATCGTGCTGTCGTGACTCACTCACCTAGCCCTTTGATCAACATCCTAAGAGAGCAGCTGCCTATTTTAAAGACAATCCCCCACTGGATCACAAGAGAATGCTATTCTCAGCCAAAGCCACATTCAGATTGCTACCTTGAAGCCATTCGATTACTAGCCAATCCTGATGATAGAATCATAGGCTTTGAAGATACGCCTCGAGGCATGACAGCCTTACTTGGGTCAACGGCTCAACCCATCTTGGTTTGCCAAACTGAATATCCCGAAATAGAAACCTTTTTAGCAAGAGGAGTACTAAGGTTTTATTCGCTTCTCGAGCTCTCCGCTAACGATGCCATTAAACAGGGTTAATAAATCACTTTGACTAAAAATAATCCTTGAGGAGGAGCAGCAACCCCCGCTACACTTCTATTTCGCTGTCTTAGAATCTCTCGAACGCTTTCCGGTGTTCTTTTCCCCCTTCCAATTTCCACTAATGTTCCCACTAAGTTTCGTACCATTTTGTAGAGAAAACCATCCGCTTCGAATTCAATATAAAATCCTCCTCCCTCCTCTAAAATATCAATCCTTTTCATATTTCTAATCGGATCGTGAGCCGCAACTCCTGAATGCGCTTCATTAGCAAAAGAAGTAAAGTCGTTTTCCCCTAAAAGGTAAGGAACGGCTTGTTTTAAAGATTCTATAGAAAATTGCGAGCGAATATGCCAGCAATAATGATGCTTAAAAGGGCTCATTACCTTTTCTAAATGTAAATGATAGCGATAAATTTTCCCCTTAGCACTGTATTGGGCATGAAAATTCGCATCAACCTCTTCTAATTCTAAAATGCGTATTGCATGAGGAAGCAGCCCGTTTAAAGATGCCATGACCTTATGACAGCTCAGCCGATCTATACTTTTAAAATTAGCGACCTGCCCCAAAGCGTGCACACCTGCGTCAGTGCGACCTGAACCTACAATTTTGACTTCATGCCTTAAAATTAATGATAGCTTTTCTTCTATCAATTGTTGAATAGATAGCCCATTAGGCTGAATTTGCCAGCCATGATACGTAGAACCATCATAAGCAATTAATAGCTTGTAATTGGCTAAGAGCGGCTCATGAGACATTCTGCAATCACTAAATCTTCAGGTGTGGTAATTTTGATATTTTTATAATCTGAAGGTACGAGTTTAGCCTCAACCCCCAATAATTCGGCCAAACTTACATCATCTGTCACGGTAATATTACCTTCTAACACAAGCTGAAACCCTCTTTTCATTAAGTCAAAGCTTAAAACTTGAGGCGTTTGAATTTCCCATAGATCATTGCGTTCAAGCGTTTTCGCTACATAATGATCCTTTGTTCCTTCCTTAATCGTATTTTTTACAGGAACAGCTGCACACGCAGCCCCTGTTCCCTGCGCAGCAGCAATCACATCTCCAAGAAGATCCGATGTGAGAAGAGGTCTTGCAGAATCATGAATACATACGAGTGATTCTGTTTTAATTTCGTTAAAGCCATTATAGACAGAATCCTGCCTTCGATATCCCGGTGACGCAAAATAAACGGGTTTAACACTAGAGGAAAAAAGGGAGCGAAATTCGGGCGCGCAGACCACAATGATTTCGGCAATTAAAGGATGATGTTCGAAGATTGCAAAGCTGTGAAGGGCAATTGGTCGATCATTGAGTCTTAAAAATTGCTTTGGTGTGATGCTTTGCATCCTTACACCACTCCCACCAGCAAGTAAAATAGCAACTGTATTCATACCTTCTCCAAAGTAAACAAGGTGATCTCGGGAGAGGCAAATAGCCGAAAAGGTGTGGTTCCACCTACACCTCTACTAATATTCACCCATTTTTCTCCCTCTTTTAGCCAACCTTTTTTAAAACGAGGATGCTCCATCAAACACATTTTCTGCCAAATCCCAGGTACATTAATATGTCCGCCATGTGTGTGTCCTGCTAAAATTAAATCGCCAGGATAGGAAGTTATTCTTGGAATTGCATCTGGATTGTGAACCATCACAATGGTTGGAAATGAAGGATTACATGAAGCGAAGGCTTGATCTCCTCGAGTTTGGCCAAGCATGTACTCACCCAATCCAACAATATTGATCGCATGGTCATTAATTGGACATACATGCAGTTGATTATGCAACACTTGGATATTGCAATCTTGTAAAAGGGTTGTTAATCCTATATGAGGAGATAGCTTTGATGCTTGTATTGTCACCTTGCCTGAAGGCTTTACAGGATTGAAAAATCTTTTAAAGCCTCGGAGAAAAGGCGATGCACCTTTATCTACCACATCATAGTCACCTTCTTCATTAACGGAAACATATCTTTCATAGTCGTGATTGCCTAAAATCGCAAAACATCCATGACAGGCTTTTAGAGAACGCAAAAAAGTGCTTAAGCGAATTTCATCGACTAAATGGCTTTGACAGATAAAGTCGCCCGTCAGAAGAATTAAATGAGGTTTTTCTCTTTCAATTTGATCGCTGATTTTATTTAAAAATCGATCCTGAACATGCAAGCCAAAGTGTAAATCACTAATTTGCAATATCTTTAATTTGCGCAAAGAAGGGTGTAATCCTTTGATAGGAACCACAATACGCTTGAGCTTTAAAAGATAAGGTTCAATAAAACGAGGCCAAATCCCTAAAATGGAAAAAATAAAAAATAAATCCCAGCCTAATTTTCTATTTTCTTTCTTAAAAAAAAGTTTCATGGAAAAAGAATAACAAAAATAAGAAATAAATACGTAACAAATTTGAATTAAGCAGGGAGAGAGAGAAACATGCGCATGCTAACTTAAAGTTAGCATGCAAGAAGTTAGTTCGCTTTTGCAAGCGTGGGTTTGAGGTGAGCTGAAATTTTGCTTGTCATTTCGAACATGTCAATGGACTGATTTGAACCAAGAACTTTAGCTAGTTTGCTGTCTGGATTGATTTTGCGTTTGTTTTTTGTATCTTGAAGCTTATGTTTTTTAATATATTCCCAGACTTTTTTAGTAACTTCAGTTCTCGGCATTGGACCGCTTCCCACAATCTCTGCCAGGTCTTCGCTAACCCCTACAGGTTTCATAAAAGCTGATTCTTTTTTTGCCATTTGATTTCTCCTTGTTTTAAAAAATTTTTCATCAATTTTGTTGATCGTAAACGATGTTTTTACTGCTGAAAGCATTTTGAAGTCAAAAGATTTCGCATTTTTAATAACAACTTTAAGCAACTCTCTAGGAGAAATTTAACGATTTTTTTTCTTAACGTTTTTTCATTTTCGCTCCTAAAATTGCATTTCAAATAAAGCTTTTGTCCTAATTTGTTAAAATAGCTAAAAAGAAAAAAAAGAGACCCTCTCTCAAAAAAGGAGGGTCTTAAAATTTCAGTTTAGGATATAAGTACTCACTCAATTTTAATAAGCCAATATGGAAGATCTAAATTTCACCATACAAGTACTCGAATCAATTGTTCAAGTTTTAAAAACTGCGAGAACAAAAGAAGAAAAGTTAAAATTTCTTCAAGATCACGTGGATGTGCTGGAAGCCTATCTTCCTGCTCACTTGCTCAACACAATCGACAAGCAAATTATCTATAAATCCCTTCAAATTATTCATCAAGAGATTCACCTCTTTCTTGATTTTAAGGAAAATGATGAAAATATTAGAAAATTGGAATTTTTATTTGAACATTTATCATCGGTAGAAACTTTTTATTTTCCAATAGGAGGCATTGTCGGATACCACCTTACCTTCTTAAAGCTCCTATCTCAAAAGAATCACCAATCTTATATCCACACTAACTATCAAACACCCATTGGTATCCATCTTGATGAATGTTCTCCCGAAACAGCTAAAGCAATTAGAGCGGGAATTGAAACACTCGATCAGATCGGGGAAATCTATCCTGTAGCGGGAGCCGGTGATCGTCTTAATCTTAAAGATGAAAAAACAGGAGAACCACTCCCCGCTGCATTGCTGAGTTTTTTAGGTTACTCCTTGCTAGAAGGACTTATAAGAGACCTCCAGGCAAGAGAATTTTTATTCTATAAATTGGTTGGGAAGCAGGCAAATACGCCTATCCTCCTTATGACCTCGCTCGATAAACATAATGATAGCCATATTAAAGCAATTTTAGAAAAAAATCATTGGTTCTTTAGAAATAAAGAGCTTTTTTATTTTATCCTGCAACCCTTAGTCCCTGTCATTACTGTGGGGGGCTTATGGGCCACCGATGAGGCTTTAAAAATCCAAATGAAACCTGGTGGTCACGGAATTATCTGGAAACTGGCTGATGACTCAGGTGCTTTAAATTGGTTTTTAGCTCATCAAAGACCTCAAGCCCTTGTTAGGCAGATTAATAATCCTATAGCGGGCATTGATAATGGCTTGCTCGCCTTAACGGGGGTTGGGAGCTTGGAGAATAAGGCCTTTGGTTTTGCTACATGTCCTCGTAAGGTAGGCGTCGCAGAAGGAGTAAATGTTTTAATAGAAAAGGAGAATGCTGAGGGATTTGAATATTGCATCACCAATATCGAATATACTGAGTTTCATCGTCATGGCATTCGTGATGAACCTTTAAATAATCAAACTAAATTTTCTAAATACCCCTCAAACACAAATATCCTGTTTATCAATATTAACACCATCAAGGAAGTTTTAAAAGATCACCCTTTTCCTGGTCTACTCGTCAATTTAAAACTACAAGCCGAATGCATCAATGAAAAGCGGCAACTCCATAAAATTGAAGTAGGGCGAGTGGAATCAACAATGCAAAACATTGCAGACTACATTGTGACTAAAACAACACATCCATTAAATGATGAAGAAAAGAAAGAGATCCGCACTTTTGTGATCTATAATCGTAGAGAAAAAACAATTTCTGTCACAAAAAAATTAGCTAATAACCAGAATATCGAGGAGACACCAGAAAAAGCTTTATATGATCTACAAGTAAATGTCCGAGATCTTTTTGTTAACAATTGTCATTTCACACTATCTCCTATTGAGGAGGAGACAGCCTTTATCCACGCTCCACCCTTTATTATTTTTTACCACCCTGGTTTAGGACCTTTATACTCCGTTATTGAACAAAAAATTCAACACGGATGGCTTGCTTTCGGTTCAGAGTTACAACTTGAAATCACCGAACTTTACATTCACCAACTTCGCTTAGAAGGAAGCATGATGATTAAAGCTTCTCACCCATTAGGTCACCATGAAAAAAACAGGTTGATTTACAGTGACCGCATGGGTAAATGCTATCTAAAGAATATTGAGGTGAAAAATAAAGGTATTGATTTTTCTGCTAAAAATAAATTTTGGAAAAACGAGATTTATCGCAAAGAGGTCCTAGAAATTTTTCTCGAAGAAGATGCCGAATTTTATGCCGAAAATATCATTTTCCAAGGATCCCATCAAATTTCAGTGCCAAAAGGACATCGTATGGTAGCTAGAATGGAGGGCAGTGAGATTATCTATGAGCTAGCTTCCATCTCCGCTCCTTCTTGGCATTGGCATTACGAATTTGACAAAAATAATAACGTGGCACTGTCCTTAAAGCGTTAAAACCTCACTTCAAAAGACATTTTGAGAGAAGAACATATGACCCTTCTTGCCAAACCTAGCTAGAAAGCAAAAAATCCACCCTATTCTCTTATTGAAGGAAAATGAGCCGTAATCGGTGGGTGATTGAAACAGCATTTAGCTGTATCACAAATCTTTTCCTCGAAATCTAAGAGCACGCGCCGAGCATGGATTTTTGATAAAAGTATTTCATTTTTATGTTAAGATCCTCTTGTTTAAGGCTAATTTGAACAAGGTTTTGGCAGCAATTCAGGTCTTAGCATAAAAAAGCTCTTATCAGCTTCTTTTGACTTTTTATCTCCATGATATTATATTCCTTTCCTTAAAACTTTGGTAAAACCATGAATAGCGAAATCGCAGAACGTCTGCAAACAGTGGAAAATAGAATCCTTCATATGTGGAGGTATCTTTGACTTAGATGGCAAGCAATCAAAAGTCAAAGAATTAGACCATTTAATGGCCGCTCAGGATTTCTGGGATGATAACGTAAAAGCGCAGTCAGTCATTGCAGAAAGTAATAAGCTAAAAGCCTGGACAGAACCCGCCTCTCAACTTAAACGCTCCTTCGAAGATGTAAAAGCATTACTACCAGAAGCCTCTGAATCAGAAGAAGAGCTCTACCAAGATCTCATCCAAGAACTGGCCCGCATAGAAAAAGAGTTAGATGCCCTAGAAGTGCGAAAAATGCTGGCGGGGGAACTTGATAACAAAAACTGCTATGTAAGCATTAATGCCGGTGCTGGTGGTACCGAAGCTTGCGATTGGGTCTTAATGCTTTCGCGGATGTATCAAAGATGGGCCACTAAAAAGGGTTGGAAAGTTGAGCTAATCGATACTGTCGATGGGGAAGTAGCCGGGATTAAAAGCATTACCTATAAATTTGATGGCGCTTTTGCCTATGGCTATGCAAAAGCTGAGAAAGGGGTTCATCGCTTAGTACGCATTTCTCCATTTGATGCTAATGCCAAGCGCCATACTAGCTTTGCTTCTGTTGATGTAACCCCCGAAATTACAGATGATATTCAGATTGATATCCGACCTGAAGATCTTGAGGTCGATACATTCAGAGCATCGGGAGCAGGAGGGCAACACGTTAACAAAACTGACTCCGCAGTACGCATGAAGCACGTTCCTTCTGGGATTGTTGTCTCTTGTCAAACGCAGAGAAGCCAAGTCCAAAACCGTGAAGCTTGTTTAAAAATGTTGCGTTCAAAGCTTTATGAGATGGAAGTTGAATCAAGAGAGAATGCTTTAAAAGCTTTGGCCGGAGAAAAAAAAGACATCGCATGGGGCAGCCAAATTAGAAATTATGTTTTCCAACCCTACACGCTAGTCAAAGATACACGCACGAAGGTTGAAAGCGGAAATATTAACGCTGTCATGGATGGTGAAATCGACGACTTCGTAAATGCTTTTTTAAAGGAATTTGGATAATGACAACACAAAATCAAGGCACTCCAACAGGTGTGCATATTCGCTACACAGACCTTTCTGATGCAAAATATTTACGCGAATGGCTTCATGAACCTGACGTATTTCGCTGGTTTCCAATGGCAGATGAAATCGAAATTGATGATGCTGTAGCCCGTTGGGTCGGTTTTAGCCGTTATCGATGCAGCTTAACAGCTGTTAAAGACGGTATTCCTTGTGGGATAGCCACTTTATACTTACAACCCTACCGAAGGCTTGCCCACCAGTGTGAATTTGGTATTATCGTTGGCGGCAATAACCGTAATCTCGGTATAGGAACATTGCTAATTAATGCTTTAACTCATTTAGCAAAAGAAAATTTTAAAATTGAACTGTTGCATCTCCAGGTTTATGCGGACAATCCAGCCAAAAGACTCTATTCAAGATTAGGCTTTAAAGAGTTTGGCCATCAAGAAAAGTGGATTAAAGAGAGTGACGGGTCTTATGTAGCTCGTACATTTATGGAAAAAGATATTTAGGGTATCATTATGCCATTATCTGACTTACAAACAAGGCTTCAAGAAAACATAAAAAAGAAAGTGCACTTGAAAATTAACGATAATCGTTCAACGATGCTAAGTGTTCGCTGGGAGTCTGATTGTACTAGGGTATCTTTGCATCGAATGTTTTTAGAAGCCCCCAATAACATTATGGATGAGCTCGCCTGCTATGTCAGGCGTGAATCTAAAAGCATTTCACCTTCCGTTAGAGCCTTCATAGAAAATAATTTAAAAAATTTAGATTATACCCATCTCGTTAATCCCTCTAAATTAGTGAGTAAGGGTCGATTCTATGATTTGCAAGCGGTTTATGACAAAATTAACCAAGAGTATTTTAATAACGAATTAAAGCTATTTATTACCTGGTTTGGAAAGCATCTACAAAAAAATCGCACGCGAGTAACCTTTGGCTTATATCATGATCCGTTAAAGCTGATTAAGATCAATCGTTTATTAGACAGTTCTGTGTTCCCTGATTACATCGTCAATTATGTTGTTTATCATGAGATGCTTCATCATGTATGCCCCTCTTACTATGATGAAAAGGGGATCCATAGAATCCATAGTAAAGAATTTAAAGAAAGAGAAGAGCTTTTCAAAGAATTTAATCAAGCACAAAGCTGGCTTAAACAACACACGCAGTATTTATTTAGCATTAATTGAAACCTTAAGAGAGTTTATGGCAGGTCATAGTAAGTGGGCGAATATTAAACATAAAAAAGAAAAAGCCGATGCAAAAAAAGGTAAGGTTTTTTCACGCATTGCAAAAGAAATTATTAGTGCCGTTAAAGTAGGAGGCGGTCCGGATCCAAAATCTAATCCTCGATTACGACTTGTTCTTCAAAAAGCTAAAACCGCCAACGTTCCGAATGACATTATTGAAAGGAACATCAAAAAAGCATCTAGTGCAGATCAGGCGGACTATACCGAAATGACTTATGAAATTTATGGTCATGGGGGCGTTGGATTGATCATCGACGTGATGACAGATAATAAAAATCGCATTGCTTCAGACATGAGAATTGCTACTAACAAACGGGGCGGGAATATCGCTAATCCAGGAGCCGTTGCTTTTAATTTTGAACGGAAAGGTGTCATTCAATTACCCAAAACCCCTTCTAGAGAGGAAGAGCTTTTCTTAGCCGCAACAGAAGCTGGAGCCGAAGATTTTGAAGTAGCTGAAGACTGCTTTATTGTTACTACAGATCCTGTAGAGCTCTTTAACGTAAGAGAAGTCATCACACAACATGGATTTACCTGCGAGGAAGCCGAAATTGAAATGATTCCAAAGAATCTTGTTGAAGTCGATATAGAAACAGCCAAAAGTAATCTCGCTCTCATTGAGTGGCTAGAGAATTTAGATGATGTCGATGCAGTTTATCATAACATGAAGCTTCCTGAAGGCCTGGATGCATAATGGGGTGAGGAAGCTTAGCTTTCCCTCTTTGTCACTATCCAAAAATGACTTTTTAAAACTAAGTGCTCCCTTCTCGCAGAACGCAATGGCTCTATTTTTCTCGGGAGGATCCTATGATTCTTCCGAGAAATCTTTTTTGTTTCTTTACCCGTCTGAAAAATTCGAACTCTTTTTTAAGACAGATGTCGATCCTTGGCAAGATCTAATAGATAAAATTAAACTAACAACAACAGCTTCTTTTGAATTTCCCGAATGGGTTGGTTTTATCCGCTATGAGCTTGGAGCCTTTAGCGATGCCTCAAAAAAAATTCCCTTCTATACGCATCCCCTTCCTCTGGCCTGCTTTTTCAAACCAACCCTTACCCTTGTTCTTGAACATGCAACAAATACCCTTTCAGCGTTAATGACATCTGAATATTCTGGACCTGAAATTAATGAACGACGCCTGCTGGAATGGATCGCCCAAGGTAGGGTCCTGCAAAAGTTAGAACCTATCAACTGTATTGATATTGAAACGGAGGATTCTTTTTGTCGTAAGGTTTTAAAAGCAAAAGACCATATTTTAGAAGGCAATATCTACCAAGTCAACCTTTCTCATCGAGTCCTTTTTAAAGGAGCTTTTGACCCATTTTTATTATTCAGAAAAGTGATTTCTTTAAACCCATCCCCATTTGCAAGCTTTCTGCGGAGCTCCCCTTTCGAAATAATCTGCGCTTCTCCTGAACGATTTGTCCGAAAAATAGGCCATCTTCTAGAAACACGTCCCATTAAGGGAACGTATAAAAGAGGACACTCCCACGAAGAAGATACCGCCTTCCAAAAAGCGTTACTAGCTTCTCCTAAAGAAAAAGCAGAGCTACTAATGATTACTGATCTCATGAGAAATGACTTTGGGAAAGTAAGCCTGCCTGGCACTGTGAAAACCCCACAACTTTATCGCCTAGATACTTATCAAAATGTATTCCATCTTTCCTCCTTGGTCACAGCCGAGGTCTCTACCAACCTACACCCATTCGAGTTAATTAAAGCGTTTTTTCCAGGTGGCTCTATTAGTGGATGCCCTAAGCTAAGAGCCTTAGAAATTATCTATGATATCGAACAAAGAGCGCGTAATATTTACACAGGTTCTATTGGATACCTGACTAATCATGGTAACTTTGATTTTAACATTGCTATTAGAACAGGTCTCTACCACGATGGATTGTTTGAACTGCAGCTCGGTGCAGGCATTGTCACGGACTCCCAACCAAGAAATGAGTTTTACGAAACCCTGTATAAGGGAAAACCTTTTTTTGACATTTTATCTCCTTCATTTTTAGAAGCTTATTTTTAGATCGCACCTGAAACTCTTGCTTTAGCATCAAAAATAGTGCACTATAAAATTTTGGCTCATTGGAAATGTTCATGAAATTTTTTTACTACTTTGTAACTTATTGCTTCGCTCTATTCTTTAAGCTTTTTTACGGACATAAAGTCTTTGGAAAGGAAAATATTCCCAAGGGAGGAGCAATTATTGCAGCCAACCATGCTTCTTTTTTTGATCCACCTCTTATTGCTGCTTCATTAGTACCTGAGGAATGTTATTTTCTTGCGCGAAGCAGCCTTTTTAAGAATGCCTTATTTAGTAAAATTATTTCTAATCTGAATGCTTATCCTGTCTCAGGAACAACCCACGATCTAAATTCTTTCAAAATAATCTCAACCTTATTGAAAGAGGATAAAAAAGTCGCCATTTTTCCGGAAGGCCACCGCACCTCCGATGGATCTTTAGGCGAGATAAAAACAGGCGTTGCTATGTTGGCCATGAAAACTGCACGACCTATTATTCCCGTTTACCTTCATGGCACATACTCTATATGGCCTAGAAATAGGAAGCTCTTTAAGTTCACTGGTAAAACAGCATGCGTCTTTGGTCGCCCTCTCTATCCTCAACCTAACAGTACGATGACAAAAAAAGAACAACAAGAAGAACTTACACATCGTCTGAATAATGCCATTATTGATTTAAAGAATCAGTATTTAAAAGAAGTTAAAGAACATGCTTAAAGTCTCTTATCATTCGGGGATCTAGCAATCTATTTAAATCTTAATTCGACAAAACACCTATAAGTGTTAGACTACGGCTTCGGTTAGCATTAGCAATTACCCGCTTTTAAAGATTTTTGGCCCTTTAGAAGCGAAATCTTAAGTTAACACAAACAATGGACAGATGACATGAGACCTCTCTTACAATTTATAAACATCTTTTTTTTGCTACTCACCGCCCTTCCTGGCAGCTGCCATGAAAGCCAATATCCCCTTGATACTCTTTCAAGCTATATCACACAAATAGCAGATGGCTTGCCTCTTGAGGTAGAAGAAAAAGAAGAATTAGATGAGCTGTGGATGCAAGTCCAAGAAGACAACCCAGGTAATGAAGTAGAGCTTGCTCATTACTATTTTGAAAAAGGCCTATGTGAACACGAAGTAAGCCATTTTCAAGCATCCTTGAATTGGCTAGAACTACTATCTGATAAGACGGTTGCTTATCCACATTTTGATCATAATCCCTTAATTAACAAAAAGATGAAGAAAAGGATGAAGCCTTACCTTCTACCTCTCCATCATCCTTTGAAATCAATTTTGGATTCTTTATTTGCAATGCGCATAACGGAAAACTATGGAGCCTTAGCTTCATCTGGTTTCCATATTTTATGTTCTCAAGAATCTAGTTTTATTAAAGTCGTTTCTCACCCATCTCTTCCCCATTACCTTTTTAAAGTCTACTTAGATGATGAGGTTCGCAAAAAACAAAACTTACCCGGCTGGCACTGGTTATGTAATCGTTGCGAAGGAGCTCGAAGATTAAAGCGATTTATTAAAAAAAATAATATCAAACATTTTGTTGTCCCCGATAAATGGCTATACCCTTTGCCAGCCTTACCTAATCCCAATAGCCCCGCCCCACAACCAGTTCTTGTCGTCGAGGATAATATGCACATTGTTAATCTCGATGCAACAAGAGATGCATGGAAAACAAAGGTGACAAAAAAGCATTTAGACGAACTTTTTGCTATTTTAAGCAACCATATGGGATCAAGCTTCTTATCAGGGAATATCCCCTATACAAAAAGTGGAAAGTTTGCTTTCGTGGATACCGAGTATCCAAAAAGAAAGATTAATCTAAAGCATGTTAAGTCTTATCTTTCACCAGAGATGCAAGAATACTGGCAAAAGCTGATGGATAAAAAACAGAAAAAGAAGAAATAACCACAAAAGCCTTAAACTTAAGGCTTTTGATGTTTCTCTTGATGAGCTAGAAAATCAGATGTTTGCTGGAGCACTCTTTTCGTTTCTTTATAAGTAGCTAGATGGATTGCCTGTTCTAAAGGCAACCACTGGCTACCTTTAAGCTCTTCAACTTGAAGAGTGACGGTACCAGTAACTTCTGCTAAAAAGTAAACGACTGTTTTATCAATAAATTGCTTACGAAGAAAAAACCGATATCTCTCCAAGATAGGCTCTTGACTTAGATAGTTTGCCACATGCAATCCCGTTTCTTCACTTAATTCCCTCTCAGCAGCTTCCTGCTCTGTTTCACCCTGATCGGCATGACCCTTAGGAATTCCCCACCACCCCTGATGAGGTTGAACCAAAAGAACTTCCCACTTATTATTTTTTTTTTGAAGAGGGATGATTCCATAAGAAGTTTCTTTTTGCATAAATATCTCTGCTGATTATCGAAGATTGGCCAGTTGTAAGTATATTCTATTAGTGTAATAGAGAAAATAGCTGGTTAACTTAAAAACAAAATTTTACACGATTTACATAAAATTCAGAATATTGATAATGGCAAAATAGATCAGTATGTCACTTTTTTCAGTTTACTTCGAATTTGAGATGGGAAAATACAATGACGAAAGAACTTGAAAAAGCTAACTCATTGCATAGACAAGCTATCTATCAACCAATGATTGCAGGGGGAAAGAAAAGAATTTTTCCTCGACAATATCGCATTCCAACATGGATGTTTGCCAATCTTAACATCATTAATGACAACATTAAATATCTCGCGATTATTCCGGCTGTCATTGGATCTTTCTTTGCCATTGGCAAGGACCCGCTTTTCCGTGTCCAACTTTCTCACTTTATGTTCTTGAATTCTCCTTGGAGCGCGGTCCTCAGCATCTTTACATTTAACTGCTGTCTTCTTACTTACTTTTTAGGAGGGATATTAAGAAGTCATTCTACACCTATGACCATTCAGAAAACCAAGAAAATTAATTTTTTATATACCTATGGTTTTGCACTTGCTATTGCTTCTTTTCTTGGTATTAAGCTTATTGATCTTTTTATTGTAGCTTTAGGAGTGAATTGAAATCTTCCAAGCTCACCCCTTAAAGGGGCAAGCTTTCCAGACATTAAGGGTGATAAGGAGCAAAAATAACCGTTGCATTATGCCCACCAAAACCAAAAGAATTTGAAATGGCAGCTTTTATTTCAACGGGCTCCGCTTTTGTTGGAATATGAAATCCTATATTTTCTTCGGGATTTTCTAAATTGATAGTAGGATGCGCTACTTTATCTGTAATTGCTTTAATTGTTGCAATAGCTTCTATTCCTCCAGCAGCACCTAAGCAATGACCAATCATTGATTTCGTCGAATTAATGACAATCTTTTCAGGCTTGGCAAATACTTTTTTAAGAGCATTAATTTCAGCCATATCGCCAAGCGGTGTTGAAGTTGCATGAGCATTTATATAATTTACATCCTCGGCTGTAATTCCCGCGTTTTGCAAAGCATTTCGAACACATGCGGCTACACCTTCTCCATCAGATCGAGGTTCAGTCATATGATAGGCATCACAGGAAATTCCTCCTCCTAAGTACTCTGCAAAAATAGTTGCATTTCTAGCCAACGCATGTTCTAGCTCTTCAAGGACAATCACACCAGCACCTTCTCCCATTACGAATCCATCTCTTCCCTTATCCCAGGGACGAGAGGCTTTTTGTGGTTCGTCATTTCGTTCAGAAAGCGCTTTACATGCGCAAAAACCAACTAATCCCATCGGGATAATTGCCGCTTCCGCTCCCCCAGTAATCATCAGATCTGCCTCGCCATTTAAAATGTGATTTGCTGCACTGATAATTGAATTATTGGCGGTAGCGCAGGCTGTTGAGACAGAATAATTTGGTCCCATCAATCCATAATCCATGGCCAGAAGGGCACCTCCCATATTAGTAATAATATAGGGGACAAAAAATGGAGTGACTTTGCGATGTCCTTTTTCATATAAATTTTTAGTACCATCAACAAAAACTCCCATTCCTCCCATACCAGAACCAATAATGACCCCGCAACGAGACTTGTCCATGTGATCTAAAGTCTCTTTAGAAATCCCGCCATACTCCAATGCTTTTTTTCCGGCTACAATAGTGTAAGCAATAAATCGATCTACGCGACGGGCTTGTTTTTTTTCTATATATTCTTCAGGGTTAAACTCTTTTATAATGCCAGCAAATCTTGTAGGGTATTCGTCAACAGGAAATTCTGTGATGGTGGACACACCACTTTCACCTGCTAAAAGCCGTTGATAAAAAAGATCAACATCATGACCAAGGCAAGACACTAAGCCCATTCCCGTCACAACTATACGTTTTTTTTTCTTCATGTTTTATCCTTTTCCTCAAAGCCTATATCTAACTTTCCAAAGACTCAATTGGACCCACTTTAATACTTAAATCGATGATTTTTCCATCCTTCCAGAGTCTTTCAAGAGCATACCTTTCCCTCATGTCGGGATGAAATAGATGAAGAACAATATGCCCAAAATCTATAACCACCCATTCTCCGGATTTCAAACCCTCTACGTGAAACGGAGGGTGACCCTCTAGTGATTGTTGGTCAATGACGGCACGAGCTAAGGCAATTACGTGTCGTTCAACATTACCCTCTGCAATAAGAAAGTATTCAGTAAAGGTAGAAATTTCTCTTACATCTAGAGCAAGGACATTTAAACCTTTTTTATCAAAAATAATTTGAGCGATATTATCAAGTCGAGAGTGATCAGAATCTTTCATAATTGTTTAAGTATAATTCATTTTTTATGATGAAGTCCAGGACTTTTCTAGGGAGTAAATGCCCACAATATAGTCTCTGTTTCAAGCGATGCCTAATGACTGTGCTCGATATTTCGAAGAGAGGAATTTTTATCCATCCTTTAGAAAAGCATTGATACTCCTCTTCACTCCATTTTAAATGGGTGGGTAAAAAATAAGAAGAACGAGATCCAATCAAAGGGGTTGCGAGCTCAAGGATTTTTTGAGGAGAACGCCAATTAGAAAAGTTAGTTAGAGAATCTTCGCCCAATAAAAGAAAAAATTGATGTTCTGGGTATCCTTCTTTTAAAGCTTGCAACGTTTCAACAGTATACGAGATCTCCTCCCTTTTTAGTTCATCATCAATGACTTTAAAGCCCGAAACTTCTTCAATGGCTAAGCGAATCATTTCTAAACGTAAAGTTCCCAAGATTGGCTGCCTCTGTTTATCCGGGCTAATAAAGGCGGGGCAAAACCAAATCTCATCAAGCTCTGCTCTTTCTTTGATTTCAATAGCCATATTGAGATGCCCCAAATGAAAGGGATCAAAGCTACCCCCATAAAAACCAATTTTCATATTATAAATAAAAGCTCCCGGTATTTAGGTAGCGGCCAAAGCTCATCTGATGTCATTTTCTCCAGACAGTCGACCATTTCTCTTAGCCCTGTTTTTTTAAGAAAAATGGATTTTAAGATTTCTTCACAAAGTTGGCTTCCTTTGCCATTTAACTCTTGTAGCTGATCGTGTATCTCAAAAGTCTTTTCTATACTGGCAGAAAAATCAATGAGCCATTTTTTTTGGTTTTTTAACAATGATGGAGGCATGATCCCTTCGGCCTTCTCAATGCTATCCGCAAGCTTTCTTTGATACTCAATAACAGAGGGTATAATCTGGGTTTGAAAAAGCTCTAACATTAAATTGATTTCAATTTGGGCCATATTAAAATAATTCTCTCTTAAAATGGCAATCCTACTCTTTAACTCCTCTTCGGTTAAAATTCCTGTAAACACTTTTAATGTACTATCTGCTTTAAGAGAGCTAAAGGCATCCAGTGATTTTTCAATGTTAGGCAATCCCCTTTGGTTGGCCTCGAGCTTCCACTCTTCACTATAGTTATCACCAGAAAAACGTATTTCTTTGGAAGCTTTTAGATACTTTTGAATCACTGTCATCGCTACTTTTAACACCTGATCAGGCGAGTGAGGATTCAACTGAGCTTCTATTTCATCCAGCATTTCGCACAGGCTTTCAGCAACGATTGCGTTAAGAACAGTGATTGGAAAAGCTGGATGGGCAGATGATCCAACGGCCCGAAATTCAAATTTATTTCCCGTAAAAGCGAAAGGAGAGGTACGGTTACGATCCGTGTTATCCTTCCGCAAATTAGGCAGTCCTTTTAATCCAAGGTTATAATAGACCGCTTCGCGTGTTCCCACATGGGATCCTTTTTGCTCAATATTTTTAAATACGGCTTCTAATTCCTCTCCAAGGTAGACAGACATAATTGCAGGTGGGGCTTCATGTCCTCCTAATCGATCATCATTTGAATATGACCCTATTGAAGCTCTGATTAGAGTTGAATGTCGATGAATCGCATGAAGAATAGCCGTCATTAAAATAAGAAAATGTAAGTTATTGCCAGGAGTGTCTGAAGGATCCAGTAAATTAATTCCAGTGTTGGTAGATAAGGACCAATTACAATGTTTACCTGAACCATTCATCCCTTGAAAAGGTTTCTCTAACAAAAGACAGGAAAGCTCATGTTTAATAGCGATATGGCGCATAAGCTCCATTAATAAAACATTATGATCAATCGCAAGAGAGGCCTTTTCAAACACTGGTGCAACTTCATACTGAGCAGGAGCTACTTCATTATGGCGTGTTTTTATAGGTATACCCAATTTAATCGCTTCATTTTCAAAGTCCCTCATAAAAAACAAAACGCGGTCTCGAACGGAACCCAAGTAATGATCTTGTAGCTCTTGACCTTTAGAAGGAGCTGCACCAAATACTGTTTTGCCAAGTAAAATCAGATCCGGACGCAAGTTTCTAAATGCTCGATCAATCACAAAATATTCTTGCTCTATTCCCAAAGTAGAATAAACATATTCAGAAGTGATGCCGGTTAATTTCAATAGGCGTGAGGTGACTTCATTGATTTTTTTTTCAGAGCGTAAAAATGGAATTTTTGTATCCAACACTTCTCCTGTCCAGGAGAAAAAAACAGAAGGAATGCATAAAGTAAAACCATCACCTGCCTTCCATAAAAAAACGGGTGAAGTCGGATCCCAACCCGTGTAACCTCTCGCCTCGTATGTGCTTCTTAAGCCCCCTGACGGGAATGAAGATGCATCAGGCTCCCCTTGCATGAGCTGCTTACCGGAGAACTTTTCAATCAAAAGATCGGCGGCAGACCAATCGAGAAAGGTGTCGTGCTTTTCTGCTGTTGCTCCTGTAAGAGGTTGAAACCAATGGGTATAGTGAGTAGCTCCGTGGCTAATTGCCCATTCCTTCATTGCAATGGCAATGGCGTCAGCATAATCTGGATTAATTTCCGCCCTTGACTCCATAGCATCGACAACATTAGCAAATATTTCCTTTGATAACATTTTTTGCATTGTTTTTTTATCGAAGACATAGGTTCCAAATTGTTCGATCAAATTAGCTTTCGGCTGATCATTAATAAGTTGGGAGCTGCGTTTTCCCGACTCCTCTAATGCTTTATAGCGTGCAAATAACATGTGCTCCTCCTAAGAAAAAGCCATATTACTTAACTTGGAAAATATAAAAAATAAAATTGATTAAGTCTTAAAGGATAGGCCAGTTCTTGCGAGAACAAATTTTTTTAAGCCTATAATCTGGATTTACAACAATTGGATGTGTCGCCATTTCTAGAAAAGGAAGATCTTGAAAGCTGTCCGAAAAAACACTTATTGTATCCACTTCACTTGCCTCAAGCAGGATTGCTTTAGCCTTTTTTACCTTGGTTTGTCCACAAAGAACCTGCCCGATGGAAGAAAAGTGATTGGTACAATCTGTTAAATAGCTCGTTGCTTCAAATGGAACACCTAAACGTTGAGCAATCGGCTTAACTAAAAAATCGGGAGAACTGGAAAATATAAAAATGCGGTGACCTTGGGATACCTTTTCAAGTAGGATGTTATAAACAGGCAATTGTAAAAAGGATAACAAGTGGGTGTCTAAGAATGCGTTTACATGTTCTGCTATTTGACTAGCATTCTTCCCAAAGAAATAAGAGTAAAAAACAGAAGATTGTAACTGTTGTAAAGTGAGCCCAAGATATTTATGCTTGATGTATTGAAATGCGCAATAGAACATCTTAGCAAGAGGTAACTCACCCTTCTGAAATAAATATCTCCCAAAGGCAAAGCTTATATTTATTTTTAGAAGGGTGTGATCTAAGTCAAAAAAGTAGAATTTTTGACTCACAGATTTAAATCTTTAATTTTGTCTTCAATTTCTTTAACAGCTGCATTAGCTTGTTCAAGACGTTCTTTTTCTTGATTTAACTCTTCATTAAACTGCATTGCTTTTTCAAAATCAAAACCTGACGCTCCTTTAGATTTCCTTAGAAGCTCAACTTGGTCTTTAATTTGTTGGCGTCTTTCCTTTCTTTGCTTTAATAGTTCTTTCAACTGCTCTAATGCAAGGCGTTTATCTTCAGGAAGAGCCATGAGGGCTTGTTCTTTTTTCTCTATAAGAATATCTTTAATCGGCTTGAATCGTTTTTCTAACTCGATCTTGTCATTTTTAATTAAGGTGGAAGCATGGATTTCAGATAAAATTTGGTCTCTTTTGGAGATTAAGCTCTCGGCAGATTCATTCCCCGCATCTTCGATCAGCTGCTGGATTGTTTCAGCAAAATGCTGAATCGTTTCTTTACGAAGACGCTCTCTTTCAGCCTCTTGCTTCTGTCGCTCTTCTTGCTGAGCTTGCACTTTTTTCTGAACAATATCTCTTAACTTAGCTAATTCTTCGCGGAGAGCTTTAATCTCGTCCCTACCTAAGGAGGTTGCTCGCATTTTAGATTGGAGCTCATCAATCATCTTAGATGCTTCTGCAATACTCAGGTTGCCTTCTGAAATCTGTTGGTGCGATAATTCAATCTCTTTTTGCAGAAGCTCAGCATTTGCTTTAAACAATTCTTTCTTCTCAGCAAAATCTTTTTTACGTTCTTTATCAAATTCTTTTAGCTTATCCCAGCACTCGCTAAGACGCATTCTTGTTTGATTAAACGCTTGAGTGTTCAAAGTTAAAAATTTAGCAGCCCCTTGCAATCCTTTTATCGCTTCTCTTAAATTAAAGAGCGACTCCCTTTCATTGATCTTCTCAAAATGATTTGCTATAAAGTGATTGACATCATCAGAAAAGTGACGGCTAATCTCTTGAATGAGTTCTTTCCTTCTTGGGAAGACATGGTCACCTGCCTTAGAAAGTTGCTGGAAAAATTTATTTTTAATTCGAATGCGCATTTCTGTTTTAATGAGCTCCTTGCGCAATGCATTAATTCTTGAGGCATAGGCATTAAGAAGATTGAGCTCTTTCTGATGAGAGTTATAAAATGAGAATTCTTTTTCTAGCACATAGCAATTTTCAGGCAATGAGATAGAGGCTGCTTGTTCTAATGTAGCTGGAATCTGAGCAATTTCTTCTTCTAAAGATTGAATCGCCATTCCAATTTGCTCAACGGCAAAGTTGCTTTGCTCATCTAAAATATCTTTAAGCCTTTTGGCTTCTTTTGAAAGTTCATGATATCTACCCCATAGCTGAGATCGTAGGGCTGGGGAAATCGATTCCTTAAAAAGGTCTAAGCAAATTTTTCTCGCCTCCCAAAAACTTTTAAAATCAGGAGTCTTTACCTTTTGTAAGGACTCTTCCATAAACTGGATGGCAAGTTTCAACTTAGCTTCCGCATCAGGCTGCGCGTCAAGCTCTTTTTTAAACTCTTCAAAATGTAAATTAGTTTCTTTATCAATCATGGGATCTTCTATTATTTGCGAGGGTTCAATGGGTGCCAAAGCAGATTCCTCTGTCTCAATTAACTCTACTGGCATTTCTTCTAAAATATTTTCCTCGCGCATTCTTTTAACCTCTAGTTCCCTTAACTTTTAGATTTTGCAATTTAAGGGTTTTATGTTAGCAAGTTTACCCATTTCTCGAAACGAGAAATTATCATTGAGGAATAATTATAATGGAATTAAAAATTAAATCAAAATAATACCAAAAATGAGGATAAAAATAGCTAATCTAAAAGATGCGCAATCATTCAATTTTTTTTAACTTCTTTGTTACTTCCACTAGCCTTTCTAGCATTTCGTTTAAACGCTCTTTAAGTAACGGATCCAAAAGCTGCCCATCTACATCAAAGGCATGAATCGCATTAGCGATTAATAATTGCTCAGGCAAAACCAGCCCTTTCAGATGTCGTAAAATAATTCTTAATTGATTAATCGCATTTCCACTTGCAATACCCCCCATTAAGGCTACTAAGACTATTGGTTTTCCTAAAAATTCTTTTTCGCTAAGTAAGTCTAATGCATTTTTAAGTGCGCCTCCTACTCCCCCATGATATTCTGGTGTGCAGATGACTAGACCATCCGCCTCGGAAAACAGCCTGCGCAGCCGATGAATATCAGGATACAAGGGATTTTCTAACCCATCCGCAAAAGGAAGGACGAAATCTTTTAGAGCAATTGCTTCGGCATCCACCTTTTTTTTTACTAATTCATCTGATACTAACCTTGCCGCAAGATAACTATAAGAATGCTCACGCACACTCCCACCAACGGCTAGAATTTTCATAGCCCTTGCTCAAAATCTTGCTTAATAATATCCATCACTACTTCTGGATCATGCATATCTAAATCGACCCACCTAAATAGTGGTTCTTTCCTAAACCAGGTGAGCTGCCTTTTTGCATAATGACGAGAAGCCTGCTTAAAATTCTCTACAAATTTAACGTAAGCTTCGGGTGTTTTTTCAGAAGCGAGATATTCCAATGCTTGGCGATAACCAATTGCTTGAGAAGCAGAAGAGTTACACAACAAACCTTCTCTAATTAACTCCTCAACTTCCCCTAAGAGCCCGGCTTCAAGCATTTTGTCACAACGTTTCTCTATCCTTTTATACAGCTGCTCTTTAGGCCTGTTTACGAACCAACATCTAAAGTCATAATTTAAGGGCTTACGTCGATTTTTCCATGATAACTTACTTACTTTTTTTCCCGTTAAAGTTATAATTTCAAGTGCTCTTATAATTTTTTGTTTATCGTGCTTGGTGATTGTCCTGGCATATTCGAGATCGAGTTGGGATAATCTTTCAAAAAGAGCTTCCGATCCGAGTTTTTCCATTTCACGTTCTAATGATTTTCTTAGTTCAGGAACCGAAGGGGGACCACTTGGAGGGCCATAGAGAAGAGAGTGAAGATAGAATCCTGAACCACCTACAATAATAGGAATATTTTCGCGGTTATGGATTAATTGACAGCAGTGCCGAGCTTCATAATAAAAATCCACCACGTTAAAGGGCTCTGTCACGTTTCTAATGTCAATTAAATGATGCGGAATTAGCTCTCTATCAGCTTTAGTGGGCTTTGCAGTCCCTATATCCATGCCCTTATAGACTTGGATGGAATCCCCTGATATAATCTCACCACCAATTTCCTGAGCTAGTTGCATGGCTAAGTCAGATTTCCCACACCCTGTTGGCCCAGCCAAGATAATTACTTTTTTCTTCGGCCTGAAGTTGGCAGGAATTTGCTTTTGAGCTTCAGTAGCAAAACCAAGAAAGATACGTTCAATCTCTTCTTTTTCTATTGTTAAACCAGTCTGCACACTCACCCACAATTCCTATTACTTGAAGATTGCCGTTGATTTTAGCATGCTCCTTTCCTTTTTTCTATAGAAAAGGCAATCAAAATGGCTTGTCTTGTTTTTAGGCACCCCTCATTTCAGATAAAGGAGTTAGAACTTGTCGTCCAGCGACAGTCAAGCCTATCGGCATTCCTGTTTTTTTATTATATTTAACAAGCCTAACTGTTTCTTTTTCATCATTAGTGTTCCTATTAATGGTTGGGGGCAAAAAGTTAAGAGGGATTAAATTTTCTACCAAGTTAAAATAAACACCCGATTGCCATTTAAACCCAACATAACCTGTATTCAAAGTGGTAATGGGTAAACCGATTCTAAGAAGATTATGGATAAAGAGCTTTCTGAATTCTATAATAGTCTTAAGCACCTGGGCATCTGCTGATTCTTCTAATAAACTTTCTACCTCTTTCTTAGATGCACGATTTAACATTGGGGTCAGCCGATCCCAATTGACAACCATTTCATGAATTCGTTGAGGAGAGTAATCATGCCCTATTTGCTCAAGGCTTACCATCACACTATGTAAATAGCCTGTGCGGTCTAAACCACTTCTGCAGTTAACAGCGGCAGTGACATTCATTTCTTTGTTTAGCAATTGGATCATAAGCTGCTCATGACCGCGGTGAAGAACCTGACCTGGTTTTTTTAATTGGGAAGCTAGTACACGATAGAACAAGTCAACCTTGCGAAACTCCTTGCTATTCTGATCGAGGTTTTGCCTCAAATAATTTAAGCCATCAAGGCTAGCATTCAGATTAATGTGTAGTTTTTTAAGGTGTTGGTTAATCTCTTTGCGAACCTGACTAATGCCTTTAATTTGTTTAGTTGAAGAGCATAAAAGACCGGCTTCCTTGTATAGCAATAATTGAATTTCTTCAACATGTTCTCTCATTTCCTTCTGCACATCTTGCCATTCTTTGCTACCATCAGTCAATAATTCATGATCCTTAAGATCAGCCATGATCCAATTAAAATAAGTCCCCCACGCTTCTAAATTTTGTTTACGCGAAGCAGCCTCACTATTTCTTAAGGCTTTATGCAACAACTGACTTTTTGGCATTTTGTCGATCTTCTTAGACCAATCGTAGAACCTAACCGTGGGAGTGTTAATATGGATAATTTCAAATCCGGGACATTCTTGATTGATTTTAACTAAAGAGCGATGCTGATCTCTGATAAACGAAGTTTCCATCTCAAAGCTATTGAGTTGATGAGACATGACTCTTAAGACAATCTCACTATTTCCACTTTCTTCAATAGCCTGGTTTCTCACCAAATTAAGCAAGTGAGCAAAATCTTCAGCCCTTTGCACAGAGTCAATCTTACCGCTCCTGATAATGCCTCGCCCCTGTCCATCCAGATAGAGTTTGAACGCATTCGCCAGGTGATTAATACGCAAATCTTTCGGGTATGCCACCAAATGAGAAGTTGGTAATATTTCATCAGGGAAAACTTCATCCTCTTCAAATCTGTATGCTGCCAGGACACCAACCGAATCTACTTCTATAGGCTTAACTTTAGGAATACCTTCACTGGCCGCTTTAATGGCAATCGCCCTATCGGGGAGTCTATGTTTTCTTGTTATCAACTCCTCCGGAAGGAAATGATCTTCTTCCAAGACAACCGATCCTCGGCGTGGAAGATTATGAAAGTGGGGAATAATATCTTTAGAGCGTTGAAAACGATGTTTAGCCCATTGATGTTTTTTTTGAGCACTGCAGCTAAATATCCTAGAAAAAAAATGATAAATCTTATTAATTAAATTTTTTAAAGCAGCACAACAACGACTAACTTTTGAAATTTTTTTATCGGGGAAGAGGGTATTTGGCTTATCTTCAAAGTTTTTCCAAGTGGTAGGGAGTTTCCCTCCATATTTAGCAGGTGTAGGGTATGTCATAATTAACTACGATTGATACTTTATAATTAATTATAACATCATTTGTAGATTAAATTTAAAACCTTTTTAGAGCCTCTTCCTTATTTTCAGATAGTTCAAGAACATGATCGAAACCGGACATTTTAAATACATCCATAACATTCGTTGTAATTGAGCAAAGGACGAGATGTCCTGATAACCCTTTAAGCTTCTTCGTTGTAGAGAGCAGCATACGCATTCCTGCACTACTTATATAATCTACTCCTGAAAAGTCAAGAATCAGCTTATATTTTCCATGATTAATATAATCAAATACTTTTTTTTCTATGTCTGGAGTGGAGACAGCATCGAGTCGCCCCTGCATTTCCAAAACAAGAACCTCACCTATCTGTTTCTCATTTAGACTCACCACATCCTCCATAGTTGTTTTTTACCACCTATGCTATTCATAAGCTGGGACAACGGCAGCAGCTTCCGTAGGCCTTTCAGCACTAGAGGCTTTTCTCTCTAAGAACTGGACTCTTTCTGCAGCAACTCTTAATTTACAACGTTTCTCTCCATCTTTGCCATGCCAAGTATCTAATTGCAAACGCCCCTCTACCAACACCGGAGAAGAGCAATCGAGCGCTTGAACACAACTTTCGGCTTGTTTTCCCCATACGACCACATCGACAAAACATACTTCCTGTTGTCGATCACCGCCCATGGTGACAAACTCTCGATTCAGAGCAATTAACAAGTCTGTAACGGCAATACCGTTAGGTGTTTTTCTGAGTTCAGGTTTACGTGTTAACCTGCCTGCAATAATCACTTTATTGAGGGATACCATAATTCTCGCCCATAAAATTTTTTTTGAAATTTTGCCTTTTAGCTCCCTTTTAGTCTATCAGATTTTTTTTTTAAACCATAAAAGCTCTAGCAAAAAGCAAATGATCAAAAAAGCTGCTTATTTACCTTAACATCATGGGTTTATTATTGATGCCCCTCTAAAGCTGGTGTGCTATCTTCTATCCAATTGAGATATTCCGTATTTCCCCCACCAATCGAAGTAAAAATAATTTCAGGTACTTGGTAACTTGAGTTATCCATGATAATTTTTTTTATTTCCTCAAAACGTTCTCTCCTGGTTTTCAGGATAATTTTCGTTTCTTGTGTGGTTTCAAGTTGATTATTCCACATATAGATAGACTCAATCCAAGGAATAATCTGCGCACAAGCAACAAAGCGCTCCTGAACCAAATATCTAGAAATTTTTCTAGCTTCATCAATGCTACCTGATGCCCAATGAATTTCAATATAGTCTGCCATATATATCCTTTAATCACTTTCTATCTGATCATATTGATCAGCTATTTAACATAAAGGCTTAAAAGTATTCGCTCTGATCGTAGATCAGTCAAAATCATTTATTGATTTTTTCCAAAAAAATAAGTGGAAAAAGCCTTAGATCAATGACAAAATTTTCTGATTTGTTTTTATTACTGATTACATTCTGCAAAGCTGTGAAAGAATGAAAAGCCTCCAAGCGTTTTTTCAACGGTAATCGAAGGATAAACCTTGCTTGGGAAGCCTTGGCTTGCAAGACAATAATGATTTGCTGACGCCCTAGCTTTTCAGCAATGGCAGAAGTGACATCGATACTACACAAGTCGAAACTATACTTTAAATCACTTAATGAAAAAACGTTTAACAATTCAAAAGCTAGATCTAATTTCTCATGTTTCAACGCATCGCCCCAATTTAAAGAAGTAGGTATGCTTAGATAGAGTTCCGGCAATCGTTTCGGTGAGAAAAATGGAGAGAAGGGAAAAAGAACACCTTCTTCATCTAACACGGTATTTGAATAATCACCAAGATAGGCAATAGGCTGACGTACTGAGTAGTCGATGTAAAGCGTTCCAGGCGGAGCTCTTTTAACAATTGCCTGCTTAATAATCGGGTGTCTTTCTAGCCGTTCCTGAGCCTCTTTTAAATTAAGTTGATAGATATTTTTTTGTTGATCGACAGAAAGATCAAGGAGCTCCGCCAGAAAAGTTGTCTTTAATGCTTCTCGTTCAGGTCCCGTTTGAACAATAGCTACAACCCTAAACCTGGCATCCGATGAACGAATATCAAAAAATTTCCAATAGATTAACCAAGCGCTCCAAGCACTCCCAGATATCAAAATAACAGACAAAGCAATCAGTAAAATAGCTTTTGCTAAAGGGAGCCGTTGCGACATGCCTAACTTGCCTTAGCGCTTTTTCGCATATTATGCAAGCTAATTGACGCTAAAGTCTTTAATAATTCAGGATAACTAATGCCACTGCTATCACACATTTTAGGGTATAAGCTATTGGACGTAAATCCTGGCATAGGATTAATTTCATTTAGAAAATAGTTTCCATGTTGATCTAAGAAAAAATCAACGCGCGCAAGCCCATCACAACACGCTGCTGTGTAAGCTTGATAAGCAAGTTGCCTCCCAATTTCGACTAAATCCTTTGGCAAATCAGCTTGAGGAGCTGTTTTAATAGCATCATTTCCATACTTTTTTTCATAATCATAACATTGACCTGAAGCTAGAATTTCTCCTGGATTAGAAACAAAAATATCATCGCAGCCAAAAACCGCAAACTCAATCTCTCTAGCAACAATGCCGTTTTCTATTAAAATGTGTCCATCAAGCTTAAAAATGTTTTCAATCGCTGATTCTAATTCCACAAATGTATGCACTTTTGTCACACCAATGGATGAACCAAGGTGAACAGGCTTCACAAATAGTGGGAAAGTTAGCTGATTTTGAACCTTAACTAGTAATGATTCTCGATTGTGTCGCCAATTGCCTAATGAAAAATCAACAAACGGAATAACAGGGATTTCATGAAACAATGCAATTTTTTTTAATACTGCTTTATCCATGCAAATCGCAGACGGCTTTGTTGAGCAGCTTATAGAGGGCAGCTTTAAGGTCTCCAATAATCCTTGTAATTTTCCATCTTCTCCATAAGGTCCGTGCAATAAGGGAAAAACAAGATCACAACTAAGGAGCTCAGTTAGTACTTGAGCCGACAAGACCTCTTCTGTTTGATTACAACCTATTCCTTCACGCAACATTTGCTCTGACCGCTTAGAATCCAGCCACTTCCCCTCCTTAGTAATGCCAAAATATAGAGGGTCAAATACGCTTGAATCAATATTTCCCATAAGGCCCGTTAGAGATAAAAGGGAGACCTCATGCTCGAGTGAACGTCCCCCAAAAATAACTCCCAGCTTTAAGGGAGAGAGCTTGTTTTTTATTTCTGTTAGTAACTTATAAGCATAGGATGAAATATCCCCTGCCCCTAGCAACACAACAACATCTAAGGGTTGAAGGTGTTTAACTACTTCTTGAATAAGGCTTGCTTTATGCACATAATGGCAATTGTTGTGGCCCTGGTTTTGAACTTCATCGATGATGCTCTTAACGGTAACTCCCTCAATAGGGGATTCATGAGCCGCATAGATGTCTGTAATTAACACTTTATCCGCGTCATTAAAAATAGATCCAAAGGTTCCCTTGCAATGCAGTGTACGGCTATAACGATGAGGTTGGTATACCACAACAATCCTTCGCCATGGAAACGACTGCCTCAAAGTTTTGATTGTCGTGTTAATTTCTTTAGGGTGATGAGCGTAATCATCAATCACTAAAACCCCTTTTTCCTCCCCTTTTCTCTCCATTCGACGTGCCACTCCTTTAAACAGCTTAAAGGCAGCACGAATCTTCTCTTCCTCAATGTTCAATGAAAGGCAAAGGCCAAAAACAGCCAGTGCATTTAAAGCATTATGTTGGCCCATTAGCGGCAAGGTTATATCAGGATAAAAATTACCTCGAAAGCTAACATCAAAAATGACCTCTCCTCGTTGCTGCCTCAGGTTACTTCCTTGTAAATCGGCTCCTTGAACAAAACCGTAGCTAATTCCCTCTGGAGAGATCGATTGAAGCAAAGAGTCTTCCTTACACCAAAAAAAGCATTCTTTATTTTGCACCTTCTGACAAAATGCCTTAAAGCTTCCCAATAAAGCTTCTTTTGTTTTATAAAAGTCCATGTGTTCAAGGCTAATATTGGTCACTATGCCCCCAAAGCCTTGGTACTTTGTAAAGGTGCCATCACTTTCATCTGCTTCTGCAATAAAAAAAGAGCCCTTTCCATAACGCGCATTTGTTGAAGTGTTTAACAATACTCCACCGACTGCATAGGTTGGATCTAACCCTGCATTTTCCAAAACCCAAGCAAGTAGAGATGATGTAGTTGTCTTACCGTGACTTCCGGAAACCAGCAGCGGTTGACTTCCCATCATCAATGCATTCAAAACATCCGAGCGATGTAGCAACGGCAAATTGCGCTGTTTAGCGCTATTGTATTCAATATTTTGCTCATTAACCATCGAGGTATAAATGACGATAGAATCATTGGGGAGATTAGCCGCGGAATGCTCTAAGGTTACTTTGGCACCACCTGCGATTAGCTCGTTGATCCTTTCATTGATGCTTAAATCACTACCGCTCACATCATATTTCTTGCCGAGAAGAATCTTGGCAAGGCCGCTCATTCCAATGCCTCCAATTCCGATAAAGTGACATTTTTGATGCATGGTAGGGATCTCCTTTGATTCAAGTGGCTTGTGGACGCTCGAGTTTATCTTTTAGAAAGTGTTTTTAGCAAATCGAGAATGAGTTCTGCAAGCCTTGGTGCCTGATTTTGTACTTTAAAGGCTTGAATATTTCTTCGCATGGCCTCAAGCTGTGTCATCGCTTTTTTAATGCTGAATACAAAGCGTTCATCCGTTAGCTCAGCTTCTTGGCATTTTAAAGACATTCCGTTTTCTTCTAAAAAAAGTGCATTTGCTAATTGGTGGTTATCCATTGCATGCGGATAAGGGATAAGAAGACCTGGTACTTCATGCTCAATTTGCTCCGCGATCGAGCTTGCTCCTGCACGAGACACGACCATATCTGCTATCTTCCACGCCATATTCATATTTTCTTCAAAATCCTTTACGCAGGATGGAATTCCTATACGGCAATAGTTTTCATGTAACTTTTGAGTTTCTTCTCGATTGCCTGTGAGATGGACTACCTGAAATGGACCTGTTGCTTTGGCTAAAGCCTGTAATGAACTCATGAACTTTGTATTAATGGCTTTGGATCCCTGGGAGCCTCCAAACACAAGAATCGTTAAAAGCTGGGGAGAGAGGTTGTAGTATTGTTGAGCTTCACTTTTAGCAATGACATGAGTTTTATAGCTTCTTAATGGCATCTTCACTTGTGCTATTTTATGATTGCCTAAATGCTTTGTGGCAGAAGGAAAAAACACAGCCGTTTTTATTGCATAAGGAGAAAAAAACTTAACCACACGCCCCGGAATGCTATTGGATTCATAAAGAACAAGAGGAACCCCTAACATCTTAGATGCTAATAATGCAGGAAACGAATGATAGCTGCCAAATCCGATCGTTAAATCGGGTTGAAAAGCCTTAACGACTCTACCAGTCTGGTAGCATCCTCGAAGAATTTTTACGCCTTCTCTCACTACTCCAAAAGACTTTAAGTTCCATTTTCCACAAGCAATACTATGATAGACGTTGTTATCTCGATCAAAATAATGGTTGGTGTTAAGCTTACCACCAATAAATTGCATTTCAATCGAAGCATTTAATTGATTTAATTCACGGGCAAACGCAAGAGCAGGAAAAACATGTCCTCCTGTGCCTCCTAAAGCTATTAAAATGCGTTTCTTCATGTTGTTGCCCCATGAAGTGGATTCTACTGAAATATAAACTTAATATCAATTGATGAGAGGCGCAATTAAAGCGATTTTCTTTTTAAAACTCAAGAAAAGAAAGCCGTCTTGCAATATTATCTGCTGCCATTTAACGACTGTTCCTTTTTCTCAACAACAAGCCGAGGATGCAAAATACTAAGAAGAATCCCTAATCCACCTAAATTAGCCATTAAGGATGTTCCTCCTTGGCTAAAAAAAGGCAAATTTAGGCCTGTACTCGGTAACAAACCAGATACCACTCCTAAATTTAAGAAAGCTTGAAAAGCAATTAAAAAGGTGATGGAGGAGGCAAGAAAAAAGCTGTGAGAATCGTCAGCTAAGTATGCGATACTAAAGCCAAAATAGGTAAAAAGCATATAAAAAGCAATGAGTAGCAGCACCCCAACAAAACCAAACTCTTCTGCATAAATGGCTGCAATATAGTCATTTTGAGCTTCAGGCAAATAGCTTAATTTTTGCAAACTGTTTCCTGGGCCTTTCCCAAAAAGTTTGCCGGAACCTGCAGCAATTTTTGCTTGGTATGGCTGGTGGCCTCTACCCCTTAAATCCAATTCAGGATGAAGATACACATGAATGCGCGCTTTTACATAGGGTAGCTGGGAAGCAAAAGCACCGCCAATAGAAAAAGCGATTAAAAGAGGGAAAGCCCAGTACTTTACTGATATTCCCATCAGGCAAAACAAGACTAAAAGTGTCATACCAATGACAGCTGTGGTACCGTTATTAGGTTCTACCATAATTAGCACCATAGGTATGGCTACAAAGCCTGTTAACTTTATAAAATCCTTAAATAAAAATTCTTCTTTTGTTTGAGAAAAAAATCGATGAATAAAGAAGGCAGGTATTAGGTACTTAACAAACTCAGAAGGTTGGAATGAAATACCCGCAATACTCAACCAACGGCGGGATCCATTAACCTCTTTCCCTATTCCAGGAATTAATGACAGAATAAGGAGAAAAATAAATATTGACAGTAGTAAGGGTGACCAGCTTAATAGCCTACTATAGCCGATCCGGTACAAACAAAAGCCAAAACCAATCCCCCCAAAGGCATACCAGCTCTGCTTTAAAATGGCATGATGAGGACTTCTTCCTGATAAGTTATCCAAAACCTCTGCAGATGTTGTACTAAAAATCATTAGCAAGCCAAAGGCTAGAATGCACCCTATAAGCACTAAAACAGCTAGCTGAAGAGAGTGTGCTTTCCTTACCATACCTACTTTACGCGGATGCGATCGCCCACTTTTAAATTCCTAGCTTTCTCTTCATCGAGGTTATTTAAATCTAAAAGATCATCAAACTTAACATTAAATTGCTTTGCGATCTTCCAGGGGTTATCGCCGCTTTTTACTGTATAGTACTGCTTGTCTAACGTACTTTCTACAGGTTCTACCTTTTTCGTTTCTTTGATCTTTTGCGCTTGTGCTGCTTGGGGTATTCTTAAAACCTGTCCTATTTTCAACTTATCGGTCGTTAAGCGGTTTGCTTTGCGCAAGGCCTCAACAGAGATTCCATGGGTACGAGCAATTTTTTCCAAAGCATCGCCTCTTTTGACCGTGATTTCTATGTATTTTTCCGAGCGATCCTGAGACTTAACAGCACGTGAGGGCTCTTCGATTCTTACAACTTCCTCTTTTGCTTTGCTCTGAGGTAGATAGTCCTGCAAAACTTTATCTACTTCATCAAGAGGAGACGTCACGATAAGTGGCGTTTCTGCAGCAGTTGTTTTATTTTTTTCCGCTATAGCAATTGGCGCGCTTTCTTCAACAAATGACTTTTCATAATCAGTATCCATCGCAAATTGTTCGGGATCTGATTTGATAGCTGTTATAAATAAAATCGCCAAAAGCCCAGCATTCACTAAAACAGATATGATTATGGCATCTCTTTTGGACATTCTTTACACCTCAACCTAAGCTATTCACTATACTTTGGAATTCTTTTCCCCTATGCACATAATCCCTAAACATATCATAACTTGCACATCCAGGAGAAAGTAAAATGCTATCATTTGGCTTAGCAATACTACTAGCATAGTGAACGGCTTCTTTTAAATCATTAAATGTTAGCACAGAGATACTACCTTCTAAATTTTCCTTGATCTTCCCTTTTGCCTCACCTATAGCACAAATACATTTAACCTTATTCTTGAAGCCATCAACCCAATAAGTATAAGATTCGCCTTTATCTACCCCACCTGCAATCAAGATCACGTGGTTAGGCAACATTTCTACAGCTCTTTTCACAGCCTCAACATTTGTTCCTTTACTATCATCATAATAAGAAACGCCTCTTATTTTACGCACGAACTCTATACGATGCCTGGGTGGAACAAATGAAGATAAGCTATTAATCGCTGTTTCATAGGGTACACCTAACGTGTAGCAAGCCGCAGAAGCTGCCAAAAAGTTTTCTATATGTAAAGAAGGTTTATCCTGATATGCTTTTGGGAGTTCAGCCAGGAGCTGTCCATTGCGGAAAAGATTCTTTAAATCCGTATGATAAAAATTAGAATCTTGATAGCCAAACAGCTGGTAAGAAGTTTCCGGAGAAAGTAGCGTAGCATACTGGGAGGCTGTTTTTTCTTCGATTAAAAGTACTCCCCCTTCAGGCTTAATGCATTTTTGTATATTTAGTTTAGCTCTTGCATAAGCTTCCATTGTGCCATAACGATCTAAGTGATCTGGGGTAATATTGAGAAGAATACCTACATCAATCACTTTTTGGCTTAACATTTCTAATTGATACGAACTTAATTCTAAGACGATGATGTGATCTTGATCTAAGCGCTCGATTTCTGCAGAAAGAGCGACACCCACATTCCCCAATGCAATGGCTGTTTTACCAGCATAGTTTAAAATATGCTCTATCAAGAGTGTCACAGTTGTTTTCCCATTAGTCCCTGTAACCCCGATCACTTTTTGATCCAATAAGTACAAGCAACCCAGCTCAACTTCACTCAATATCCTTTTATTTTCTCCTTTGGCAGCGATGTACAAAGGATGCTTTAAGGAAATGCCTGGCGATACGATCACAAGGTCAATATCACCAAAAAAAAGAGATGACTTGTCGTTTTCTAAAATTAAGCCTTGGCTTATTAGCTGAGCTAAAGCAGGGTCCTGTGCAAGCTCTGAATATCGACTATCAACCCCGATAACACTATGCCCTCTTCCTAGAAGGAGCTTTGCAGCGGCTTGACCGCTTACGCCCATTCCAATGATTAAAGTTTTACCCAAAACATTCCTCTATATACTACTGAAATTTTAAGGAAGCGATGCCAATAATAGCCAAGAGAAGACCGATGATCCAAAATCTGACTACAACTTTCGTTTCTTTCCAGCCTTTAAACTCATAATGATGGTGTAGGGGTGCGCAAAGAAACACTCTTTTTCGTCCTCTTAACCTGTAACTTGCAACTTGAATAATCACAGAAAGAGTTTCAGCTACAAAGACTCCGCCCACCACGCCGAGTAAAATTTCACGCTTTAAAAGAACAGCAGACACTCCTATGACTCCTCCTAGAGCTAAGGAACCTGTATCTCCCATAAACACTTGAGCAGGATGACTATTGTACCATAAAAAACCAAGACACGCCCCAGCAAAAGCGGAGAGATAAATAGCGATTTCTCCACTTCCTTCGATATAGGGGATATTTAAGTAATGAGCCAGGTCAAAATTGTTGGAAATAAAAGCAAAAATAGCAAATGTGCCTGCAACTAGGATTAAACAGCCAGTTGCCAGGCCATCTAAGCCATCTGTCAAATTAACAGCATTTGATGATCCTACAATAATAAACATGATAAATAAAAAAACAAAAAAGGCCCCTACTCCTTTAAAAACGACCACTGGATCCTTGATGAAAGGAACGTAAAGACTGCTAGCAAACGTCTTTAAAGAAATGTGATTTTTAACAGCTACACCTTCATGTTTAGCTGCATGGGTTTTAATGACAGGAGGCACGAAAAAAGATCCTATCTTTAGAGCTTCACTTGCAAAAGGAACGAGCATATAAATAGCAATAAACGCACTTAATACGCCTTGATAAAACAGTTTTTTACGAGCAGATAATCCCCTAGTATTTTTATATCGCAGTTTAAGATAATCATCTCTTGCTCCAAGAGCTCCTAAACCTAATGTCGTGACAAGTAGTATTAAAGTAAAAGCGCTTTTTAAATTCATCCAGAGCAGCAAAGAAACCACCATAGAAAAGAGAATTAGCAAACCTCCCATCGTAGGGGTATTCTGTTTTTTTTCATGCAATGCCCCAAGTGTTGGACATTCTTCTTTACGAATCGTTTGCCCTATTTTTAATGCATAAAGTTTGCGAATGAAAAAGGGTCCTAAGAAGATACTTAGAAAAAGAGATGTCAAGGAGGCTAAAATCATTCGTGTAGAAAAATAGGTAAACACCATCGGTACTTTAATTCCGTAGGTCATTTTTAGCCAGTCAATAAGCAGAAAAATCATTTTAGAACTCTTCGATTACCTTCCACATTTCTTTTCCATAGGATCCTTTTACCAAAACCACATCTCCCTCTTCCACTAACGTCTTAAGAACATTAACCAGTTCACTTAAATCGTCAAATAAATAGGCAGGACGTTGTTTTTCATGCCAGATCTCAAGCATCGGTGCGCATTCTTGTCCGAAACAAAACAAGTAGTCTACTGTCTTTAATGCTTCCATAGCAACGTCAATATGACATGCAGAAGAAAATTTTCCAAGCTCCAGCATTTCCCCCAAAACAGCTACCCGGATTCCTTTAGATTTTACCGGTTCGGGTAATGAATTAAGTGCCGCTTTCAGAGCAATTGCACTTGCATTATATGAATCATCGATAAACACAACCCCTCGCTTGACTTTTACCTCTGAACGCTGTTTAGGAAGTTCTAAAAAAGCCATTTGTTCATTAATTTCTCGAAAGCTTAACCCAAGATTTCTAGCTAAGGCAATCGCACCTAGTAAATTGTGATAGTAATGCAATCCTATTTTAGGGAGATTAAGGTTCCCTAAATAACAGCCTTTTTCATAAAGCTTAACACCTTCTAAGTAGTAATCGGCTTGTGGTTCTGTTAATGAAAAATGGCAAAAGCCATCCTTTTTCCATTCAAAGGGGCACACCTTCAGTTTGGTAAGTGGATGATTGAAAATTTCCATTTTTGCCTTGGCGATTTCGTCAAGCGACGCAAAATTATTTGCGTGAACAAGAGCAATTTGGGTAATCATTGCAAAAGCTGGGGGAGCAATTTTCGTCAGTTGTTCAATTTGCCCTCGCTCCGACATCCCCATTTCAAGAACAAGGTAATCCTCGGTTCCTTCAGTGTGATTTAGGATTGTCAAAGGAAGACCTAACTGAGAGTTTTGATTTCCATATGTTTTCCCAACATTAAATCTTTTTGCTAGCAATGTTGCTAGAAATTCCTTTGTGGAAGTTTTACCCACTGATCCCGTAATTCCAATCACTTGGGATTTTCTCAGCTGTAACAATTTACTAGTTACCTTTTGTAAGGTGCTTACAACTTGGTTTACTTTTAGAAGAGGCCCACCACCGTTTAAACATGCATGTTCAACAAGAGCACAGCTAGCACCTTTAGAAAAAGCTTCTTGGACAAATTGATGGCCATCGACCCGCTGCCCTTTAATGGCAACAAAAACATCTCCGGGTTCAATAGTTCTCGCATCTACCTTAAAACTGCGTATAGGCCCATCGAATGAGCAAGGAAGATCAACTAGATAGGCTAATTGTTGGATTGTTTGAATCTTTTTCATAGCGCTACGATAGTCAATTTGGGTAAAAAATAAGAAGTTTAATTTGTTTCAATACTGATAAACACAGAAGCATTAATCGCACCATTAATACAACCCAAACAACAAAACAACAATAAAAAACAAATTAAAACAATAAAAACTAAATAAAACATTGTTTTAAAGGGGATTAAAAAGTAAAATTACTTTCTACTTCACAAAATTTATGTTTACTCCCTATAAAGGGGTAAAACTGGTAATTTATTATGATCAATTTAAAAAATTTCAACTGGGGGCCTGGCCTCTTTTTAATTATCTATCAACTACTATTCCTTATTGGCCTTCCTATCTACTTATACTACAATACTCCTTCACTAGCTCTGATTGTTTGCTCGCTCGTACTTTTTTTTCTAACTGGAATTAGCATTACGGGTGGCTATCATCGTTATTACTCTCACCGATGCTATAAATTATCTAAGCCTGCGGAAGCTGTTATTCTTTTCTTTGCTACGATGGCAGGGCAAGGCAGTGTGCTACGATGGGCTTATGACCATCGCATTCATCACGCTTTTGTAGATACTGATAAGGATCCTTATTCTATCAAAAAAGGTTTTTGGTACGCTCATTTTCTATGGATTTTAGAGAAGCCAAAGGGTATTGAATCTAAGGTTGTTCCGGATTTGCTTGAAAATCCGATGGTTGTCTTTCAAGAAAAATACATTGGAACAGCCATGTTTCTAACTAATCTAGCTGCCTTTTTCATTTTGGGTTGGTCCCTTAATGATTATCTCGGAGCATTTGTCCTTGCTCTATGGGGAAGGCTTTTCCTTTTACACCATGCGACTTGGTTTATTAACTCCCTTGCACACACATGGGGGGACAAACCGTTCAGCCAAGAACAGTCTGCTGTTAATAATTATCTTATTTCCCTTGTCACTTTTGGAGAAGGCTACCATAACTACCATCACACTTTTTGCAACGATTATCGAAACGGGATTAAGTGGTACCATTTTGATCCTACAAAATGGATGATTTGGACACTGCATAAACTAGGCTTAGCCTCTAACCTAAAAAAAGTGGACGATGTTATCATCAACAAACGTATTATCCTCGAGCACAAACGCTTACTCCTTGAAAGGCTCAACAAAATGTGGTCTACAAGAAAAGATGAGCTAGAAGGAAAGGTTAACGAACTTGCAGAACAACTTCTTGAAAAACTTTCACGCGCCAATGATCTTAAACGCCGGTTCCACGCCTATAGACGGCAATGCATCCCTCAGGAAATTCTTCAAGAACTACGAAGCGATCTTGCAGGCTTAAGCCAAAGCCTTAAAGATGACTTTAACTCTTGGTGGTCCCTATCTAAAGACATTATGAAGATGAAACCTCAACTTGCCTAGTGCATAAGCCCTTCTAGGGCTATTTTGATGAAGGATTTTTGACAATCTATACTTAAAATGATTGACGCCATTTTTCTTTTAAGCTATAAACTGTTATTTAGCTGCAAGAAAGAACTCTTACATTCTTCAGCTTGGGTGGCATGGCCAAGCGGTAAGGCAGAAGCCTGCAAAGCTTCGATCCCCAGTTCGAATCTGGGTGCCACCTAACCCTTTTAAAGGAATCTTGTGCTTTTTCTCGTCGCAACTCCCATAGGAAACCTTACTGACATTACCTTAAGAGCTCTGGACACCCTTCGTAGCTCTGATTTCATTTTATGCGAGGATACTAGGCATACTCTTAAGCTCTTAAACCATTATGGCATTAAAAAACCCCTTTTATCTTACCATAAATTTAATGAATTAGCACAACTGAATGCCATTGTTGAAAAGCTAAAACAAGGCCGCCTGATTAGCCTCGTTAGTGACGCTGGCACGCCCCTTATTTCCGACCCCGGCCAACTTCTTGTTCAAAGGTGTATTAAAGAAGAAATTCCCATCACAGCTATTCCTGGAGCATGCGCGGCTATAGATGCGCTGCTTCTTTCCGGTTTTGACGCTTGCCGATTCCAGTTTGTTGGTTTTTTGCCAAAACAACGCAATGAGCTAATTAGAGCTTTTCAAGAATACCTTCCTTATCCTGGGATCACCATTTGCTATGAGTCCCCTGAAAGACTCGCAAAAACACTCTCTATTCTTAACTCTATCCAGCCGAACGTCCACGTAGCAATCGCGAGAGAATTAACAAAAAAGTTCGAAGAAATTTTAAGAGGGGACGCCTCCTCGCTTGCATTGCAACTATCACAATCCCCTCTCAAAGGAGAATGCATTCTCCTCATTGAGGGCAAAGCGCGAGAAACAGATTATTCAGAGCTGCCTATAGGAGAACATATTTCCAAAATTGAGCAAGATTTTTCTTTAACCAAAAAAGAGGCTATTAAGCTAGTAGCATCCCAGAGAAATATCTCCAAAAGAGATGTTTACAAAGCAACGATTAAACCTGATAGCGACAAAATTTAACAATCTAACGATCATCAATTTAGAAAAATTAAATCCTGCCAATAAGGCATGAGGCCATTTTTTGAGCGTTGTTTTTGTTTGCATTAAAACTTTACTTTCTAATATAACCCAAGTTCAAATTTGCTAGATAAATCTTGATTTCCGAGTGAGTCACTCTATTGCATATGCTCCTTTCATGTTGAGCATGGCAATTAAGACTAAATATTAAGGAGTTAACATGAATCGAATTCTACTTACATTTGGTGCAGTACTAGGTATCTTGTGCCAAACATCAACAGCAGAAGCCATCCTTGCTAGCGTTAAAGCAACAGGTATGGCAGCAGCATGTGTGGCTTACCCACAAGATGCTCTTGTAGGCGCATACAACCCTGCTGGCCATGCCGAGATTGGAAACCGCGTTGATGCAGGCCTAACATGGGCTCATTATCGCGGACGCTCCATTATTAGGGGAAATCAGACACCTCCTATTTTTGGTCAAATCAATGGTTCATTCAATGGCTATCGCACGAATGACTTTTTCACACCCGATTTTGGCATCAACAAAACTTTTGGCAGCGACTGTCAATTTGCTGTCGGCTTTATTGTTTTTAATCGAGCACAAAGCAAAACGACTTACCCAGTCAACTTCCCTTTGATCGGAACTTCAAAAATGGGTCTGGAGTATATCCATGAGCAAATTAGCCCAGTTTTTGCATGGAAAATTCATGATTGCTTTAATATAGGGATCTCAATTAACTACAATGAACAACGCTTAAAAGTTAACGGGATTGAAAACTTTGATAATCCACTAAGATCCCGCTATCCAGGTAAAGTAACAAATCGCGGCTACAGCTATTCTAACGGAATTGGTTTCACTGTTGGAGCACAATGGTACATCCTCCCCCAGCTATCCATCGGTGGTTCATATCAGCCTAAAACTCATATGAGACGTTTTAAAAAGTACGAAGGTTTCCTTGCTGACCGTGGACACTTTGATATCCCAGAACGTTGGTTCTTCGGAATCGCTTGGCGCTTTGTAGACTGTGCAACAATTGCGTTTGACATTGAAAATGATGGCTGGAGCCATATTAGAGCTTTACATAACCCACTTTTAACTGATGACGTCATTCAACCGCTTGGATCTAAGCATGGGGTTGGCTTTGGCTGGAGAGATCAAACCTTTTATCGCATTGGAGTTGACTATGCCTTAACTGAAAACCTAATCGTAAGAGCAGGTTTCCGCCACGCCAACACACCGATAAAATCAAGTCAAACAGTTGTTAACCAGTTGACATTAGACACAGTTAGAGATGTCGTTACTGCCGGTGCAACCTATGCTTTTAATGAGTGCTATGAGCTCTCTTCTTTCTTTGCATGGGGAATTAGACATCGTATTAATGGTCACAACTCTATTCCGAACAATCTCAATGCAGGCGAGGCAAGCATAAAACAACAATTTTACGCTTTCGGAGCTTCATTAGGCTGGAATTACTAATCGGCCCCCTTAAAGAAACTCAACTGCAGTTGAGTTTCTTCCCCCTTAGCTTACCCCTTTACAAGAATTCCCTAAAGCAGCCATAATCTTCTTTTTAAGTAACCCTAACGTCTATCATGCCACCAAAAATACACGATCACCTCAGTAACATGACTCACCCCTATGTCTTCGTCCTAAAAGAAGGCAAAAAAATATCTGAGAACTATCTTGATTATTCTTTGCTGATGCTGCAGACGACGTGCCCTGAAGTACTTCCGTCCCCATTCAAGACTTTTAAAGAAAATCCATTAGTAAGACCCTCCTTTATCTCTACTAATATTTAAAAAAACATTTTCCTGGAAAGTTGGCAATCAACCAAATCGATTGCTAAATTTCCTCGCAAAACTCTTGCCATAATGCCCCTCTTTCGCTAAAATTGAGCTTCAAAAAGAAACATTGTTATGAGCACAACTGAAAGCCAAATTGAAAAATTAATTGCGATAGCTATTGAAGAAGATTTAGGTGGAGGAGACCTCACCACCGAGGCCTGTATTCCTGAATCCAAGGTTCTCGAAGGAACACTTGTTTTAAAGCAAGCAGGAGTCATCGCTGGCTTACCCTTTTTTAAACAGTTGTTTCAAAAGATTAACCCAAAAATACAGGTTACCTTCTTTGTAGAGGAGGGGTCTAGTCATAAATCCGGAACATTGTTAGCTAAAGTGATAGGACCAGCCACGTCCATTCTGACGGGTGAGCGAATTGCTTTAAACCTTATCCAACACGCTTCAGGTATCGCAACCATTACTAAGGCTTATGTAAAAAAAGTTGCGGGTTTAAATTGCGCGATTTTAGACACAAGAAAAACCCTTCCAGGTTTAAGAGCATTAGAAAAGTATGCTGTTCGTGTTGGTGGAGGTTTCAACTACCGCCACAGCTTGGAAGAGCGCTGCGTGATTAAACTTAATCATTTGGCTTACCTAAACGCAACGACTAATGATCCTATTTCATTCGCCGTCAATAAATTAAAAGCCAAGCACCCATCAGTTCCTATTGAGGTTGAAGTTAACAACTTCGAACAGGTAGAACGCGCCCTTAAATGCGATGTTAACGCGATCATGCTCCGCAGCATGACTCCTGGGAAAGCAAAAGCTTGCGTTGACTACATTCACCAACATCATAAAAAAGCTTTTATAGAATCATCAGGAGCGATTACCTTAGATACCGTAAGAGCTTTTGCAGAAACCGGCGTTGATGGAATTCTTATTGGGGATATTACCCATTCGGTACAAGCTTTACATATGAGTTTTAAATTATCTGAGAATGTGTCTCAATCACATAATATATAAAGGAAAGGAGAACGCTTATGTCTTCAACACCAAAAGAAATTATTTTTGAAGAAGCAGCACGTGAAAAACTAGCCACTGGAATTAAAAAACTAGCAGAAGTTGTTGCTTGCACTTTAGGACCAAAAGGAAGAAATGTAGGCCTTGAAAAAAGCTGGGGAGCTCCAACCATTACCAATGATGGCAACAGCATCGTTAAAGATATCACACTCCCAGACACCTATGAAAATATGGGCGTGGCAATGGCTAAAGAAGTGGCACAAAAAATTAAAGACGTAAGTGGTGATGGAACTACAACAGGAACCCTTCTACTGAAAGCGTTGGTAGAAAATGGAATTAAACAAATTTCAGCTGGAGCGAGCCCCATTAACATTAAACGAGGCATCGACAAAGCGGTTGAAGCAATTGTAAAAGAAATCGAAAAATCAGCTATCACCATCAAAAATGCTCAAGAAATTCGCAATATCGCTACTGTATCTGCCTCTGGAAATGCAGATATTGGCAATGTAATCGCGGAAGCAATGGAGAAAGTGGGACGATCTGGGGTTATCACGATTGAAGAAGCTAAAGGGACTAGCACATCAATTGAAATGGTTGAAGGTATGCAATTTGATCGAGGCTATATTAGCCCTTATTTCTGCACAAATGCAGAAAAAATGGTTGTCGAGATGCATAACGCCAACATTTTGATTGTTGATAAAAAAATCAACAACATTCATGAAATCCTACCCATTCTTCAAGCTGTAGCCACTTCAGGCAAACAACTCCTTATCATCGCCGAAGACATTGAGGGTGACGCCTTATCGACCCTTGTTGTCAATAAACTCAGAGGCACATTAAAGATTGCAGCTGTTAAATCGCCAGGTTTTGGTGATAAGCGCAAAGCAATGCTTGAAGATATTGCTACCCTAACGAATGGTACAGTCATTGCAGAAGATACTGGCATGAACATAAAAGATATTTCTGCAGAAGTTTTAGGATCCGCAGAAAAAATCACAATCAACAAAGAACATACGATCATCGTTAATGGCGCAGGATCTTCCGAAAAAATTCAGGCCCGTATTAAACAAATTGAAAATGAAATCACCAACACAAAAAGCTCGTATGATAAAGAAAAGCTTGAAGAGCGAAAAGCAAAGCTCAGTGGCGGTGTTGCAGTCATTCATGTAGGCGCTGCTACAGAACCAGAACTTAAACAACGCAAGCAAATGTATGAAGACAGCCTTAATTCAACGAGAGCAGCCATAGAACAGGGCATTGTTCCTGGAGGCGGTGTAGCTCTTCTCAATGCAAGCCAGGTTATCAAAACCCTCCAACTTGAAGGCGATGAAGCCCTTGGCGCAAAGATTGTAGCAACAGCTTGTGAATCCCCTGTTAAGCAAATTGCTTTTAACACAGGCTTTGATGGCTCTATCATTTTATCCGAAATTCTTAAAGCACATAATCCTTCATTTGGCTTTAACGCTTTAAATGAAAAGGTAGAAGATTTGTTTGCTGCTGGCGTGATTGATCCCGCAAAAGTGATTAAAAATGCGTTAACCCACGCGGCATCAGTAGCAGGAATTGTCCTAATTTCAGAAGCTTTAATTGCGGATGCAAAAGAAGAAGAGGAAGAATAAAGCTATTAGGGGGCTTACTGCCCCCCTTGGCTTCCTATTATCGCAAGGAAGGCTTCTTGAATTTCTTGAAAATAATGAAAAGCTTGCCCCTGACGGCAGGCTGAAGGATAACCATCATCTCCGCCAATGCGGATTTCTTCTATCAAAGGTACTCGACCTAATAAAGGGACTTGAAATCTCCTTGCTAGCTCCTCACCTTTCCCTTCCCCAAAAATAGAATAAGTTTTTCCCGTCTCAGGCACCGTAAAGCCAGCCATATTTTCTATAACACCTAATAATGGCACTTGTAATTGGTAAAAAGAATTAATGGCCTTAATTGCATCTAAAATTGCCACCTCTTGGGGCGTGGTCACCACAATTGCCCCTTGGACATTTAAAAGCTGAGTAAGCGAAATGGGGATATCACCCGTTCCAGGAGGTAAATCGATAAGAAGGTAATCAAGATTTCCCCAAAATGTCTCCTTAAGCATTTTTTCCAATGCACCATGAAGCATAGGGCCGCGCCATGCCAAGGAGCGCGCTTCTTCTAAAAAAAAGCCTATCGACTGTATTTTGATGCCAAATTTATAAAATGGAGCCACTTTTTCTTCTCCTGTCGGAGAATTCAAAAGACGCGGGTTCATATTTCTGAGCCCCAACATGATAGGCAAAGATGGCCCATATAGATCGGCATCCAATAGACCGACCTCTAGACCAGTATGATGGGATAAAGCAATTGCAAGATTAACAGCAATGGTCGACTTGCCAACTCCTCCCTTACCGGATCCTATAAAAACAATCTTAGGCAGCGCCATCACCCTCCTTAACTATTGTCAATAACCCTTTACTCTCTATCTTTTAAAATTTGTCTAACTCCAGCCACAATGAATAAAATTAAGAAAACCAGACAAACCACCCCTACAACAGCGGCCTCTACGAAAAGTTGTGCCAATAACGGTTGCATTTTCACCTCAATCATACTTTCGGAATTACATGTTTTACCCCTGTCGCTTTAGATTATATAAAGAAAAATTGGATTGTCAACAATCGAGCTATTTGCTAAATTTCTTAAACATTAGTTTTTTACCAACACCTGATAATCAACGATTTATGTCAAACTAGGAAATTTATGCAAAAAACACGCGAACATTGGAGCAATCAACTAGGCTTTATATTAGCTGCAGCGGGGTCTGCAATTGGCTTAGGAACCCTTTGGAAAGTCCCTTACGTGATTGGTCAAAATGGTGGCGGGTTATTTGTCTTGTTTTACATTTTTTGCATTTTTTTTATTGGCACCCCTATCTTTATTGCCGAGTTAATATTGGGAAGAAAGGCCCAGAGAGCTGCGGTAGGCACCTTTATTTCATTAAGCCATAATTCAGGATTATGGAAAACGCCCGGTTGGCTTGGTGTCATTTCTGCTTTTATGATTATGTCATTTTATAGTGTTGTTGCAGGTTGGGGCCTTAATTATGTTTTTATGTGTCTCAATCAATTTTATTTAGGTCGATCGCCTTCTGAAATAAGCCAGATTTTTGCAACCATAGAATCTTCTGGAGACATCACTCTTTTTTGGAATTTCCTTTTTACAGTACTCACGATTGGTTTAGTTTACCCAGGAGTACGTGAAGGCATTGAATACTGGAGCAAATTTATGACATCCAGCTTATTCATTCTTTTGGTGATCTTATGCTGCTATAGCATAACTTTAGAAGGCTTTGAACAAGCTGTACACTTTATTTTTTATCCTGATTTTAGCAATTTTAAAGTTTCAGGTGCTTTAGAAGCACTCGGTCTTTCCTTTTTTACTTTAAGCTTAGGTCAAGGGGTTATGCTAACCTATGGTAGCTATATGCGACGAACAGAAGACATCCCTAAAACTAGCGGGATTATTGGCTTAAGTATAACAGGGGCTTCTCTCTTAGCCGGTCTTATGATTTTTCCTATCATCTTTTCCTTTGGTTTTAAGCCTCAGGAAGGGGCTGGATTAGTTTTTAAAACTCTTCCTCTTCTATTTGGTAAGTTGCCAGGTTCGCTTGTTTTGTCGACCAGCTTTTTCACCCTGTTCACTTTTGCCGCTCTTACTTCAGCAATTGCTCTTGTTGAAGTTGTCGCCGCTAACTTCATTGACTTATTTGGATGGAATAGAAAAAAAGCAGTTTTAATCACTGGTACTGCCACTTTCATTTTTGGTATTCCCAGCGCTTTAGCTAAAACTGGTTGGTTGTTTCCCAATTGGCAATTGATTTATGGCAAAAACTTTTTTGAGACGGTGGATAACCTAGTCTCTGTCTGGCTTCTTTCTATTGGCGGGTTAATGATCGCTCTCTTTACGGGTTGGAAATTGGATAAGGAACTTATCCAAGAAGAATTTATGGATGGAACCACTTGGAAATGGCTGTTCAAACCATGGCTATTTTTCATTCGTTGGGTCATTCCTATTGCCATTTTACTGATTATCTGCCACTCGACAGGTCTTATCGACATGGATAAATGGATGAGGTAACTATCAAAGGGGGGCTTTTTTGATATTCATTAATTTTAAATATGTTAAAATTAAAGAAAGTCCTTACCTAGAATTCTTTCACGGAGGTTTTATGAAAGATACCGTGCACCATATAAGATATATCCAAAAAAAAGTGATCCAAGAACTCCGCAAAAAAGAGCAGTCACCAAAAAGTGGATATCCCGCCTCTCCCTCTCTCAACGGTAAGATGGCGCAAAACGGTCAAACCTTCAGGGTAAAGTAGGCTTAAAGGCCTACTTTTCTTAAACATTTGTTTTGTACACTTTAAATTTCTTATCTTTAAAAAAACGCCCCTATCCGGTACATTACATTTTTTTATCAATAGTAGTGATGAAACATGAATACACCTTTGACTTTAGAAAACATGGATTCAGAAACAAAGAAAAACCTTAATTCTTGGTTAGAGGGCGCCTACGATGAAAAAACAAAGGGAGAAATCCAAACCCTTTTGAAAGAAAACCCACAAGAAGCTGTGGATGCTTTTTATAAAACCCTCACCTTTGGCACCGGAGGAATGAGAGGAGTTATGGGAGTGGGAACTAATCGTATGAACCTTTATACAATTAAAAGCGCCACTCAAGGTCTTGCTAATTACATCTTAAAGCAAACCCCGTCTGAAGAGCAGCATTCAGTCTTTATTGGGTTCGATTCCCGACACCACTCACAAGAGTTTGCAGAGACAGCCGCTAAAGTTTTAGCAGCAAACAACATCCACGTTTATTTATGCCAGGATCTAAGACCAACCCCCTTAATCTCTTTTGGCTGCCGTTTTAAAAAGTGTACAGCTGCGATTATGATTACAGCATCGCATAATCCTCCTGAATATAATGGCTATAAAGTGTATTGGAGTGATGGCGGTCAAGTACTCCCCCCTCATGATATTGGGATTGTTGATGAAGTCAAAGAGATTACTGATCTGACTCAGGTAAAGGAATTGGAAACACTCGAATCTTCTTTCATAGAGCTGGTAGAAGAAGAAATTGATGATGCGTATTTAGAAGCTATCGCTAGTCTTCAATTATATCCTCATGAAAATAAAGCAAAGGGAAATGAGTTAAGTATCGTATACACGAGCCTACATGGCACTGGTATATCCCTTGCACCTAGGGCATTAAGCATGTGGGGATTTAAAAATCTGAGCTTTGTTGATAAACAGATCATTCCTAATGGTGACTTTCCAACGGCACGTTACCCAAATCCTGAAGAAAAAGCAGCTCTTAGCGAAGGAATAAAAGTGCTAGAGGAAAAACAGGCCGATCTTCTTATCGCTACAGATCCCGATGCAGACCGAGTGGGCATCGTCGTGCGCCACAATAATGAGAGCGTTATCCTGACAGGGAATCAAGTTGCATGCATCCTTTTAGAACATATCTGTGAAGCATTGAAGCAGCAGAATAAGCTTAACCATGATTCGGCTTTCGTAAAAACAATTGTCACAACAGAGCTGTTTAAGAAAATTGTTGAGCATTATGAGGCTACTTGTTTCGATGTTTTAACGGGATTTAAGTACATTGCAGAAAAAATTCATGAGTGGGAGCAGACAAATCAGTATCAATATGTTTTTGGAGGAGAGGAATCTTATGGCTATTTAATGGGAACATTTAGCCGCGATAAGGATGCTATCCTATCCTCTGCTCTGATTTGCCAGATGGCTTTAAAAGCAAAATTAGAAGGAAAAACGTGTGTAGACCTTCTGCAAGAACTTTATAAAAAATATGGCATTTTTTGGAATAAACTCCAATCGATTAACTTTGAGGAAAGTAAAGAGGGCCAAGAAGAAATGAAAAATGCCATGGCTCGCTTACGAGAAGCAAGGTTGCAGAACATTCTAGAGATTCCTGTTGTACGTATTGATGACTACCTCAGTTCGGAAGCTTATCATTTGAATGACAAAACAACAGAACATTTAAATTTACCTAAATCTGATGTCCTTGTTTATTGGCTTGAAACAGGAAGTAAAATCATGGTTCGTCCATCTGGAACAGAGCCAAAGGTGAAGATCTATTGCGAAGTTGTTCATACTCCATCCTCTATAGAAGAAGGGGAAACTGAAGCTGATAAGAAAGCAGTTGATCTTTTAAAGGCTATGGAGAGCTTTCTTAAAACCCCTTCCTAAACCCTTAATATTTATTCTTTAATCAATTGTTTTTTTTTGTTACTATATTCGAAAATCCCTTTTAATCCTGAGTGTTTTAATAAAAAATGATTACTTTAAACCGCATTTCTAAAAGTTTTGGTAGCCGAGTTCTTTTCGATGATGTAACGATTACCTTTAATGAGGGTAATCGCTATGGCCTAACAGGCCCTAATGGCGCTGGTAAAACAACACTGCTAAAAATTATTATGGGGGTGGAAGAAGCGACATCTGGTACTGTTACTCTTCCCAATCGAGTAGGCATTTTAAAACAAAACATTGAAGATTATCGCGAATATCCTGTCTTGGATACCGTTATTATGGGGAACACACGCCTTTGGAATGCCTTCCAAGAAAGAGATCGTCTTTACGAAGTTGAAATGACGGACGAAGTTGGGATGCAACTCGGTGATCTAGAAGGTATTATAGCAGAAGAAGATGGATATAGTGCAGAATCAAATGCCGAAGTTCTTCTAACAGGAATGGGCGTTCCACAAGAGTACTTCTCTAAAAAGATGAAAGAAGTACCCACTGACATGCAATTTAAAATTCTGTTGTGCCAAGCCCTCTTTGGAGAACCACAGGCCCTTCTTTTAGATGAACCAACAAACCACTTAGACCTTGAATCCATCGGCTGGCTAGAAAAGTTTCTCTTTAACTACAAGGGGACTCTTATTGTTATCAGCCACGACAGACACTTTTTAAACGCCGTCACCACCCATATCGCAGACATTGATTATGACACTATCATTATTTATCCTGGCAACTACGATGAAATGAGCGTAGCTAAAACAGCGGTGCGTGAAAGTGCAGAACTAGAAGCTAAGAGTAAAGAAAAGAAGATTGCTCAACTTAGGGAGTTTGTTGCACGTTTCGGTGCCGGTACTCGAGCTAGCCAAGTTCAGTCTCGGTTAAGAGAAATTAACCGCCTTCAGCCGCAAGAACTTAAAAAAACGAATATTCAACGACCTTACATTCGCTTCATTCCTCAAGAAAAAGCTCCAGGCAAAATTATCTTTAAGGTAGAGGGGATCTCTAAAAGCTATGATGACAATCCTGTTATTAATAAATTGAATTTAGAAATCACTCGAGGCGATAAAATTGGTGTGATTGGGAATAACGGCCGAGGAAAAACAACTCTTCTAAAGATGCTAGCTGGGGTACTGCAACCTGAGCGAGGCAAGCTAGAGGTTGGGCATCAGGTACAGATTAGCTACTTTCCTCAAAACCATTTAGACATACTCGATAAACGCAAACCAATAACCTCTTTTGATTGGTTAAAAGATGTTAAAACAGGTGTTTACGACCAAGAAATTCGCAGCGTGATGGGCAAAATGCTTTTCGGTGGCGATGATGCTTTTAAGCCTATCTCCTCTCTTTCTGGTGGTGAAACAGCACGCCTTATCCTTGCCTCAATGATGCTTGTTGATCATAACGTCCTGATTCTTGATGAGCCCAACAATCACTTAGATCTCGAAGCTGTCTCTGCCTTAGCTTGGGGATTAGAGGAATATAAAGGCACGGTCATTGTTGCAAGCCATGACCGAGATCTAATTAGTACTGTAGCCAATCGCATTATTGCCTTCGAAAATGATGGTATCCACATTTTTGATGGACCTTTAGATGAATATTTAGAAAAGAAAGAAGCTTCAATTAAAAGATAATGGATGAATTCACGAAACCGAGATTCCTTGCTCTTTCTAGTGAAAGCCAGCATAAAATGCTGGCAAAGCTTCTTAATGAAGCCTATCAAGGATTGATTAATCAAAGGCCTTTTCAGCAAGCTAAAACACTGTACGAACTTTACAAAAATTGGCTTAACCCATCATTGAGCAATCCTAATTGGGCATGCAAAAAATCGATTGCTGATCATTATCATTTTCACTTAAGACAGACTCACCCAGGCGGTAAGGAGGCTAAGCTACTTGATAGTGTCGCTCACTTCGATCGTGAAATAGCTGAAGAGGCATGGCCAATAGGTGTTTATTTAGACCAGTTAAGATCGGCCCATAATGTGGGCAGTATCTTACGAACTGTGGAAGGGTTTGGATTCGCGCAAATTTTCTTTTCTAAAGACACACCCTGGATTGACCATAAGCAGGTCCAAAAAACTTCATGTAATGCTTACCAATACGTTAAATGTAGCAAAGGTGGGCATTTGCAAGATTTACCCAAACCTCTAATCGCTTTAGAAACGGTTCATGAGGCTTCTTCTATTTATCAATTTTCATTTCCGAATACATTTACTTTAGCAGTAGGTAACGAGGAGTATGGCTGCTCTAATGACACGCTTGAAGCAGCTGACTATGTCGTGCAAATCCCTCTACGCGGTCGTAAAAACTCTTTAAATGTTGCTAATGCATTTGCCATTACAGCATCGGAAATAGCAAGGCAAAGGACAATTAATTATGCAAGCAGATAAGTTAACATTTTCTTTGGAAGATTCATCTTCATTAACAAATCCTTCTGTCACGCGTTTTCCTTCCCCCATTGCCGATTCTAAATATACTGAAGAAGAAAAAATAGCACTAATTACAGAGCATTTTGCTCACATTCTTGAAATTTTAGGCATGGATTTAGAAGATGAATCGATCAAGAAAACACCTTTACGTATTGCTAAAATGTACGTTCAAGAGGTTTTTTCCGGTTTAAATAAAAATAACTTCCCGGCGTCAAGCTTTATCCCTGATCAGGATATTGGATCAAGAAATTCCAATACAGTTTTTATGAAAGTTTCCTTCACAAGCTTCTGTGAGCACCACTTTGTTCCTTTCCATGGGAAAGCCTATATCGCCTATTTGCCCAACAAAAAACTGATTGGTCTTTCTAAAATCCCTAGGATTGTTCGTTTTTTCGCCAAAAGGCCCCAGGTGCAAGAAAGACTAACTGCTCAAATCGCAGATTCTCTATCCCTGTTGTTAGAAACAGAGAACGTTGCTGTCTCAATCATAGCTGAGCATTTCTGTGTGATTGCTAGAGGGATCGAAGATGCCCACAGTGATACGATTACGAATCATTTGCGAGGTGTTTTCGAAACAGATCAAGAAATACGTAGGGAGTTTTTTGAAGGGATCAATCGTACGCGGCATTAAAAAGCGAGAGATAAACTCTCGCTTAGAAATAGCGAATGAAAAGGTGATCGCCATCAAAAACAAGCGATCCTCGATGCGATTCTGAGGAAAAGGTAAACTGATCTCCCCTTATACTGATTTCTCGAAAAGGATATTCTCTGGGAGGAGAAGTCATTAAGCTTTCCAGACAGACAACTTCTTGGTTTAAAGCAAGAGAGCACTCTTTTCCTATCTTAATTTCACGAAACCCGGCTCGATTTTGAATAAGGAATGGAATGTCATTTGTTTCAAACTTCCATCTAGAATCTGACGTTGATGAAAAGGATTGATCATTCAAGCTTATGGTAGTTCCATCGGCCAGTGATAAAATTCGTTCAGTCGTTCCTCCCCCGCTAATCCCTAGTTTTTTAGGATGGGCAAAACGCAGGATAGGTCCAGGCAGAGATTGATACTTTTCAAACAAACGATTCATCTGTTCTTGATAATCTCTTACCTTTTGGCTCATTTCTTCTTTTATATTGATATAGTGGTATTCTTGTTTGATTCTCTCCAAATCCTGAGGATCTTCTTTATGATCGATGGCCTCTAACAAAATTTCGCTTAAAAATGCTCCCTCCTCAACGCGCGTTTTCCAATCCTTAATCTGAAGGAAATCTAAAGCAAACGCTAGAGTGGCTCCAACTGAATAATGTCGCCATTTAATCACATAGTCAGAAAGATCACCTTCTGCGCTAAGATCGTTAATACTATCAATGATTTGTTGTTCCTTATCAAACATCATAGCCGAAACGTAATCCGCTAACCCCTCCATCTTCTGTTGGTGATCTTCCCAATGCCTGGATTCTTCCTTAATGACGGAAGTACGTTCTTTGAATATACGCATAAAATCTGATAATAAAGTTCGCTTGTCATCATCTGAAGCTCGTAAAAAACGATAGAGAATTGCATCTTCTATCTTCATTAAAGTTAAGTTTTCAGGGTTAAAATGGTCCTGATACTCAGTGATCTTTATTTTCTCAGGTTTAAATTTAAGTAGCTGGTAACGATGGAAGCGTTCATGAGCAAAGATTTTAAGAGACTCTCGACCTTCGCCTAAACGAAAGACAAATACCTCTTCGCCATCAATGTTATAAGCTGGGTGCAGCTTCAATTCTAACACCTTCCACATGTCTTTTAAGGCAAGGTATACGTGGCTATTCATCTTTTCCCAATTAAGCTGTGGTGCTCGTAAATTCAGCCCATAGATGCTTCCATCATCCAGAGTTAATACCGTGGGAGATTCATTTAAATCTAAATTCGGCCATACTTTTTGATGATTTTGTTGTGTTAAATCTAAGATGTGATTCACTTGGTCTGGCACATCTTCTGCTGCCAAAAAGCAAAATGACATTAAGGAAATTAAAAGAGTAGAGATTTTTTTAACTATTTTCATAACCTTCATAATTATTTTTTGCAATAATTATAAAGTTATTTCTTAAAGTTTAGTTAAAGATATTCAACATTGTTCTTAATAAGAAAAAATCCAAATCCTTAAACATTTTTAACATTTTTATTTTAGTATTAGAAAATCTTAAAGCAAGATATAATATTTGAAATTTTTTAAAACTTTAATAATTTTAAGGAAATATAATGACTTCTATTAACCCAAGTTATAAGAGAATCATTGCCCAATTAAATAATGCAAGAGAAGCGCTAAGGAAAGAGACTCAATCCCTATCCTCGCAGCAAACTAAAAAGAAGATCATTGAAGTAATTAAAAGCATAAACCCCACTACATTTAATAACATCCAATCTAAAAAAACTAAACTAGAACAAAGGGTCACTACCCTAGAAAATTACTATAAAAACCATAAATTAAGGCATTTCATTGATAAAATAAGGTACATTTTTAGATCCTCTCCTTTATCTAAAGCTCGCCGTGAATTGGACCGGATCAACCTCACTAATGATGATCAACCACCTTCAACAACCCCTTCAAGTAACAATCGTGTAGGCGTTTCCACGCAAAATGATCAGCAGCAAGCTTCTACGCCACAAGCTGACCAGCCTCCCTCAGTTGCACCACCTGCAACAACTGATATTCCTATTAATCCAGCAAACCTCCTTCAGCAAGAAGCAGAGGGACTCCTGAATTTATTTGCTGATGAGGATAAAGAAGACGCTCAAAAATATATCAAGAAAGCTCTTAATGAACACATTGAAGAGTCTCAACTTTCTACCAATTTACAAACATTAAAAGAGAAACTAGGGACTAATCGCCTTATCTTAAGTGACGACCCTACGGCAAATAAAGACTTCTTTAGGGATATTTTTATGGGTGCCCAGGGAACGATTGAACATTATCTGAAGACACAAGATGATGGAAGATTTCTCATTAGCCATGACTTTTCTGAAGCAATAAGAGAACCTAGCGTTCATGACACCGATTCTTCGGACGAGGTAACTGAAGACCGGGCAGAACAGACTGAGGACGAATCTAGCATCCCAGATGAAAGAAATGAAGCCATCGAACAGGATGCAGAGGTAGCATCTCCAACTGAAGATGAAAATCCTCCCGTAGCCGCCTTTAAGTCAGTTGACCATTTTTTAAAAAAACTAGCTTTTATCAAAGACTCTCAATTGCAGAAAGAAATCGCTGAAGACCTATCTAAACTCCCTATTGCTTCTCAAAAATTTAATTGCTTTCACATCAATAGTGATAGACTTCAAGAATACTTGGAATCGAACGTCACTCGAGAAGTGAAGGGGGTGTTGTTTAAAGCTTGCATGTTCTTAGATACAGAAGAATTTGAATTTCAACTTGATGTCATCACACAAGAGCCCTCTATAGCAGATAGATTTAAAAATTGGTGGCAAGGAAGGTAGTTAGGAGGGCAAACACTCTCCTCTCTAACTTAACAAACACAAAATTATTTAATAATAATATAAGGAAAACTTGTGAATCTAGCAGATAATTATATTCATTTAAGAAACCATCTTAATCATCACATAAAAGTTGTTTCTGAAATACAAGCTTCGGAAGCCCCTCAAATCTCCGCTCAGAAGATTCATTCTCTTGATAATGCCATTCAAGCGCTTGAGTCTTTCTACCGAGAGTATGGGATTATAAAATTTTGCACACATACTATTCAGCTACATCCCCCTCTTTCTAGAGCAAGACGTATTAAGCAGCAAATTAATAAAAAACAACCAAAAGGAGCCAATGGGAAGATACTTCATTCAATAAAGACTTACTTCGATTTAAAAAAAGGGATGATAGCTTCTCGGCGAGAAACAAAGACTTTATACAAACAAGAAAACTTTGCTGCCAATTTCCAATTGCTCTCAAAATGGGATGAATTAAAGACTGGCACCGAAAAGTTACAAAATTTTTATAAAGAACACCGCTTGATTAAATTTCTAACAAATACCATTTACAAGCCGTTTAAAAAGACCCAACTTACTAATTCCATTTTAATAATTAATAAACTGCAGGCCATCGTCGAAACTGCTTTTGATTTTACTCCACTCCCTGGTGCGCCTCCAGTAGATTTAGATGATATTTATAGCCCTATGCAAACAAATTTCTCAAAAAGGATAAGCGCCTTATTTACTGACACTAATAAAGTTCAGGTAGAGAATTTAGTAAAGCAACATTTAGAATCGCGTTCATACGGAACTCTCAACGAGCAAAAGATTATTGCTAGATTGAAAGACCTGGAAACCATTGTTCAAGATTTAGAACCCTTGGAACTTAGTGATGATGACGATGAAGCTAGTGAAGCCTTTATTGTTGCCGTCTTATTCGGCCGAGAAGATCCGTCTATTTATCTTGAAGGCAATAAAATCACAACACCTACTCGTATTCAGATGACGGAACTAGAGGAAAGATTATCCTTTTTCAATGGTAGGCATTTCAATGAAGATGCGGCTAAAGCAGAAATTATTAAAGCTTTCGAAAATGCGGAGCAAAATCACCATGATCACTTAATCTCTAACATTTTTGTAAACATCGCTCATCTACAAAGTTTTTATGAAGAGCACGTGGGAATGAATTTAATGACCTTTGCTCAACTTATTTCAAGCGATATAGCAGCGTTCGCTGGTCTTTTACCTGATGCCTAACTAATTTAACCCTCCCTTTTTAATTAAAAAATTATTTATAATTAAAAAGGGAGGGTTAATTATGTCTATTAATCCTGACTACAACCACTTAATAAAAAACATTAAAAGTGCGACAGAAAACTATCACTCTCAAAAAGAGTTCTTAAGTAAATTAAATTGGAAGGATGAAGCCATTCAACAAGTTGCAGCTCCAGAATTCAAAGCTCAATATCAGCAAATTACGCTCAATTTACAAAAGGTAAGCAGTGACCTTAGCGATAGAATCACTGAATTAGAAAGCTATTATAAAGAGCATAAGCTTCAAACCTTCCTTGATTTTTTCAAATACCTTTTTAAGACATCTCCTCTTACTCGGGCAAAAAGAGAACTGCAATCTGCAGGTGAATTCTTAAAAACACCCATAAATGGCGAAGATCCTTTAACGAAAGACACAGCGAAGAAACAAGAAAACGACTTTGACCTAAATTCACCCATAGATCAATCCTTAAAGGATTTAAAAAAGCTTAGCAACGGGATCAATGATCAAATAACTACACAGAGAAATATGGAAGGTTTATTGAATTTTCTAGAAAGCCCAAGCGATGAAGAAGCCAAAGAGGAAATCTTAAGGATTTACAATGAAGCCACTCCTAATGAACAATTGACCATTTTTTCTAATGTCGAAGCCCTCAAAAACACTTATATGGATGGCAGGCTAACAAGCATTAACCTTTCTAGCTATGCTAGGGAAATCAAGTCCGCCCCTGGCTTCTTTTTAGATTTACTACCTAAAAAGGATATTTAAAAAGGTTGGGAAGATAGTAAGCCGGATTTTGTGATTCTCTTAAAGAGAATTAGCAATCATTCCTCTAGGGGCCTTGTCACCAAGGCCCTCATGCGACCTGTCAGAAACCTTGCGGAGTCAAGATTGTTTCTCTTTGGTCTTGCTTCAGATAGGGTTTATCGCCAACTAAGTTACCTTAGAAGGACCCGTTCTTAAAACGGGTATTTCATCCTGCTCCCTGATCAATCAGGGACGGTTTGCTTTCTGTTACACTTTCCGTAGCTTTGCAGCCCCCAGTCTTTCACTGGTATCTTCTCCTGTGAAGTCCAGACTTTCCTCTCCCTTATTAAAGGCAGCGATTGCTTTTCTTCCCAACTAAACTTTTGAAGCTCCACGGCGCCGACGTTGTTTTGTCGCGACTTTTGTACCTTCTAATGCTTCACTTTCTGGCCAATAGTGGATGCGTGAGCAATGCTCGCAGAAAACAAGTCTCTCACCTTTTCTCACTAAATTTTCATTCTGCGCAGTTAACATGATGTGACAGCCACTACAGCAACGATTCTCGATAGGAACGACAACGCGGTCTTTTTTGTTACGCAATAAACGCTCATAAATTTGGAAAATCTCAGGGTCAGCATGAGCCACAAGAGCATCGCGTTGCTCCTTTAACTCTCTTCCTTCGGCATTAATGCGAGAAATACTTTCAACAATTTCGCTTTCTAGTACTTTTCCATTTTCTAAAGTGCTTTCTAGAGTTTCGTTAAGACTTTTGAGGGCGTCTTCCTCTGCATTAAGTCGATCGATTAGATCGCTTAAACGAAGTTCTTTAGCCGTACGTTCCTTTTCAGCCTGAGACATCTCGTGTGTCAAGGCATTAAATTCTTCAAGTTTTTTTACAGAGTTTTGCTGACCTTCCAGCTTCTTAATTTTAGCTACGATGTCATTAACTTCACTTTCGAACATTCTCTGGTTTTTTTTAAGTTCGGATATCTCAGCCTCTTTAAAAGCAACTTGTTTTTGAAGGTTATTTTTGATGCCATTTAGATTATCAAGCTCTTTTAATCTTTCTTTTTTCAAGCGCATAAGCTGAATAAGCTGCATATCAAATTCTTGAATTTCCAAGATAATTTTTAAGGTATTAAGCATTGATAACCCTTTTTTTATGTCTTTAAATTTATTTAGACTGGACCCTTTTTGGCAGGAGCTAAACCCCTAAACAGCAGGGGGCTAAAAAATAACTCCCTTCTAAGTTACCTTTCTTAGAGATAATACTCAAGAAAAAAACGGCATAAAGGTAATTTTTATTGACATGATATCTGCGATATCTAATAAAGAACTTGAAAGCCGGAGCCTTAAGGTTAAGGAGGGAAGCATGTCTTTCAAGCGAGTGTTTCAAAAAAATGGCAAAAACAAAGAGCTCGAGCACCCTTCTTCCAAATTTACCCCGCCTAACCCTATTACTCAGCTAAGAATTAAGTATGATGCAGGCTACCCTAATAACCTATTTATACGTGGTCAAGGAGCTGGCTTGAGCTGGGACAAAGGCATCCCCTTACGAAACATCTCCTCTGAAGAATGGCTCTGGGAAACCAATGAAATTTTCCCTGCATGTCAATATAAAATCTTAATTAATGATCAGCAGTACGAGGTTGGCGATAACCATGAACTTCGCTGCGGATCGTCTATTGAACATAGACCCTTTTTTTAACAACCTATGTCAAAACGTCAACAATTAGCTCAAGAGTTGAGCCGTGTCTATGCTGATCTAACCAATTTTCCTGAAACCAGAAAACACTGCTTTATTGGTTTTGATGGTTTTACAGATGAGATCCTTACTGCTATTTCTACACGTGAAAGCTTTTTGTCCATGACCCCTATGAAGAAAATTCGAGAATTTGGTCAACGCATCTTAGAGGCAAGCGAGCGGAGCGGTAATATCGAGCTATCACTAAGGCAGGTAAAATTAGGAGGGAATGCTCCCATTCTCACCGATGCGCTCCTCCATGGAGGGCATTTAATTACTTTCACAGGATCAATTGGGGAGCAGGATCAAATTGAACCCATATTTCAAGAGATGGCTAACGCTTGTGAAGAAGTTTTTTCTTTAGGGCCAAGCTCCCATTCTGACGCCATAGAATTTGAAGATGGTAAAATTATCTTAGGAAAATTAGACAACTTAAAAAATATTAACTATGAAAATCTTCTTTTAACCGTAGGTAAAGAAAAATTAAAAAATATTTTTGAACGTTCAGATTTATTCATTTCTGCTAATTGGACCATGCTTACCTCTATGAATCACTTATGGGCGTGCATTTTAAAAGATATTTTTCCCATTAGCAAAAAACCTCGCTTTCTTTTTGTTGACTTAGCTGATCCGGCCAAACGGTCCGATGCAGATCTAAAAGAAGCTTTGCGATTATTAAAGGAATTTACCAACTTCTATACGGTCATTCAAGGGCTAAATGAAGCTGAAGCACTAAGGGTCGCTAAAGTACTTGCTATTCCTATTTCGGGTGGTTCAGAAGACCATATACTGGATCTAGCCAAGGAGATCCAAACTAGAAGCGGACTGCACCAAGTGATCATCCATTCCACTCGTTTTGCCTGCGGATCAACAGCTGATGGCTCATGGATCGTTCAAGGTCCATACACCCCTACTCCCTTTATCACAACGGGCGCAGGGGATAATTTTAATGCAGGTTTTTGCAATGCTCTTCTTTATGGCCTCAGCACTGAACAAGCGCTACTCTCAGGTGTCGCTACTTCTGGATTTTATGTAAGAACGGGCAAAAGTCCTTCAATTCCTCAACTCTGTGAATTTTTAGAAAATTGGAGATGACATTTATTAGGCACCTCTTCAAAATGATTCTTTTTTGTAGAGGTTTATCATGGCATATTTACAAAATTATCTAGAAAAAAACGCTCCTGAAAAGCAATCGTCCGCCGTCATCGCTTATCTTGCTTCACTCGATCATCTTTCAGGCGTATACCCTAAAATCTCTCAAGCCATTATTAAAGAATTAGAAGACCAGCGCTCCCATCTAAAGCTAATTGCGTCAGAAAATTTCTCTTCCTATGCTGTTCAACTTGCCATGGGAAACTTGCTTACTGATAAATATGCTGAAGGCTACACAGGGCATCGTTTCTATGCAGGTTGCGAAAATGTTGACACCATCGAGGCAGAAGCTCAAAACCAACTAAAGTTACTCTTTGGGGCAGAAGCTGCTTATGTACAACCTCATTCTGGAGCAGATGCCAATCTTGTCGCTTTCTGGTCTATCTTAGTGAAAAACATTCAAAACAAAGAAGTCGAACGCTTAGGAAAAAAAAGCATTGATGAATTGTCTGGCGAAGAATACGAATCCATTCGGCAATTAATGCTTAACCAAAAGATTTTAGGCCTTTCCCTTAATTCGGGTGGACACCTAACTCATGGATATAAGCATAATGTTTCAGCAAAAATGATGCATGCGATTTGCTATGATGTGGATAAGGATTCCGGACTATTAGATTATGATAAAATCAAAGAAATTGCTTTGAAGGAAAAACCCGCTATCTTGCTAGCCGGTTACTCCGCTTATCCGCGAAAAATAAATTTTGCCAAGTTTCGCGAAATTGCCAATGCCGTAGGTGCCGTACTAATGGTTGACATGGCCCACTTCAGCGGCTTAGTAGCAGGCAAGGTGTTTACTGGAGAATTCAACCCTGTGCCCTATGCAGATATCGTCACATCCACGACCCATAAGACTCTCCGTGGACCGAGAGGTGGGTTTATTCTCTGTAAAAAAGAATATGAAGAGGTGATCAATAAAGGGTGTCCTTTGGTTCTCGGAGGGCCATTGCCTCATGTGATGGCAGCAAAAGCGATTGCTTTTAAAGAAGCTAATTCCGAAGAGTTTAAAAATTATGCCCAACGAGTGGTAGATAATGCCAAATTTCTTGCTCAAGCTTTAATAAAAAAAGGCATGAAACTAGTTACACAGGGAACAGATAACCATTTGCTAATTATTGATTTAGAGCCCTTCGGTTTAACGGGAAGGCATGGAGAAAGCGTATTAAGAGAAGCCAAATTAACCGTTAATCGCAACGCAATTCCTTTTGACAAAAATGGACCATGGTATACATCAGGGATTCGCATAGGAACTCCTGCCATCACTACATTAGGTATGGGAAAGGATGAGATGGAAGAAATTGCAGATATTATTTACCAGGTTCTTTCAAATACAAAACCTAAAATAAGCGAAAAAACAAAGCAACCGAGCAAAGCTCAGTTCGAGATAAACCCATCAGTACTTGAAAAAGCAAAATCAAGGGTTCTTTCTCTCTTAGCAAAGTACCCCTTATACCCAGAGTTAGCCTTAGCCTTAGGATTATAATCGCTAAGGACATCAAGAATTTAGTATTTAATGACTATAGTCTTGAAAAAAGCGTTAAGATGAGTGATAATCATCTCTATTAAAGTATGTTTATGGAGATACCTATGGCCAAAAGCGACCCTAGTAAAAATGATTCAGAAATCAATGGAAAATTAGATGACAAAATCGAGTGCTTGCTTCTTGAGCAGCGTCGCATTTTTCTCTGTGATGCTGTTGATAGCGACTCAGCTCAAGCAATCATTCGCAAACTTTGGTATCTCGAATTAAAAGATCCCGGCAAGTTAATTACATTTGTCATTAACAGCCCAGGTGGGTCGATTGATGCAGGGTTTGCTATTTGGGATCAAATTAAAATGATTTCCTCGCCTGTTGCTACCCTAGTTACGGGGCTTGCTGCATCAATGGGCTCAGTGTTGAGCTTGGTCGCATCCCCTAAATTAAGATTTGCCACTCCACACTCAAGATTTATGGTGCACCAACCAAGATTAAGCGGGGTCATTCAAGGACAAGCTACTGACCTAGAAATCCAAGCAAGAGAAATGCTAAAAACGCGCAGCATTTTAATCGACCTTTATGTAAAGGCAACAGGTAAAAACGCTGCAACTATTGAAAAAGCAATTGATCGAGATACTTGGATGACAGCACAAGAGGCATTAGAGTTCGGACTTCTTGATAAAATTGTCCAATCCTATGAAGAAATTAATCAACATTCATAAATGCGTGAAATTTCATTTTCTAAATACTCTGGTTGTGGAAACGATTTTTTATTAATCGATAATCGAAATCTTTCTTTTCCTTCTTCCGAAAAAAAATTAATTCAACGTCTGTGTCATCGCCCAGAGGGCGTTGGCGCGGACGGCATTGTTTTACTTGAAACAAGCCAAGTTGCTGATTTTAAGATGCGTATTTTTAATGCCGATGGTTCAGAAGCCGAAATGTGTGGCAATGGGCTTCGTTGTCTTAAGCAATTTATCAGAGAACAAGGCATTTGCCAATCCCCATTGAGCATTGAAACAATGCAAAGGATTTTACAGGTAGAAATGAGCCATGATCATGTGAAAGCTTCAATGGGAAATCCTTCTTCGATTAAGCTAGGGATTCACCTTTCGGTTGAATCAACAAACTATATTGTCCATTACTTAGATACGGGAGTTCCCCATATTATCCATTTTGTAGATGACGTTGAAAGTGTTGAGGTCAACTTATTGGGATCAAAGCTGCGCTTTCATCCCCTATTTGCCCCAAAAGGAGCTAATGCCAATTTCGCACAGATCACAGGCCCCTCTTCGCTACGCTTACGCACCTATGAACGCGGAGTTGAACAAGAAACATTAGCATGTGGGACAGGAGCAACAGCTGCTGCTATAATTAGCTCAATTCTTCATCATTTGCCAGCTCCCATACGAGTGGAAACACGTTCTGGGCAATCTTTAATCATCGATTTTTCTATCGATGAAAATAATCAAATTACGAATGTTACGCAAAGTGGTCCTGCAACCTATCACTTTAAAGGAAGCTTTGCTTTATCTAAGGAAGATGTATGTCAATAAAACCAAAGCAAGTAGCACAAAACCCTCTTATCTTACGCTGCCACCGTTTGATGGAGTCGTTTGCTAAATCAGATGATGAACGTGACTTTTACCTCGATCGCATGGAAGGCTTTATCATATTCGTTGATTTAGACAAATCGGAAGAGGAGCTCAAAAAACTTGAAAACGAAATTGAAACTAACCATAGTCGCTACTGCATGATTCCAAAACTAACTTTCTATGAAACAAAGAAAATCATGGAAGGTTTTGTAAACGAGAAAGTGTATGATATCGATACCAAGGAAAAACTACTTGAGATCATTCAATCCAAAGAAGCTCGTGAGAACTTTTTAGAATTTATTTATGATCACCATACTGAATTCGAAAAATGGCAACAATTTTATCAAGAACGTTCTCGCATACGCATTATTGAATGGCTCAGACAAAATCACTTTGAATTTGTTTTCGAAGAAGATTTGGATTTACCGAAAGACATTATAGAAAAACTAAAAACTGAGCTTTTTGAACCAAAAGCCAGCAAGGAAGTTCTTGCCGCAAGAAAAACTCTTTTCTTAAAAGCAAAAACCTATTACTCCAATGAAGCATTGAACCCGCGCCCTAAACGTGGACGTCCGCCCAAACAAGTCACCAAGTTGGAAGTTGAACCGCAAATCACAACGGATATTTATACAACTGTGCCAAGCGCTGTTAGACCTTTTCTCTTTATCCCTGACTACTCCCATGGCGCTTCTATGATTTTCTCTCCAAAATTTGAAAATGAAGAGCAATTATTGGCTAGGAAACGAGCTGCAGGTTATGACTATGAGATCAGTATGGATCAGCTTAATCAAAAACTTTCTGCTTTAAAGAGCCTTTCTTCCCGTTGGGATCAAGAGGATAAAAAGGGGGAAGAAAAGCTAGATTTTAGCTTTGATGATGGGGACGATGAAGATGATGAGGATGATGAGTTTGAAGGCAAAAAGAAAAAACCTGCTAAGAAGTCATCTATGAATAGCAAGAAAACGACGAAAGCAAAGACATCAACGAAAACAAAAAAAGCAGCTAGTTCTAAAAAATCTAAAAAATAAATCTTACAGTGAAGGGAGTTCTCCCTTCACTTCTCCACGCTCTGTCAACTAAAAATATTGATTTAACTTTCTTGTGATTTTAAGGAAATACCTTGAAATTTATAGCAAGCTCATTAAAATCTTTCCTTTTCAAAGGATTTTTTATGGCCCCAATCTATAATTCCGAATTTGGAACACTAAGATCACTCTTTTGGCCCATTCATCGCCAAGAGCGCCGCAAGCTTGTCCCCATGCTTATCATGCTCTTTTGTATCTGCTTTAATTATAGCCTTTTAAGAACAATAAAAGACGTAGTTTTTATCACTGCAGCAGGAGCCGAAGTCATTCCCTTCGTAAAAGTATGGGGAATTTTTCCCATGGCTATTCTTATCACTCTTATTTTTACCAAACTATCGAATACCTTCACCCAAGAAAAAGTATTTTACTTCATGGTGAGCGGTTTTTTATTACTCTACGTTTTATTTGCCTTCGTTATTTATCCAGCAAGAGACTCAATCCATCTCAATTATTGTGCGGATTATTTACAGACTCTACTACCGGAAGGATGTAAGGGTTTTATCCACATGTTACGCTATTGGAGCTTTACAGCCTTTTACGTCATGAGTGAGCTTTGGAGCACAAGCATCATGACAGTTTTATTTTGGGGATTAGCAAATGAAATCACCAAACTTGCTGAGGTTAAACGCTTTTACTGTGTTTTAAGCACAGGTTCCAATCTTGCATCTATTACTGCGGGTTTGATTGCAGGAAGGCTTACCCATTTAGATTCCTACGGCCTTTTTCTTAGCCATGACCCCTGGGAACAAGCGCTCATGCTTTTAACTATTTTGATTGTCATAAGCGGCATCTTCACAATGTTGGCCTATCGATGGATGGTTAAAAACGTTGAAGAAGTAAGCGCCTATGAAACAACCACAAAAGCTAATTCTAAGGTTAAATCCCATCTTTCCTTAAAGAAAAGCTTAAATTATATTTTAAATTCAAATTACCTCATTTGTATTGCTATTATTGTTGTCTCTTATAACCTTGTCATCAATCTTATCGAAGTCGTTTGGAAGGATCAATTACGAGCGCTATATCCTTCGACCACACAATATAACGATCACTTAAGCTATTTGCTAATTGTGCAAGGGGTGCTTTCTACCATCCTCGCCCTAGCTATGTCTAAATTAATAGACATCTTTGGGTGGACGGCAACAGCCCTTATTACTCCCATTGTGATGCTTATTAGTAGCTTTGCTTTTTTTGGATTTTTGTTTTTTAATCATCAACCGATCTATGACTTGCTACCATTTTTAGGATTGCCTCCCTATATACTTGCTGTTTATATAGGCTCCTTTCAAAATGCAGCTATCAAAGCCACAAAATATTCTGTGTTCGATGCAACAAAAGAAATGAGTTATGTCCCTCTAAGCCCTGAGCAAAAAATCCAAGGTAAGACAGCTATCGATGGCATTGGCTCTCGGTTTGGTAAATTTGGCGGTTCGATTATTTACCAGACCTTGCTTTTATTTTTTGTCAGCGTTGGAGCAACTGCCCCTATCGTTGCCTTTACTCTTGTTCTCGTGATCATTTTTTGGATTCTTGCAGTTCGTTCATTAGGGCGTCAGTTTGCTCAGCTAAACCCACAAATTGACCCTATGGTCAATGAAGAAGAGATACTACTAGAAGAATCCCCAAACCCTGCCTAAGAGATTCATTAGCCAGGGATCATCCCTGGCTATCGAGAAAGATTAAGGTCTTGAAAAACGACCAAACTTGGGTTGCACAAGATCTATAAGATCTTTTGATTTCATGATAATAGATTCCGTCGTCAACCCACAATTAAACGCCGAACGTTCATGAGCGCGAATGGATTCATCAAAATAATTATCTAAATTAAGGAGATGTCCAAAAGGAGGGACGCCGCCAATTTGCAAGCCAAAGCGTTCTTTAATTACCTCAGGATCTTCAAATTCACACTTTTCCCCAACCATTTCTGAAATTGCCTTCATATCAAGTTTTAAGTGCGAAGGGAGATTGACTTGGAAATTTTTTTTAGAATTTTTACCTTTTAAAATGATGGACTTTACGCCTTCTTCCAGAGAAGTTCGTCGCACTTGAGCGGAATCCTCAGATGTTGGAGTCATCTCATGGGAAAGATGTTGAAAAGGATATTCTTCCGATTTCAAAAGACGTATGATTTCATTTCTTATGTTTTCTTGACCGAAAAATATTTTAGCTTTAATGCGCTTACCTGCAATTCGTTTTGGATCGGAAGGAAATAGGGAGGCTTCTCTAATATTTCTTAATCTCAAAAGGGTCATGGTTAAACGTTCTAACCCCATTCCAAAGCCACCATGAGTAGGCATTCCATATTTAAAAACGCTTAAATAATCCTCAAACATACTAGGATCCATTCCTTTAGATAAGATTCCCTCAACCATAGAAGCGTATGTATGCCTCCTCTGTCCTCCAGAGGTGATTTCCGCTCCGCCACACAGAAGATCGAAAGTATTTGTTAATTCTTTATTACCATCTGTAGGGTAAGCATAAAAAGGACGTTTGCTTGTTTGCCAATCAATAATAAAAATAAAATCTGTTCCATGGGTTTCACGAGCATATTTACACAGCTCTTTTTCGGCCGCAGGGCTTAAATCATTCTCTGTTCTTTCATCGATACCAGTTCTTTGCAGATATAATTCTTGAGCTTCTTTAAATGTAAGTCTGGGAAAGGGAATATCCGTAGGAGCAAGGACTAACTGATCTCCTAAAATTTCAATTTCTTTAGCACAATGTGTTCTTAAATAAGAAATCATAAATTTAAGACAGGCTTCTTGCACATCAAGGATTTCATGCCAATGGCTAAAAAAGCCCATTTCAAATTCAAATTGTTTCCCTTCTGTAAGATGACGAGGCGTATTAGAATTTTCAGCGCGAAAGAATGGCATGATGGCAAACACGCGCTCATTCACTCCAACCATCATCTGCTTATAAAGCTGGCTACTTTGAGCAAGAGTAGCTACATGACCAAAGTAATCCACATTAAAAAACTCAGCACCGCCTTCTGAAGAAGCGCCAAGAACATTAGGAGCAAAATATTCAACAGCTCCAATTTGATCATGCATAAATAACCGATAGGCATGAGCCAGCTCTGCTTGAATTTTAAAAACAGCTTGAATTTCTCGGTTTCTCAAGGCCATTGGGCGATGATCTAGGATAAATTCTAGGTCAGAAGGAATCTGCGGCTTATAGTATTCGATGGGAGAACTATCATGGATGGGAACTTCCACGACAATTTTAGGTTGAGTGACTTCAACCTTTAAGTGGGCCTGAGGTGTTTCAATGACTGTTCCTTCAACTGATACAATTGTCCCTGGCTGAAGAGAGGCAATCTTACTGAATTCAGTCTTATCCTCAATGACAATTTGTGCTAGGCCAGAACGATCCCTTAGTATAAGGAAATTAATCTTGCCTTTAGAGCGTATATTATTAATCCAACCTTGCAAGTAAACTACTTGGTTAATATGCCCTGTTAATTCAGATGCTAGAGTTCTTTTCATAATTTACCGAAAATTTTTAAGAGCAAAGTTTATCAAAAAAGGAATTCCTACTCTACGAATATTGGAGTGAGGGGCTAGTCCCCTAAAGTATTCAAATAACTTACACACTCTTCCGTTAAATTTTTTTCTAATTCAAGTGTATTAAGATGCGGAAACCAGTTCTTAAATTGGAGAGAAGCTTGAGCTGCAAACATTTGATACCCATAAACTAAGGAGCATCCACAAGCAAATGCTTTTTTTAAAAAAGGACTCACCGTGGGAAGAGTATTAATGTCCATCACTAGTGGTTGGTGGTCAAGCTGAATCTCATTGAATGGATCTAACAAGGGAGTACAATTAATCAAAATATCGGCTTTGTTAATTTTAAGATTTTCCATCGATTGATAATGGCAGGATAGGTATTTCGCAATCAGTTCTCCCTTAGGTCGATTCCTACAGTAGAAAGTAAGCTGTCCACCTTGGCGAATAACTGCATAGCCAATCGCTTTTGCCGCTCCACCACAACCGATGATGCCCACTGTTTTCCCTTCTATGGAGCCATATTTTAATAAAGCTTGGACGGCACCATAGCCATCTGTATTAAATCCTCGTAGTTTTCCATTTTCAAAAGTAATTGTATTCACTGCGCCAATTTTACAAGCATCTTCCTCTACTCGATCTAAATAGGGCAAAATGGCTTCCTTTAATGGCATTGTCACACTGAGGCCTCTCCACCCTAAATTTATTAACTGGGTTAGTAAAAGAGAAACTCTTTTGGGCTCAATATCTATTTTTAAATATCTTGCATTTAGTCCGTATCTCCTCATCACAGCATTATGAGTATAGTGGCTGATACTTTTGCTGGTTGGGTATCCAATCAAACCAAACAACTGCATTCCTGGAAGATCTAAACCATAAAGAGAACGAGCTTCTTGTATTGTTAACTGACCTGGTGCAAGAGAAGTAGATGCAGAAAAATAGGTCCATCCTGCCTGATTAAAGGTCGAGCTTAGCAGTCGGCTAATCATCCCTTTTTCTCCCATACTAATACCTATTGTTCGTGGAGAATTTTTTACAAAGCCCATCAATGACAATGCTTCTGTCGAACAATGAGCATAAATAGCAATTTTGAAAAAATCCGCTAAGGTGCGTTTTGAATCATTAAGGAAGGGAACGGATCCATTACCCTCAAAGTCGTGATAGGAACAAATAATTTTAATTCCAGGAAATCGCTTTTTAAATCGTTCAAAAATCTCTATTGGTAAATAGCTTTCAAGATCAACAAAACTGGGACGCAACTCACATAATTTTTCTAGTAGCAGCAAGCGATCCTCTTCACTTTCAAGAAATTGCCCACCTTCTCTAAGGGGTCGTAATGTGAAAATGACAGGTTTATCCGCTAAAGTTTTTAGATCATGAATTTCTTGAAGGGTCTTTGAAGAAAAAAGATCCAAGCGAAATTCAAACAAATCTGCTTCAGACTTTGTAGCCTTGATTTGGTTGATGGCATCATCAATCCTTGGTCCATTAATGACAACACATGACATCTTTCATCCAGAAAAAACTATCTTTGATAAGAGCAGGATCAACCTCTGAGCAATAGGCCCCATTAAAGCCTTTTGGCTTGCCAATTTCTTCCAGAAGGACGAATCTTGGTTTTCCGTTAAGGCTCTTTTTATCGAAATTCATGGCTTCCGATAATCCTTGTATATCTACACAGTGATGAGAAAAGTGCAGGTTTAAAATGCACGTCTTGATGCTTTCTAAATCTTCAAAAGAAAGAAAACCAAGTGAATAAGACAAAAAGCTTTCAGCCAAAATGCCTAACGCTACAGCCTCTCCATGCAAGATTTCATAACGGGATGCCTTTTCAATCGCATGGCCAATCGTATGCCCAAAATTTAAAATGCGGCGTTTTCCTTTTTCCCATGGATCTTGAGTGACTATCTCCTCTTTGATTCGAATAGAAGTTGCTAGCATTTTTGCAATACAAGCTTGGTTCAAGTTTAGCATGAGCTCCATATGAAGATTTAAGTAATCAAAAAAGGGTTGATCGGCTATTAATCCATGCTTGATGACTTCTATTAAGCCATTTTTAAATTGATCATTGGGAAGAGTTTGCAAAAAAGAAGCATCTATCCAAGTCGCTTCAGGCAAATAAAAAGTTCCTAATAAATTTTTTCCGAATGGGAGATTTATCGCATTTTTACCCCCTATTGCCGCATCCACCATTCCCATTAAGGTTGTTGGGATGAGAATTAAAGGAATACCTCGGCAAAACGTAGAAGCAATAAACCCAGCAAGATCTGTGACAACACCTCCACCAAACGCAATGATTAAGGTATCACGTCTAAGGCCTTTTGTGAATAGATCGTCCTCGATCTGCTGTTTGATCTCTCTTGTTTTAAACTGCTCTCCAGCAGGGATGACAAAGGGGTAACATTCTTTACCAACATCGCGCAAAACATCAAAAAAAGCTTCCCCATAAAGCATATGAACGTTCGCATCGGTGACTACAGCTACTTTTTTCGGAAAAGGATCGAGTGAACGTTTTAAAAATTGATGATCGAAAATATTTAGATCCGTTTCTATATTCATTTATAGCCTAGCTGACTTATTCATTAAAACTGCATCTACAACTACAAGGGCAAGCATCGCCTCGACGACTGGAACCGCACGAATAGCCACACACGGATCATGTCTCGATCCTGGAGGTAATTGAAACGTTCTCTCCTCTAAATTTACACCTAAGGTCGGCTGCATGATAGGAATGCTTGATGTTGGCTTAAAAACCACGCGACCGACTAATGGCATCCCAGTGGAAATCCCTCCTAAGGTGCCTCCAGAATGGTTTGTTTTTAGCTTGATTCCTTCCTCACTATTATAAAAATAGTCATTATGAGTAGATCCTAACATAGAAGCAGCTTTAAACCCTTCTCCCACTTCAAAACCCTTCGTCGCTGGAAGGCTCATCATTGCCTTAGCTAAATTAGCTTCAAGTTTTTCATAGACAGGATCACCTAGGCCAACAGGTATTTTAGCATAAAATTCAACGACCCCTCCGATGGAATCCTTTTTTTCTAAAACCTGTAACAAAATCTTCTCCATTTCTTGATTTCCTTTTAGATCCGGACAAAAGAGGGAATGTTCGTAGGTTAGTTGCCTTAGGAGGGAAAGGTTGTCAGTGGGGACATCAGCTTGAAAGTCCCCCACTTGCTTTAGGCAGGCAGCAACCTCAATGCCCCATGTCAGTAACAGCTTTTGGGCGACAGCACCAGCGGCTACCCGGCAAGCAGTTTCCCTCCCGGATGAACGCCCCCCTCCTCTAAAATCGAATACGCCATATTTTTCCAAATAGGTATAGTTAGCATGCCCTGGCCTCAATAAGTCTTTGATTGGTTCATATGCAGACTCCCGTGCATCTTGATTCCTTATTAGAATAGAGATTGGACACCCTGTGGTCGTTCCCTCAAAAACCCCCGATAAGATCTCAGCAACATCCTCCTCTCTTCTTGGAGAGGTAAAAGGGCTTTGACCGGGAGAGCGTCGGCGCAAAAAATGATTGACATCTTCATCACTGAGCTGAAGCCCAGCGGGGCAACCATCAATAACAACACCGATGGCTTTACCATGCGATTCTCCCCATGTAAGAATTTTAAAAAGGGTGCCAAAAGAATTACTTGCCATAGTGGCTCCTAATTTCGATAATCTTTTCTACCATCGTTCTTTCTGACATGCAGGATAAATGCAATGTTGTGTCAGCATTTTTTTCATAAATCGAATGCCGTAGCAAGTACAGCTGCTCAAAGGACTTTTTGGCATCATTTGCATTTAAGTAAGCTGGAAGGATTTTCTTACTCCTCAATCTACCCCATAAAATATCTTTATCCACTTTTAAGTAGATCAAAAAGCCTTTTGATTTGATCTGCCGAATATTTTCTTCTTTTAAAACTGCCCCTCCACCCAAAGCAATGATTGAGCCAGGAGGGCAAGCTAAAGCTGCAATCACCGAACTTTCAAGATGGCGAAATGCTAGCTCTCCCATTTGAATGAATGCCGTACGGCAAGATAAGCCGCAAGATTGCTCGATTAAATTATCGCTATCAAAAAAAGCACATTTCAATCTACGAGCCACTTTTTTGCCTAATGACGTTTTGCCAGACGATGGAAATCCCGTTAAAAAAATACTCATACCTTGGAAATGTTAGCTTCTAACTTGCGAAAAGCGGAAAAAAAGTGCGGAAAAGTTTTAGAAATACTAGCAACAGAGGAAATGGTTGTTTCACCTTCACTCCCTAGCCCAGCGACGACTAAAGCCATCCCTAAGCGGTGATCATGGCAGCTATCTACTTTCCCCCCTCTTAGAGGTGATTGGTAAATGGTCAGGCCATCTTTATGCTCTTCAATGCATGCCCCTAACTTCCGTAGCTCCTTCGTAATATTCGCGATGCGATCACATTCTTTCTGGCGAGCGACTTGAGCATTTTTTATAATTGTTTTCCCCTTCGCAAAACAACCAACGACAGCTAAAATAGGTAACGCATCAATGCAATCATTCACGTCTATTTCAATTCCTTCTAAACCCGAGCTTTTTCTTGTCTTCACACTTTGCTCAGAAAGGGTGACTTGAGCCCCCATTTTTTGCAAAATATCAATTACTTTTTTATCGCCTTGGTGATCTCCAAAATCAAGATTAGCAATTGTTATTTCCGAATTTGTGATAATGGCTGCCACAAGAGGGAAAGCAGCCGAGCTAAAATCACCGGGAACAGTATAGTCAAAAGCGTTAAACTTTTGGCTTCCAAGAATTTCAAACATGGTAAAGTTATCATTCTTGTAAGTAATATTAAAGCGATCGAGCCATTTCAACGTTAAGGCAACCCAGGGTTTTTCTCCGGGATCTTGGACATAAAGTGTTGTTGGAGATCTTGCTAAACTTGCTGCAATGAGTAAAGCGGAGACGGGTTGAGAATCAGAGCCATCGACTATAATGTTCCCTCCCTGGAATGGGCCTTTGACGATCACTGGAGCAAAACCATCATTTTTCGTAGAGATGGCACAAACGTTTGCCTGCTGTAAAGCCTGCAGAAGAGTTCTCATAGGGCGTTGATGCCGTATCGATTGATCCCCTGTAATTACAATCGGGAAATCTCCTAGACTTCCTACAGCTGCTATTAGTCGTAAAACCAATCCTGAATTGCCAGCATTAATCACGTCATCTGCTGGGCCTATCGCTCCATCAATGCCTTCTATAGACAAAGAAGTGGCCGTTTGATCAATCTTAGCCCCGAGTAACCGACAGGCTTGAATCATCGCCAAAGTATCTGGTGAAACCAAGTAATGATGGATGGTTGATACACCTTTTGCTAAAGATGCAAATAAAATGGCCCTTAGTGTTTGTGATTTTGAGGGAGGGACTTTTATAACCCCTTGTAAAACACTTTTTCTAACTGAAAAGAAAGTCTCGGATAAAACAGATGACATAACGTCTAGGTTAACAAGAAGTATAAAAAAAAGAAAGTATCGCCCTCATTCTATTTCTTTATGCATGGTGAACAGCCCTTCTATTAACAAAAGCCCCATAGCAATAAATAATACCGATTCCTAGTGCTACGAAAATACCACCATACTTTTTGAATATTAAAAACATACTAGTTACACCAAAAGCGACATGAGCACCTGTTAAGGTTGTGACTAAACTCGCAATCCCATAATTTGCGGTTTTATCTCCATAACTATAGTCCTCGTAACGCTCCCCACGGGGAAAGGAAAAGGCTTTTAAAGCAATTTCTAACTCTCCGCCCAATGAGAGATAGTAGGGTTTAGAGGTTACCCAAATGAACTGCTCATAACCATGTCGTCCTAGCTTAAGTGCCACGGCATTGACAATTGATTCATCTCCTTGCATCGCTTCTATAGCCCAATAAATAGTATTTGTAAGTGGATCACGTGTAGGCTCTTGCAACCAGCCTTTGATTTCAATACGATCTGACACCCCTTGATCAAGCCGTTTCCTATTATCTTTATCTGTATCTTTTCTAATTGAAGTCATGAGTAATTTAGGGTCGATCATCTTCCAATCATCTGAAGGTATATACCCTTCTTCATTATAGCTTTTTATAATCACAGAATCGTAGGGTTCATTTTCAGAAAAAAGAATAGCTTCAATATGATCGTCAAGATCTATAGCATCAACATTGGATCTAAAACACTGAGCATCTTTTCCTATTAGAAGAACATGGTTTTTTGGCACATGAATGAGCGCTTGAGATAAAGGTAAGCGATGTTGAGATTCAAACTTCCATTCAAACTCTGAACATATCTTTTCTAGTTCCTCAATCGAAATATCTGCATGTAAACCGAAAGCCAAGAACATTAAAGCTAGTAATTTTTTTTTCATACCATGATCTTTGCAAGAATTTATTTTAAGATACTCAATTTACTCATTGAGCAAAAGCAATTTGCATGTATCGATTAAAATAACAAAGAATACGGCCTACAAAGAAACTAGTACACAAACCTGAGGATGTCGTCATACTATAAACAAAGACATTATTTTCTACTAAGGATGGATTTTGATGCAAAACGTAGCCAAAACCATATTTCATAGAAAAAATGAATAAAGAAATCAAAAGTGGCTTCCAACTACCTGGTATCTCTATTAAAAATCGAGGAGGAATCGCTCTGATAGGAACCCTTTGAACTTGTCTCCATCCTATCAGCCCCCCACAAAAAGCAGAGAGCATAAACAAAGATACAAGTGGGCCTGTTAAAGGAAGGGAAAACAGGGATTGAAGCGTTAAAAATGAAAAAATGCCAGGTAAAATCGATAACTTAAACAAGGAAACAACCCGTGTCCTAGTGCTCTGCAAGCCGTTGATAATCAAAGCAATCAACAAAGCATAGACCCACCAGGGTGTGTAAATAATTGCCAACCAAATCGTTTGCATAATTAGGATCTTGTTAGCTCAGGTTCTATCCAACGGTCATATTTTTTAATAAGATCTATCAACCTATCATCTGCTTCTGCAAAACTAATATCCTTTTCAACACATTTTTTGCCAACGTATAAGTCAATCATACCTGGCTTAGACCCCACATATCCAAAGTCAGCATCCGCCATTTCTCCCGGACCATTAACAATACATCCCATAATAGCAATTTTTACCCCTGGAAGATGAGCTGTGCGCGAGCGAATCCTTTTAGACACATCTTGCAAATCAAAGAGGGTGCGACCACAACTTGGACAAGAGATGAAATCTGTCTTAAACGTTCTCATCCTTGCGGCTTGTAATAAATTAAAACTCAAATTCCTTAAAAAATTATTTTCGTATGGGCCTTCCAACCAAAGTCCTTCTCCCAAACCGTCACATAATAAGGAACCGCACTCCGCACTCGCATGAATAATTAGATCTTCTTTCGAACATGAATATCTGAAATTTAAAATAACAGGAATCGCTAGTTGATGATCCTTCATCCAATCAAAAAAATGGCGAGAATAATGCAACCGTTCTTCATCTTTTGGTGACAATATCACTAAACAGGGACGCATTGCTTTAATAGATTCCCATTCGTTGGGCGTCTCATCGCTAACAATAATTACTTTAGATTTTTTTTGAACGTTAGAAGAAAAAAACTCTAACGATGAACGATTTTCTTGGAGAGCGATCGCTTCTTTAAGAGCCATCAGCTGCCCGTCTTCTTCGGGATTAGTTGATAAAACACTCACCCCTGTTTCCCGCAATTTATCGAGCATTTTAAGAGAAGATGAATCTTCAATTTTTTCTTTAACGCAGATGCTGTCAACGCTATTAACTTTTAGTTTTGGTGTTCCGAGTTGTATATCACAGCCTAGATGTTGATATAATTGATCGCTTTTAAGATCGTTTTGATCAATGGTTAATAACACTGAACCATCTCGATGAAGTGAAAGGTTTTTAGGCAGTTCTACCCCTCGCCGAGTAATCGCTGTAAAATCGCGATGCTTCTCTTCAAAGGGAGCCACCCCTCTATTGTTATAGGATTTAGCAAGAGTAATTAAACGTTTGCAGGGATCAATTTCATTCCAAGCATCCTCGGTTAGTGACACTCGAATGGTATCCCCTAAGCCATCTAATAAGAGTGCTCCAATACCCATGGCCGATTTGATTCTTCCATCCTCCCCTTCACCAGCTTCCGTCACTCCTAAATGAAGAGGATAATTCCATCCAAGTCGCATCATTTCAGCTACTAAAAGCCGATAAGCATGGATCATCACTTGAGGATTGGACGATTTCATGGAAAACACAAACTCGTGAAAATCATTTTTCCGGCAAATTCTTGCAAATTCGAACGCTGACTCTAGCATCCCTCTTGGGCTATCTCCAAACCTATTCATAATGCGGTCTGATAAAGACCCATGATTAGTGCCAATGCGTAAAACTTTTTTTAGACGTTTGCTTTTTTCGACAAGAGGCGTGAATTTTTCTTCTATTTTCTCAAGTTCAACAGCGTATGAGTGGTCATCATAGTGAATAGTCCTAAAGGACGCCCGCTTATCCGCGTAATTTCCAGGATTAATGCGCACTTTATCGGCTGCTTCAATCACTCGCATTGCGGCTGGGGGAAAAAAATGGATATCCGCTACAAGAGGCACCGTACACCCACGTTGTAGTAAGCCATTTTTAATTAATTCGAATGACTCTGCTTCTTTCATTCCTTGGACAGTAATCCGAACAATTTCACATCCAGCATCTTGCAAACGCAGCACTTGCTCAATTGTAGCCTCAACATCGCGAGTATTTGAAGTGGTCATTGACTGAATACGTATCGGGTGATCGCCTCCTACCCCTACATTTCCCACAAAGATTTCACGGGTTTGCCAACGTTTGGTTTTAAACACCGAGTCGCAATATTTAACCATTTTATTTACCGGAAAATTATTTTTTGATATAAAAAATACCTTCTAGGCCGATTTATTATCAATTCAAATAAGAGAATATTATTCCGAAAATAAACAGAATCAGCCAGTAATATTTTAATTAAATCAGTAGATCATTTTCTGTAACTTATGAGACCTTATGTTTTCACCGCATGCCATTGAATTAAAGTGGATCCAGCATCTTCAAGATCTTTTGCGAAGCCCTGTTTTAGACCCATTTTTTCAATGTTGTCACTATATCGATACCTTCCCATTTAGCTTTATTGTCATCTCTCTCCTTTGGCACCTGATCAATAAAGATATGGGTATTAAAGTTCTTTATGTGGCCATTTGTAGCATGGCTATCAACCTTTTATTAAAATCTTTTTTCCAGTTGCCTCGCCCATGCCATCTCGATCCAAGCGTAGGCCTATTTTGCCCTCTCTCTTATGGTTTCCCAAGTGGGGCTGCGCAGACAGCCTACCTTATTGTTGGTATAACATGGATGGAAACTCAGAAGCGTTTATATCGCTATTCAAGCCTTGGATTCGCTATCATACTATGCTTCTCAAGAGTTTATCTTGGGGTACATTTTTTTAGTGATATCATTGGAGGATTGTTCTTGGGGAGCCTCATCATTTGGTGTTACGCTCGCTATTCAGAACGTATACGAGAAATGGGAACGGGGGTTTACTTTCTTCCTCCCTTGATTTTATTCTACTTTCATTTCTTTTTTTACTTAGGTTTAACCCTAGGCGTAGCCTTGGGGCTTTCTTTAGACCAGAAGGCATCATCAATCTCCATAGAATCTTTGAAAAAGAGATTTCTAAATTTCTTAATAGCTATCCTAGGAACATCTCTCCTCTTGTGTATCCCATCCATTTCTTTTGAAATAGATCTTTTGATAGCTTTACTTAGTGGATTCTGGTTTAGCTACTTAGCCTTTTACACTATCAATAAAGTTGAAGACCGATTCTTTTATCGCCCTAAGGTTTACCTTTATAAGTCGAACGATCAATATTATCGTCATTGACAGTTAATAGCTTAAAAGCTATAATTCATTCTATGAATTTATTTTTATCTTTTTCACCACTAAGCGTGGTTCTTTTTGCTCTTTCTGTCAAAGTCGTGCGCTAAGCGCACATAGATATCCCCACCCCTTAAAAAATTAATCTATGAACAGTGAACCTGCAAGATACATGCAGGCTATAAAAAAAAGAGTTTTATATGAAAAAGTTATTTAAATCAGAATCATGGGCTATTGGGTTAGCCATGTTCTCGATGTTTTTTGGGGCAGGGAACATCATTTTTCCTCTTGCCATAGGACAGTTTGCCGGAGACAAAAACTTCTACGCCATTGCCGGCCTTATTCTTACAGCCGTTATCATGCCCATTACAGGGGTAATAGCGATGATTTTATTCAATGGTAATTACCGCGAATTTTTTGGACGATTGGGAAAAGGACCTGGCCTTCTCTTAGCTTTTCTGATTATCAGCTTACTTGGCCCGCTAGGATCAACGCCAAGATGCATTGCATTAGCCTATAGCAACTTAAAAGCCGTTATTCCAGAACTATCCTTGGTTTTGTTCAGCGCGCTATCATGTTTGTTAATTTTTGCTTTTGCTGTTCGCAAAAATGCCATTATAAGCCTTTTGGGATGGATCTTGACTCCCGTTTTATTAACCTCTCTCATCGCATTAATTCTAATTGGACTCAAGACGTCTTCTGGGAGCATCATTATTAATAGTGAACCGAAAGGGGCTGTATTTCTACATGGTTTAAAAGAAGGCTATAATACGATGGACTTGCTTGCAGCTTTCTTCTTTTCCTCCACTATTTTTCAAACCCTCAAGATAAGGTTAGAAAAAAACGCATCCTTAGCTGATCCGATGAGAGTTTCCTTAAAAGCTAGCGTGATTGGAGCTACATTACTGGCGTGCATTTATATCGGATTTAGCTATCTTGCCGCCCTCCACGGCCATGACTTATTATCTCATAGTAAAGATGAGCTTTTGGCCGCGATTGCAGGCAAGGTAATTGGAACTCAGGCGAGCCTTCTCGTTTGTTTGATTATTGCCCTAGCTTGCTTAACTACTGCGATTGCTCTCATCTCCTCCTTTACAGATTTTATTCATAAGGAAATCATTGATGAAAAAATCAGCTATCAAACCACACTCATTGGGGCTTTGCTGCTGACTTTTTTTGTTTCTACCTTTGAATTTTCTGGGATTTCCGTTTTCCTAGGCCCAATTCTACAGATTTGCTACCCAAGCCTTATCGTTTTAACGTTTTTGAACATTGCGTACAGGCTTAAAGAAATACAATCTATCAAGGGCCCAGTTCTATTCGCACTGGCTCTTGGCTGCTATGGATATTTTTTTGTTTAATGACCCTGAAAGCTTCCTTTATGGCCCAAAGCTCTTTTCAAACTGGCTGAGCTTTGCAATAAAGGAGGCTTTTCTCATGTGTCTGATTTTTAATTCATTATACTTTATAAAAAAGGATGAAGAAACATCATTTTTTCCAAAATCTTTTAAAAGCTTCAACAATTGAATGGCCGTATCATAGTCAGTAGCTTGCCTCGCCTCGATCAGCGATTCAACCTTTGACCAAACCAAGATCTCGTTTCCAAGTAATTCACTAAATCGCTGTTGTTTGATTAACTTCAGGACTCTTGTTTCTTCTGCCAGCTTTAAATCAGCTTTTTCCTTAATAAGACGCTCTCTTTCCGAAGTGATCTGTTGAGCTCGATACTTTAATTGAGCAACTGTCCGCAATGCTACAGCTTGCTGCAACTGATGAGAGCGGGTAAGCTTATATCTTCTTACAAAATCAATGGCAGCACTATAATTTCCGTTACATCCCCCCTTAACAAGATCAATTAGAACTTGATCCTTCTCTTCAACAGTTAAGTGTTTTACCCAATCCATATAGCTATTATCTTGGCAATCGTTTTTTACTAAGGGTAAGCTGGATGAAGCTGCGACCGTCACAAGATCCTGGTCAAGATTCAGAAAATTGACGAAATATTGTAAAGGCTCAGTTAGTTCATTTAATCCAGCAGGGACAAATGGCTCCAATGAATCATCGAAATCTTGTAAATTTTGGATATTTGCTAACCAACCTAAATATAAGCACCGGTAATCACCTTTGGCCAAATCCTCGTACACCTTAAGCAAGGGAGAAAGCTGCCAAGTACATTCTCTTGCATGGCTATGAGCTGAAAAGCCAATAATCATCTTGTCATTAAACAAACAAAGGCTAGCGTTACTTCCGATGCAGTAGGTAGCGGCTATTTTGGGATCTAAAATATCAGATGATATTTTTATCTTATATTTATGATGACCTCTATTTGTATAGTAGAGCAAAAAATCAAAATACTTTTCTAGCCAATGATTTTCATCACCTGGAAAGCGTTCCCAACTGTATGCATTGATGAATTGATGAGGGGTAATTTCTGCTTTTGATGAAATTCTGCGCAATTCAGCAATATCTTTGCTGGTTAGGGGGTGGGTGGTCGCGTAAAATTCATAATATTCATATTCATTCATAAGCCATTTATGCTAGCTCACATAACTAATAAACAACAATCAAGATTTAAATAGAGGATCGACTAGCGCCCAATCAAACCTAATAGGACGGCTATTTTTCGGCTGTGTTGAATAATTCCCAGTGAACCCTTTGAGAATGCGACAAAATGTCAGTAAAGAAGTTGCTGGCGAAAAATGTTTGATGAAAATAGATAGAAGTAAAGAAACTCCTTATTTCTCCACCAAGAGAAAACAAAGGAGTTTTGATGCGCGAACGCAATAGGCGATAGTAAAATGACCAAACCGCTTTTAGATCAAGTGCCAGGAAAGATTAAGAAAGTGATAGCCGATGGGGGATATGATAGGAGTGAGGCTCGAGAAGAGGTACGAAAGAAAAAAGCTCAGGCACTCATTCCTCCCCCGAAGAATGAGTGCCATTTTTAGAGCTACATGGTTTGGGGAATAGTAGAGAGGGGTGTTCGCTTTGGAGAAAGTTAACTGGGTATCTTCGAAGGGTATTAGTGGAAATTGCTATATCAAGGCTAAAACGTCTCTTTGGGGATCGATTTTATTCAAAAAGCATTGAATGTCAATCAGTTGAGAATAGATTAAGATGTTTGCTTATCAATCGCATGTGTAATAGTTAATTTCTGAATGATTGTGAATTGCTGTTACTGGCATTCAATAAATTAATTATCAACACAGCCCGTTATTGTACTAAGTGTAAAAACACTAATCGTACAAGATAAAATAATAGTATTAAGCTTAGTAGATTTCCAAAAATTACCCATAACATCCTTTTTTTTGTTTCTTTTGTATAATTGATTTTGAAGTAGTCAAGTTCATTGAAAAGCTTTAACCAGAAAGTGAATGAAAAGCCAAGTGCTATGACTACTATAAAAAATATTGCAACCATTTAATTTCTCTCTATTTCTTTATTAAAACCAAATTGTTTTCTATTGCCGTAATTCTGCGTTTACAGCAATCGAGATATTACTTGTCACTTCGTTTCGCCTTTATCGGTCTTCAGAAAAGTAAGACTTAATGGCAGAACCTGGCACATACCACTTCTTTGCCAACTTCTTTCCTTTAATCTTTCCTTCACGCAAAAGTTTACGTGCTGTCTTTTCCGTAATCCCAAGAACTTTGCAAAGTCCTGCAACATCGTAAAGAACGTCATCTTCAACTTTCATTGTCACTTCCTTTCTTAAATAAATAACTTGAGTTTAGAGTTTTTTATGCAGCCATTAACAACATACGATCTTGCTCTAATATATTTATAGATGGTTTTTTTGGTCGATGAGTATAAGCCACAATACCAGACAATAGATTGACCAGAAAATTTCCAGGACTTCTATGACGTGTATGTTCAATTTGAGCAATATTTTTTAATTGATCATTTACCGTTTCAATGAACAATTCAAGCCCTTGATTTAAAAGCCGTTTTGCCAGATCTGCCGAAATATATCCTTTAAATAACTTTCCAAAAATCCCCTTTGACAAAGTCTCAGCTACAGAAACATCAGCAACATTACCAGGAGTCAACTGAAAGGCTAAAATCTCTCCCTTCTCATTGATAATCAAATGCAATTTAAATCCGTAGAATCATCCCTGAAGTCGTTTTTCCACGTTTAGCTAATTTTTGAAGACTTTGTTTCTTTTAATGCGTTTGTTATGACAAACAGATATTGAATCGATAAAGGCAATGCCTGTGATTTCTCCTTTTCTGTGAAGAAGATAAGCAAATAATGGGATAAACAGATTTTTGAACCTATCCCACTAATCTATCTATCCAAAAAACTATCAAGCTTAGAGCCAAAAACCCTTTCCAAAAACAAACCTTTCTTTCCCATCTTACAG